>NZ_JBYSZM010000034.1:0-84999 GCF_058787155.1 Sphingobium sp. FW305-3-2-15-F-TSA7 | reverse complement strand
CCAATGGCGACGGCGACGGCGTCGATATCGATCTGATCGGCACCGTCCGCAATTTCGGCACGATCCGCGGCATCAGCGCGACCGGCGTCGATTCGGGCGGCCGGCCCAACAGCGCGCAGGGCATCGCGATGGGCGGCGGCACGATCGAGAATGCGGCGAACGCGCTGATCAGCGGCGGCCGCAACGGCATCCTGATCGACGACGGCGCCGACAATGGTGCCTTTGGCGCGACCACGATCGTCAATGCCGGCCGGATCGAAGGGCTTGCCGGCCCCGCGATCGCGCTGGTCGGCAATTTCGCCGACACGATCACCAATTCGGGCACCATCGCCGGCACCGGCGGTGTCGCGATCCAGATGGGCGGTGGCAACGACGCGCTCAACCTGCTCGCCGGATCGGTCATCACCGGCTCGGTCGATGGCGGCACCGGCACCGACACGGTGACGCTGGGCGGCACCGGCAATGGCAGCTTCGCGGGCGCGGTCAATTTCGAGCGGCTCGCGGTCGCTTCGGGCAGCTGGACGCTGACCGCCGCCTCGACCTTCAGCGACGGCACCACGATCGGCGGCGGCGCCACGCTGACTGGCAACAGCACGACGCTGACCGGCGCGATCGCCAATGCCGGCACGCTGCGCATAGATCAGGCGGATACCGGCACGCTGGCGGCGACGCTCACCGGCACCGGCCTGTTGCAGAAACTGGGCGCGGGCACGCTCGCCATCGGTGCGCAGCCGGGCTTTGCCGGCCCGGTCGATGTGCTGGCCGGCCGGCTCAACGTGCTGGGCGCGATGCCCTCGGCGGTGCGCGTGGCCAACGGCGCGACGCTGGGCGGCACCGGCACTATCGCGGGCGCGACCATCCAGTCGGGCGCGACGATCGCGCCGGGCCTCAGCGTCGGCACGCTCACCATCACCGGGCAGCTCGTCCAGGAAGCCGGATCGACCTATGCCGCCGAAATCGTTTCGGGCGGTGCGGACCGGATCGCGGTGGGCAGCATCGCGACGATCCGTTCGGGCGCGACGCTGGCGGTCACCCGCGCGGCGGGCGATTACACGGTCGGTTCGCGCTACACGCTGCTGACCGCGGCGGGCGGCGTCAGCGGCAATTACACGACCATGACGCAGAACCCGCTCGGCAACACCGAACTGCGGCTGGGTGCGAACGCCAACGCGATCTATGTCGATGTCGTGCGCACCGGCGCGTCGCTGGCGCTGCTCGGCCTCAATCCCAACCAGGTGAACACCGCGACCGCGTTCGGCACGCTCGGCGTCGCCAATCCGGCCTATGCCGCGCTGACCCTCATCCCCAGCGACGATGCGGTCCGCGCGGGGCTCGACCTGCTTTCGGGCGAGGTCCATGCCTCGGTCGGCACCGCGATGGTGCTCAATGCGATCGCGGCGGAAGCGGCGCTGGCGCCGCGCTTCGCCGTCGATGCCGATGGGCCGGCGATCTGGGGCCAGTTCGTCGCGTCGAGCGACGAGGATTCGGGCATATCCGGCGCGGCCGATGCCGAGCGTGAGACCACCGGCGGGATCGGCGGTATCGATTTCGGCTTCGCATCGGGCGCGCGCGTCGGCATCGCCGGCGGCTTCACCAGCGAGGATCTGACGGTCGCCGCGCGGCGCAGCACCGCGAAGCTCGAGACGGTGCATGTGATGGCTTATGCCGGGGGCAGCTTCGGCGGCGTCAATCTGCGCGCCGGCATCGGTTACGGCCGGGTCGATGTCGCCACCCGGCGCGACATCGCCTTCCCCGGTTTCACCGATCATGCAGAGGCCGATTACAAGGGCACCACGCTGCACGGCTTCGCCGAGATCGGCATGCCGATCGCCGCGACCGGCGGGGCGGTGGAGCCCTTTGCCGGCCTCGGCATCTACCGCATCAAGACCGACGGCTTCACCGAGACTGGCGGGCCGGTCGCGCTGCGCGTCGCCGCGCGTGAGGACACTTTCGGTCTGGGCAAGCTGGGCGTGAAGGCGGCGACGCCGATCGTCGGCGGGCTTTCGGGCCGCGGCAGCCTGGCGTGGCAGCATGTGTTCGGCGATCTGGTTTCAACCGGCACTCACAGCTTCGGCACGTCGGCCGCCAGCTTCGGCGTCACCGGCACCGCGCTGTCGCGCGATGCCGCGGCGGCGACGGTCGCGCTCGACTGGCGGATGAGCAAGGCGGCGACGGTTTCGGTCTCCTATGACGGGCTGATCGGCAAGAACGGTTCGCAGAGCAACGGCCGCCTGACGCTGTCGATCGGCTTCTGACCGGATCGGGGCGCGATATCGCGGGGTATCGCGCCCTGATAGGTCTTCAAAAAACCACCGTCGTTCCGGCGAAGGTACACTGGTATCCGGGATTTCGATTGGCGTAGGCTGGATGGCATGCTTCCCTCGCCCCCTTTAGGGGGAGAGGGGGCCGAGCGCAGCGAGGTCGGGAGAGGGGGACGTAGGGAGAGGCCTTGGCGCCGAAGCTCGATTCTGCCCCGACGCCCCCCTCTCCCCCTAAAGGGGGCGAGGGAGCAGGCGCTGCGGCAGGCACAAATTATGTCTCGACAGCAAAGTATGGACTCCCCTCGGGCCGCGCTCAGCCCTTCGACAGCCTGCCAAATCTCCGTCGCCGACCTGCACTTCCGTGCATGCGGGAGCCAATATCGTTCTCGGGTGTTGTCCCGGGATCGGCAAGGAGGCTCCGCGATGCTGCAACATGTTCCACACTGGCTCGGCAGCCTGCTTCGCAACGTGCGGGCAGGGCATTCGAAACTGGTCATCGCGCAGGAAGAACTGGGGCTCGGCGATGGTTTCATCGATCTGCGCAGCCCGGCCTTCGCCGACGGCGCCCGGCTGCCCGAACGCTTCACCGCTGATGGCGCCGGCATTTCGCCGCCCCTGATATGGAGTGGCGTGCCCGACGCCGCGACCAGCCTGGCGCTGATCGTCGAGGATCCCGACGCGCCCGCCACCAGCCCCTTCGTCCATGCGATCGTCTGGAATATCCCGCCCGATGAAGCCGGATTGGCGGAGGGTGCGATCGCGGACGATGGCGCCGGCGATGCCGATGGCCGCGATGTCGGGCGCAACAGCATTCTGGCCGAAGGCTGGCTGCCCCCCGATCCGCCGACCGGCCACGGACCGCATGATTTTGTGTTCCAGCTTTTCGCGCTCTCGACGACGCCGGACATCGGCGACAATCCCGGCCGGTCGGGCGTTGTCGGCGCGCTGGCCGGCAATGTGCTTGCCGCCGGCATGCTCGTCGCCACCTACTCGCGCGGCGAGGAGGCTCCGGTCGGTGGACGCGGCCTGGCATCGTCGCCGGCATGAGCGTTACCCCTGGCTATGGCCATTGGATCGGGCAGGCCGAGACCTGTCGCCGGATCGCCGCGCGCACCAGTGATGAGGTGGTGCGCGCGCATCTCCTCGACCTTGCCGCGCGCTGCGATGCGTTTGCGGCCGCGGCGGTGCCGCGTGCCGGACCGAAGGCGAGCATGCCCCGGCGGGGGGGAGTCGAGGTCGGGCTGATGTTCGCGACGCCGATACATGATCCGGCGTCGGATATGCTGATCGCCGCCCGGCCGCGATGGCGAGGGGCGGGCGGTTGACGGGACTGCCGTCAGGATAGCCGGCGGATCATTTCGCCGGTGTCGATCACTTCGAAGCGGACCGGATCGATGTAGCGGACGGGCTCGCCCGTCTCGAGCGTGAGTTTGGTCGCGCCCAGGTGACGGCGGATGCCGTTGTCGCCGCGCGCGGTGTGGACATAGCGATATTCGACGACGGCGACACGGGTGCCGTCGTCGCCGACGCAGCGATAGCGGGCGAGTTCCTCCATCAAGGCGACTCTCCCGGTTCGACCTGGACGATCCGCAGCAGCCGTTCCTGGCCGTCCCGGTCGGGCCAGACGATCGACGCGTCCTGGGCGAGGCCGATCAGGCCGGCGCCGATGGGGGTCAGGATCGAGATGCGCCCGGCCTCGATATCGGCGTCCTGGGGATAGACGAGCTGGACGGTGCGCCGCGTACCGCTGCGCTCGTCGACGAACGAGATCACGCTGTTCATCGCCACCGTGCGCGGCGGCAGCGCATCGGCGGGATGAAGCTCGGCGCGCTCCATCTCGGTGAGCAGCAGGTCCGCGAGCACGGGCTGGGCGTCCTCGATCCGCAACGCGAGCGCGGTCAGCATCTCGCATTCGGCGTCGATGAGGTGGATGGGCGGGCGGCCTTGTGCCGGCTCCGACGCTGTCGTCATGGTCATGGCTTTCAGGGTGCGGCGTCCGCATGGGCGGAAACGGCCGGATGCTTCGATGCTGTCTCCCCGGGCTTCGTTAGGGTGACGAAGGAAGCCCGGGGCTAGCTGCGCGCGGCGAGCTGCCCTGAATGGTGGCGATAACGCCCGTGGATGATCTGCTTGACCATAATGGTGATGTGGCGATGCGAGGGCGGCATGTCAAACCGGCGATCGATCGCCGGTCCGAGATCCGCCCTCGGAGTTCGTTTGAGAAAGCGCGAAAGAGCGCTTTCCAGTAACGGTACCGGCCCACTCCCCCGCCCAACCACCCGACAGGATCATACTGGATCGGGTGGTCGGGCGGGGGAGCGAGCCGGTGCGGCCCGACTATCAGGGAAGCGCGGCGACGACGATGATCTCGACCTTGTACTCGTCGGTCGCCAGGCGCACTTCGCCGGTGGCGCGCGCGGGGGCGGTGGCGGGATCGACCCACTCTTCCCACACCGAATTCATCGTGGCGAAGTCGCCCATGTCGGCGAGCCAGATCGTCGCCGTCAGGATGCGCGAGCGATCGGTGCCCGCTTCGGTCAGCAACGCGTCGATCGACGACAGCACTGCGCGGGTCTGCGCCTGCACGTCCTCGCCCGGCGCGCCGACCTGGCCGGCCAGATAGACCAGGCCGCCATGGATCACGACCTGGCTCATGCGCGGGCCCGATTTCAGTCTGACGATGCTCATTTGGGTAGTTCTCCTTTGTGTGATCAGGCTCGATAGCGTGCGATCGACAGCCCGTCCGCATCGATTTCGGGCGCGCGGCCCGAAATAATGTCGGCGATGACATGGCCGGAACCGCACGCCATCGTCCAGCCGAGCGTGCCGTGGCCGGTGTTGAGGTAAAGGTTGGGGATCGCGGTCGGTCCCAGGATCGGCGGTCCGTCGGGAGTCATCGGGCGCAGCCCGCACCAGTAGCTGACGTCTGACAGGTCGGCGGCGCCGGGGAAAAGATCGTCGACGCAGTGGAGCAGGGTGCCCTTGCGCCGTTCGGGCAGGTCGCGGCTATATCCCGATATCTCGGCCATGCCGCCGACGCGCACACGGTCGCCCAGCCGGGTGATCGCGATCTTGTAGCTTTCGTCGAGCAGGGTGGAGACGGGCGCGCGATCGGCCTCGACGATCGGCGCGGTGATCGAATAGCCCTTCACCGGATAGACCGGCACATGGAAGCCGAGCGGCTTGAGCAAAGCGGGTGAGAAGCTGGCGAGCGCGACGAGATACTGATCGCCCGAAACCAGGCCGCGATCGGTGCGGACGCCGGCGATCTTGCCGCCCTCGACGGCAAGCGACTCGATCTGCGTATCGTAGCGGAATTCGACGCCCATGCCGGCGAGCCGCGCGGCCAGCTTGGTGGTGAAGATCTGGCAGTCGCCGGTCTCGTCATTGGGCAGCCTCAGGCCGCCAACGAAGCGGTCGCGCGTGCCGGCAAGGCCGGGTTCGGCACGCACGCAGCCGTCGCGGTCGAGCACTTCATAGGGAATGCCGTAGTCGCGCAGCACCGCGATATCCTTGGCGCTGCCGTCGAGCTGCGCCTGGGTGCGGAAAAGCTGCAGCGTGCCTTGCTCGCGATGATCATAGTCGATCGAGAGCTCGGTGCGCATTTCGGCGAGCTGATCGCGGCTGAATTCGGCCAGGCGGACCATCCGGCTCTTGTTGAGCGTGTAGCGCGCGGCGGTGCAGTTGCGCAGCATCGACGCCACCCAGCGCACCATCTCTATGTCGAGATTGGGGCGCAGGATCAGCGGCGCGTGGCGCATCATCAGCCAGCGTATCGCCTTCATCGGAATGCCGGGCGCGGCCCAGGGCGATGCATAGCCGGGGGATATCTCGCCGGCATTGGCAAAGCTGGTTTCGAGCGCGGGGCCGGGCTGACGGTCGATGACGACGACCTCATGGCCCGCCTTTGCGAGATACCAGGCCGATGTGATGCCGACGACGCCCGCGCCCAGGATGACGACCTTCATTGCTGCTAAACCCCCGCTGACTGGATGAGTGTGGCGCCGTCTTCGAGATAGAGGCGCTGGAAGCGCGTCCCGAGCCGTGCCAGGATTTCATGGTCGATGGTGCCGGCATCCTCGGCCACCTCGACGGCGGACTGGTCCGGCCCGATCAGCTCGACGAAATCGCCCTGGGCGAGCGCGGCGTCGGGCAGGGCGGTGATGTCCACCGTCATGCAGTCCATCGAGACGCGGCCGACGATCGGCAGGCGTACGCCCTGGAACCAGGCGGCGCCGCGATCGCTCAGGCTGCGCGGCCAGCCGTCGGCATAGCCGATGCCGAGCGTGGCGAGCCTTTGCGGCGACGATGCGATATGCGTCAGGCCATAGCCGACCCCGTCGCCGGGCGCGATCGTGCGGATCTGGACGACGCGCGCGTCGAGCCGGACGGCGGGGCGCGGCGATACGCCCGCCCCCGACGCTGTCGTGCCGAACAATGCGAGTCCGGCGCGCACGAGATCGAGATGAAAATCGCTGCCCAGCGCCGCGCCTGCGCTGTTGGCGATCGATGCGGGCACGGTCGGGAACAGCGATCGGACCGCTGCGAAACGCGCGAGCTGATCGGCATTGGCTGGATGATCGGGCGAGTCGGCGCAGGCGAGATGCGTGATCAGCAGGCGCAGCGAAATCTGCCCGGCCAAAGCGGAATCGTCCGCCAGCCGCGCGGCATGGTCGAGGTCGATGCCGAGCCGTGACATGCCCGTGTCGATCTGGAGCGCGGCGGGCAGTGGGCGTCCGCGCTGGATGGCGAGCGCGCGCCAGGCGTCGACCTGTTCGGGGGCGTTGAGCACGGGCACGAAACCGCGATCCGCGCAGAGCGCCTCATTGCCCGGTTCCAGCCCGTTCAGCACCATGATCTCGCAATCGGGATCGAGGACATGGGCAATGGCGATCGCTTCGGACAGATGCGCGACGAAGAAGGCGCGACACCCTTCGCGGTGGAGTGCTGCGGCGACCGCCGGGGCGCCCAGTCCATAGGCGTCCGCCTTGATCACCGCGCCGCACCGGGCTGGCGACACCCGTGCGGCAATTGCCGCAAAATTCGCCCGCACGGCGTCGAGGTCGATCGTCAGCCGGCTGGCCGCGCTGGGACAGGCATGTTTTTCCACGCATCACCTCCTGGGGATGATGTAGCGTCGATGATGCCGAATATTCCGTCTGTTGCTGCTAGAATTGGTCGAAAATGCGGTTAGAAGCGCAGATTATTCGAAGAAATGAAAGAATATTGCATGCACGCCATTGACGAGATCGATCGCCGCATCCTCACCGCGCTGCGCCTCGACGGCCGCATCACCAATGGCGCGCTGGCGGCCAAGATCGGGCTGTCACCCTCGGCCTGTCTGCGCCGGGTTCGGATGCTCGAACGCTCGGGCGTGATCCGCGGCTATACCGCGATCATCGCCGGCAGCTCGCCCGACGAAGGCATGACCGCGATCGTCCAGGTGGCGCTGGACCGCCAGACCGAGGAATATCTGACGCGCTTCGAACAGGGGCTGCGCAACCATCCCGAGGTTCGCGAATGGTATCTGATGACGGGCGACGGCGATTATGTGCTGCGCCTGCAGATCGCGAACATGGCCGAATATGAGCGCTTCCACGCAACGGTGCTGTCGCGGCTCCCCGGCGTTTCGCGCATCACCTCGAGTTTCGCGATGCGGAGCCATGCGCATCGATGATTCTTTTGCGACGACGGTTGAAATCGGTCCCGAAAGACCGCTACCGGCGCGCGATGAGCATCATCGCAACGATCATGAATTCCGCCACGGGCGAGCCCATTCAGAAAATGAGTTTCGGCCGTATGCCGCGTCCCTATGCCAGTTTCACGCTGAAGTCGGGCGAGCTGGTGACCGCGGAGCGGATCGATATCGGCAAGCCCGCACCCGGCAAGTTCGCCGCGCCCGTCGATATCTGGGTGACGCCCAAGGCGTAACCGCAACGCGTCTCATTCAATTGATCAAAGCCGGTGCAGGCGCAGCGGCTTGGTCTCCTCACGCGCGATTAGTCGCTTCGCCTCCAGGTCGAGCTGGACGCCCTTGAGCCACCAGCCGGCCTTCTCGCCGCCGGGGAAGAGCGTTTCGGGCAGCAGCGGCAACAGCCGCGCCTTGGTTTCGGCCACCGTCAATCCAGGCGCGCCGGTCGGTAACACCGCGAGGATCGCGTCGCGCATCGCGTGATATTTGACGGCATCGACGCGGATCGGCCGGTCGGGACTGTTGATATTCTCCATCGCCACTTTCGTCATACCGCCTCCATGCCTGCAACGCGTGGCGAGCGCAGTCCCATCGCGATCCACGCGCCGAGCAATCGCCACATGAAGCGGCCCGAATGGCGGGGATAGTTGGGAATATCGTCGGGAAGCGGGCTGTCTCCCGGCTGATCCGCGGTCATCACCCGCATCTCCAGCGGCGGGGCGTCGTCGGGAAAGCGATCGCGATACATGCTCAGCCAATGACCCTTGGAGAATTCGAGCGCCATCGCGGAGTTGCAGCACCGTGCGATCAGCCGCCGTGTCGGGGAATCGGGTTTGAGCCGCAACGTCTCCAGCTGTGCGCCGCCGCGAACGCAACGAAGGCGATCCTTGCGATAGAGCAGAAAGGGGGTTCCGCCGTCGGCATCGAGCACCGCCGGTGCATCGGGGCGTTCCTCGATCTGCCGTCCGGCCGTGCGGCAGCTCGTGCAATGGCACGACACGCTCATGATCGGCGCGCCGACCGTCTCGAATGCGACCGCGCCGCATCGGCACGACGATGTCAGGGAGTGAATCTGTTTGCCGTTCATCGGAGTCGCTCTTTCCGCTGCTTGAATCAAACTGGACTGTCCAGTACTGAGAGTCAACCGCCACTGACCGGCGGCAAGTGGGGGCGGCCATGGCGGACTCATTGATCGACGGCATTGGCCGATCCGAGCGAAAGCGCCGGGCGGTCCTCGATGCGGCAACCGATATTTTCCTTCAGAACGGCTATGCGGGCACCAGCATGGACGAGATCGCGGCGCAGGCGGCGGTGTCGAAACAGACGGTCTACAAGCAGTTCGCGAGCAAGGAGGCGCTGTTCGTCACGATCATCACCCGCATGACCTCGGCCGCCGGCGACGAAGTCCAGCGCGAGATCGCCGATCTTGGCGGCAAGGACGATGTCGAGGCACGATTGCTCGCTTATGCTGAACGGCAATTGATCGTGGTGCTGACGCCGCGGCTGATGCAATTGCGCCGCCTCATCATCGCCGAAGCGAACCGGTTTCCGGAGCTTGGCGCGGCGCTCGACCGTGGCGGGCCGCAGCGCGCGGTGGCCGGGCTCACCACGGCCTTTACGCGCTGGGCCGACCGCGGCCTGCTTGCGATCGATGACCCGCGGATCGCCGCGTCGCAGTTCAACTGGCTGGTGATGGGCGATCCGGTGAACCGCGTCATGATGCTCGGCGACAGCGCGATACCCGATCGGTCAACGCTGCGACGCCATGCCGCAGAGGCGGTACGTGCTTTCCTGGGGGCTTATCGTCCGCGCTGATCGGTCGGGCCAGATCCTATTGCGCGTCGCGGCGGACGAATGCACCCTTTGCGCGATCCTTCACCACTTCGCTGGCGTTGGAGATCGTCCCGTTCATCGCGATATAGACGCCCGGCGCCGCCGTTTGCGCGGCCGCGAACGCCATGCCGAGATTGAACACGGCGTCGCTTTCCGCGAACCGCGCAGGCGTGAAGGCGCCGACCAGCACGATCACCTTGTCGGGAATGTCGGACAAAGCCGCCGCCGTCACCGTCATCGTGTCGGTGCCATGGGTGATGACGAAGCGCTTCGCATCGTCGCTGCGGATGCGCGCTGCGAGCGCGGTGCGATCTTCTTCCAGCAGGTCGTTGCTGTCCTTGCGGAACATCTCTTCCACCCGGTGCGGCTGCGTGACGCGCGCGATCTCGAACAGGCGGGTCACGATCGTATCGGTGATCTGATATTCGCTGAGGCTGTCGAAATATTGCTTGTCGATCGTGCCACCGGTGGTGAGCACCTGGATCGTCTTGTCGTCGGTCATATCTGTTCCATCTTAAGGGATAAGGTACACCGGCCTGTCGCGGTGCGTTGCTTCGATGCGGATTGCGGCGCTCAGCAGGGGCGCATGCCGCAATTGCCGCCCTGGCTGCGCTGAACGCTGCCCATCGCCTCGCCGGTTTCGCGGCGGGCCTCGTCCCATTCCTTGCGGGTTCGGCAGGTGCGCTGTTTCTGGAGGCGCGAACCCGTCACCGCTTCGGTGCGACAGATACGCTCATTGGGGTCGGGCGCCGGCTTCGCCGATTGCGGCGCTGCCAGGGCGGGCGACAATATGGTCAGGCCGATCGCGCAAAGGGCGATAGCGAGTCGGACGATCATGCAGGGAACCCTTTTGGTGGTATCGGCGCGGCGGCCGGTCATGCATCGAATTATATGTGGTTTACGCACCAGCGCCAAGGTTGTCGTTCGTCGAAAACTGGTGGCTCCAGCGCGCCATCCCGATTGTGCCGCTTTCGTTCCAATGGCAATGTCCGCGCAACATAATATCACCAGAAAGAAATAATATAGGAGGGGAGCATGGCCGGGTCACGGGTGTGGCGTGTGATCAAGCGGATCGGAATCGGACTGGCGGGGATCGTCGTCCTGATCGTCGCGTTCGGCGCAGCTTATGAGCAATGGGCGCGGCATCGCGCGGCGAAGCAGTTTCCACCGCGCGGCCAACTCGTCGATATCGGTGGACGCAAGCTCCATCTCGACTGTCGCGGCGGCGGATCGCCGACGGTGATCCTCGAATCGGGCGTCGATCCCAACGGCACATTGTCGTGGCGCCCGGTGCATGATTCGATCGCGAAGATCACGCGCACCTGCGCCTATGACCGCGCGGGCATCATGTGGAGCGACGACAAGTCGGGCGTGCATGACGGCGAGGGGGTGGCGCGCGATCTCCATGCCATGCTGGAAAAGGCGGGCATTGGCGGGCCGCTGGTGCTGGTCGGCCTTTCCGCCGGCGGTCCCTATGCGATGACCTATACGCGGCTTTACGGCGACGATGTGAAGGGGATCGTGTTCGTCGACGCCTCGCACGCCGATCAGGGCAAGAAGCTGCCCCCGCCGGGGCGCAAGGCTTATGTGCCCTTGCCCTTCGTGCCGCGCGCGATGTCGGCGTTGTCGTGGACCGGGATATGGCGCCTGGTTCCCGCCCAGGCAGCGTCCGGCGAGCCACCGGCGGAAGCCGGCGCGCGCCAGGCCTATATGGGCCACAGCGTCGGCGGCGTGATCGCCGAGATGGACGCGCTGCCCGCGATCTGGGAACAGGCGGGCAGGCTCCGCAATCTCGGCGATCGCCCCATTGTCGTCCTGACCTCCACCCAGCCCTATCCGCCCGAAATGCTGCAGGGGCTGAGCGTGACCAAGGCGGAGGGAGAGGGGATGCAGGCGCGCTGGAAAGCGCTCCACACCGAGATTGCATCCTGGTCGACCCGGTCGCGCCAGGAACTCGTTCCCGACGCGGGCCATTATATCCAGAACGAGCGGCCCGACGTGGTCGTGCGCGCGGTCGACGAAGTCGTGAAGGCGGTGCGCGCCGACGCGGCGAAGCCGGCCGGGGCGACTTGATCTGACAACAATGAAGACAGCGGCGCTATCTTTCTATTTGCATAAAGAGAAAAGTTTCAGCTCCGTCGGATAATCTTTTCCAATCGGAGTTGCGCGACCAAGGGTGTCATGACACCCTCCCCAAAATCATTGGGGACGGGGGCGGGGCCATGCGTATCTTTCGGCTTGTCGTGATGGCGGCAATGGCCGCGCTCGGATCGTGCAGCGTCACCCCCGAGGCATCCGGCGATCCCTTCGCCCTGCCCGACGGGACCAGCGCGACGGAATGGCCGCTCTACGGCCATGGTTTTGGCGAGCAGCGCTTCTCGCCCGTGGCGGATATCACCAAGGCCAATGTCGGTACCCTCGGCCTGGCATTCTCGTTCGACGATTTCGTCGTGCGCGGGCGCACGCATCGCGGTGCGCAGGCGACTCCGATCATGGTGGACGGGACGCTCTATTTCACCGGGCCGTGGAGCGTCGTCTATGCGGTCGACGCGAAGACCGGCGCGCTCAAATGGACGCACGATCCCGAAGTCGACGGAAATTGGGGCCGGCGCGCCTGTTGCGACGTCGTCAACCGCGGCGTCGCGGTGTGGAAGGGCGTGGTCTATGTCGGCACCGTCGACGGCTGGCTGGTCGCGCTCGACGCGGCGACGGGCAAGCAGAAATGGCGATCGGACACCTTTGTCGACCGCACCAAAAGCTATGCGATCACCGGCGCACCGCGCATTGCCGGCAATAATATCGTGATCGGCAATGGCGGCGCGGAGATGGGCGTGCGCGGCTATGTCAGCGCTTTCGACGCGGCGACCGGCAAGCTCTCCTGGCGCTTCTACACGGTGCCCGGCGCCGGCCCCGACGAGCATCCCGAAGTGGCGATGGCGCGCAAGACCTGGGACGCCAAGGCGCGCTGGGATCTCGGCGGCGGCGGCACCGCATGGGATGGCATGACCTATGATCCCGCGCTCGGCCTGATCTATATCGGCGTCGGCAATGCTGGCCCTTACCCCGCGAAGCTGCGCAACGGCGGCGGCGGGGGAGATAATCTGTTCGTCTCCAGCATCGTCGCGCTCGACGCGGCGACCGGGCGGATGAAATGGTATTACCAGACGACGCCGGGCGATGAATGGGATTTCACGGCCACGCAGAATATGATCCTGGCCGATCTCGATATCGGCGGAAAGCCGCGCAAGGTGCTGATGCAGGCGCCCAAGAACGGCTTCTTTTACGTGCTCGATCGCGCGACGGGCGAATTGCTGTCGGCGGAGAAATATACGCCCGTCACCTGGGCCAGCCATGTCGATAAGAAGACCGGGCGTCCCGTGATGCTCGCCAACGCCGATTACAGCGAGCAGGAGCGGGTGATCTGGCCGTCCCAGGCCGGCGGGCACAATTGGGCGCCGATGGCGTTCAGCCGCCAGACCGGCCTCGTCTATATCCCGACGATCGAAATGCCGATGAAGTTCATGGTCGCGGACAAGGAGATGAAGAAACTGGTGCCGGGCGCCGCCAATATCGGCGTCGGCGCGGACTTTGCCGATGCGAAGCGGGACGCGGCGATCATGAAGGGCATGCCGGCGCCCACCCAGCACACGATCCTGAAGGCCTGGGACCCGAAGACGGGCAAGATCGTGTGGCAGAGCAAGCCCATGCCCTATTGGGGCGGCGGCGTGCTGGCGACCGCCGGGGGATTGGTGTTCCACGGATCGACCGACGGTCATCTGCGTGTCTATGACGCGGCGAGCGGCGCACTGCTCAAGGAGATCGCCACCGGGCTCGCGATCATGGCCGCGCCGATGACCTATGAGATCGATGGCGAGCAATATGTCGCGGTGCTGGCCGGGCTGGGCGGCGCGATGAACGGTTTCCCGCTGCTGCCCGGATTCGTTGCTGAGACTTACCAGAATCATGAGCGACTGCTGGTGTTCAAGCTGGGCGGCGGGCCGGTCGACCTGCCGCCGCGCTATGTGAAGCCTGCGGTGCAGCCGATCCCGGCCGGCCTGCCGACCGATGCGGCGACGATCCAGCGCGGGCTGATGGCCTATGCGGTCAATTGCGCGCGCTGCCATGCGCCGAGCGGCACGCGCAACGGTTATCCCGATTTGTGGAATCTCTCACCCGAAACCCACGCCGCTTTCGACGCGATCGTGCTCGATGGTGCGATGAGCTATGCCGGCATGGCGAGTTTCAAGGACGTGCTGACCCCGGCCGATACCCTCGCGATCCGCGCCTTCATCGCTGACGATCGCCGCAAGGCAGGCAAGGTGGAGCCGGTGAAACGATCCGTCGGACATTGAGGGGGAAGGATCAGAACCGCTTGGCGATGCCGAAATAGAGTTCGGTGTCGGGGCTCGCGGCGTTGAGGCCGAGATTGAGACCGATATCGAGCTGCAGATCGTCATTGGGCTGCCAGCCGACGGACAGGCCGGCTAGCGCCTCGGTCGAATGTCCTGCCGGGTCGCGGTCGCTATAGAGCGAGATTTCGGTGTTCGCCGATATGGCATCGGTCAGCGAGAAACCGAGCCCGACGACGCTGCCATAACCGAGATGGCGGCCCTTGCCGTCGCTATCCACCGCCGCGTCGACCTGGGGCGACAGGGCGAGCGAGATGCCGCCGAGATCGAAACTCATCGGGATCAGCAGGCCGGCGCCCCAGTCGCCTGCGCCGATCGATTGGCCACCGACAGGCAGCGTGACATAGGGCATGGCGGCAATCGAGAAACCGGATCCGTCGGGGTTGCTGAAATTCTGGCGTAGCGCCAGCGTGACATCGCCCGTGCCGGACGCCTTGTCGATGCTGCCCGCCGCCAGATCGCGGGTGCGGACATGGCCATAGGCGGTCCAGCCGATCTGCGCCTCCAGATTGTCGTTCAGCCCGACGCGTACTAATGCGTCGCCCGCGACGATCGTGTCGGTCCGAACGGGGCCTGCCTTGTCATGCGTCCAGTCGCCAAGACCCAGCTCGACGATCACGCGCCCCGCATCGAGCGTACAGGCGGGCGTGCCGAGCCCCGGTCGATCCGGGCATAGGTCGCGTGCGGAGGGCACATCGGCCGCATCGGCCCAGGCCGGCACGGACATGCCCGACAAAGCGAGCGCGATGGCGAGACGGTGCATAGCTCCTGGCTCTACCCTTTTGCCGGGGTGGTCAAATCTTCCGCGGCAAAAGAAACCCGGCCGCACGCGCAACCTTGTCCGATCCCCGATCATTGGGTGGAAATGGGGCGCAACACTTCCTGGATGTCGATCGCGATGGAGAGCTGGATGCTCGGTGTCGAATCCTCGACCGTCATCGGTCTGCGGATGATGACATTGTCGCAGGGCGGTTCTGCCGCCGCCGACGAGGCGCAGCGTATGGTGGCGGAGAAAGTGAAAGCGGCGATCGAACTCCAGACGCTGGCATGGACTGGATCCTTGGGCACGACGACGCAGGGGGCCGCAGCGAAATCGATCGCGCATTATGGAAAGAAGGTCCGTGCCAATCGCCGCCGGCTTACCCGGACCGCGCGGAAGAATTAGCGCCTGATCCGACCCATCCCGTGTCATTCCCGTTTTCGCGGGAATGACACGGGATGGGGATGAAACGTCGCGATTAGGCCCTCAAGCCAATGTCATCAGGCTCGCATTGCCGCCTGCCGCGGTGGTGTTGATCGAGGTCGAGACCTCCTCGACCAGCCAGTCGAGCGTATAGGCGTCCGTTCCGGCGCATTGCGCGGGGGAGGCGGCCTGCACCAGTATGATCGGGCCGGGGCGAGCGGCGATGTCGCGTGCCTCGGCGCGGATCTGGTCGGCGTCGCCCTCGATCAGTGCGCCTGCCAGCGGCTCGTCGGGCAGGACGGGGGAGATCCGTGCCGCCACGCTTGCCGGGGCGCCGGCGAGCAGGCCTGCCAGACTGGCGCGAGCGTCGAGTGCCACGCTGTTGCCCGTAGCGAGCACCGCCGCCACCTGCTGGCGCAGGCCCATCGCCGATATCGGCCGGATCAGGATGCGGCCGCGCGGATGCAGCGCATAGAGATTGCGCTCTCCGACCGGCCCGGCGAGCTCGATCTCGACGCCGAGTCCGGAATTCTCGCCATAGCGCCGCGCCTGTTCCGCCGCCGCCGTCTCGCCGCTGGTTTCGAGCCAGCCGGCATAATCGAGCAGCGCCGCGTCGGTATGGGCGGTGCCATGGCCGGGCGGGATGGGCGCCGTCGTGACGAGACGGCCGAGATAGAGCGGACCGCCCGCCTTGGGGCCGGTGCCCGAAAGGCCGCGCCCGCCAAAGGGCTGAACGCCGACGACCGCGCCGATGACGTTGCGGTTGATATAGAGATTGCCCGCCCGGATGCGCGAGGTGACATGCGCGATGGTCTCGTCGAGCCGTGTGTGCAGGCCGAAGGTCAGGCCGTAGCCGGTGGCGTTGATGTCGTCGATCAGCGCGTCGAGCCGCTCGCGGGGGTAACGCACGACATGGAGGACCGGACCGAACACTTCGCGCTTGAGGTCGGCGATGCTCTCGAGTTCGACGATCGTCGGCGGGACGAAAGTGCCGTTCGCGGTTTCAGGCGCGAGATCGAGCTGTTCGACGCGGCGGCCGAGCGCGCGCATCGCCGCGATATGCGTCTCGATCGTTTCCTTGGCCTCGGCGGTGATCACCGGGCCAATGTCGACGCGCAGCCGGTCGGTCCGGCCGATGCGCAATTCCTTGAGTGCGCCCTTGAGCATCGCCAGCGTCCGGTCCGCAATCTCCTCCTGCAGGCAGAGGACACGCAGCGCCGAGCAGCGCTGGCCCGCGCTGTCAAAAGCGGAGGCGATGACGTCGGCGACGACCTGTTCGGCAAGCGCCGAGGAATCGACGATCATCGCATTCTGGCCGCCGGTCTCGGCGATCAGTGGGATCGGCTTGCCCGCCGGAGACAAGCGGTCGGCGAGCTGTGCCTGGATCAGCCGCGCGACTTCGGTCGATCCGGTGAACATCACTGCGGCGGTCTCTGGCGCTGCGACCAGCGCTGCGCCGATCGCGCCGTCGCCGGGGAGCAGTTGCAGCGCATCGGCGGGTATGCCCGCCTCATGCAGCAAACGCACACCTTCCGCCGCTATCAGTGGGGTTTCTTCGGCTGGCTTGGCGAGCACCGCATTGCCCGCGACCAGCGCGGCGGCGATCTGGCCGGTGAAGATCGCGAGCGGGAAGTTCCACGGGCTGATGCAGACCACGGGGCCGAGCGGTGCATGGACGGGCCCAAATGTACTGCGCGCCTGTTCGGCATAATAGCGCAGGAAATCGACCGCCTCACGCACCTCGGCAATCGCGTTGGGCAGCGACTTGCCGGCTTCGCGCACGATCAGGCCGAGCAGGATCGGCATGCGCCGGTCGAGCAGATCGGCCGCGCGGTCGAGGCAGGCCGCCCGCTCGGTGGGGTGCGTCGATGCCCAGTTCGAACCCGCGGCATGCGTCACGGCGGCACGCGCTGCATCGGCCGACGCTTCGGTCACCATGCCGACCGTGTCGCGGTGGTCGGCGGGATTGAGCACGGGGCGTGCGCTGCCCTGGCCGTCGGCCGGGGCTGACGGCCAGTCGATCGCGGCACTTTCGCGCAGCTTTTCGCCGAGTACGGCCAGCGCGGTCTCATCGCTCAGGTCGATGCCCGCCGAATTGCGCCGTGCGCCGTAAAGGTCGGCGGGCAGCGCGATCTGGTCGTGCGGCGCGCCGGGGACCGGCATGGCGCGGACGATTTCGACCGGGTCGGCGACGAGTTCGTCGATCGACACCGCCGGATCGGCGATGCGGTTGACGAAGGAGGAATTGGCGCCGTTTTCGAGCAGGCGGCGGACCAGATAGGCAAGCAAGGTCTCGTGCGTGCCGACCGGGGCATAGATGCGGCACGGCCGGTTCAGAGTGTCGCCACCGACCACTTCCTCGTAAAGCGGCTCGCCCATGCCGTGCAGGCACTGGAATTCGTAATCGCCCAAGGTGAAATCGGGCCCCGCAATCTGGTAGATGGTCGCGAGCGTCTGTGCATTGTGCGTCGCGAATTGCGGAAACACTGCGTCGGTCGCGGCGAGCAGCTTGCGCGCACAGGCGACATAAGCGACGTCGGTGTGGATCTTGCGCGTATAGACGGGGAACCCCGCCAGCCCGTCGACCTGGGCGCGCTTGATCTCGGCGTCCCAATAGGCGCCCTTGACCAGCCGCACCATGATCCGCCGTCCCGCGCGCCGCGCAAGATCGATGACGAAATCGAGCACGAAGGGGCAGCGCTTGCCATAGGCCTGGACGACGAAACCCAGGCCGTTCCAGCCGGCCAGATCGGGATCGAACGCCAGGCTTTCGAGCAGGTCGAGCGACAGTTCGAGCCGGTCGGCTTCCTCCGCGTCGATGTTGAAGCCGATATCATAGGATCGCGAGAGCGCGGCGAGTGCCTTCACCTTGGGCAGCAATTCGCCCATCACGCGCTCGGCCTGCGACCGCGCATAACGCGGGTGGAGCGCGGACAGCTTGATCGAGATGCCGGGGCCGCCATAGATGCCGCGTCCCGCCGATGCCGCGCCGATCGCATGGATCGCGTTTTCATAGTCGCGATAATAGCGGTCGGCATCGGCGGCGGTGGTCGCCGCCTCACCGAGCATGTCGTAGGAATAGCCGAAGCCCTTGGCCTCCATCTCGCGCGCCCGGTGCAGCGCTTCGGCGATTGTCTCGCCCGTCACGAACTGCTCGCCCATCATCCGCATCGCCAGGTCGACGCCCCGGCGCACCACGGGCTCGCCCGCGCGTGCGACCAGCCGGGTGAGTGCGGCGCCCAGTCCGCGATCATTGACGCTGTTGACCAGCTTGCCGGTGACGACCAGCCCCCAGGTCGCGGCATTGACGAACAGCGACCGTCCGCCGCCGAGATGCGATTTCCAGTCGCCATCGGCGATCTTGTCACGGATCAGCGCATCGCGCGTCGCGCTGTCGGGAATGCGCAGCAATGCCTCGGCCAGGCACATCAGCGCCACGCCTTCCTCGCTCGACAGCGAATATTCCTGGACCAGTCCCTCGACGCCGCTGCCCTTGTGCTTGGCGCGTAGCGCGACGATCAGTTCGCGCGCCGTCGCGCGCGCGGCATCGCGGGTCTCGTCGGGCAGTGTCGCGGCCGCCAGCAGCGGCGCGATGCATTCGGGCTCGGGGCGGCGATAGGCCGCGGTGATCGCATGGCGCAGCGTATCCTGTTGCCGGATCGGTGGCGCGAAGCTGGAAAAGGGCGGTTCAGCGGCTGCGGTCATGCGGAATGGCTCCTGGAAATCCGGAGTCGATATAGGGTGAAACATGAAGTCGTTCAGACTTTTCATATGGCATTTTCAGGTCGGATAGACCATTGCTTCGACAGAATTTGGGGAAAATATGTGGATATAGCATCAAATTTAGTCGATCTGGACGAGTTCGATCGTCGTATCCTCGACGTGCTGGCGGAGGATGGACGGATGACCGTCACCGAGCTGGCGAAACGCGTGGGATTGTCGAAGACGCCGTGCATGGTCCGCTTCAAGCGGCTGGTCGATGCGCGTTATATTCTGGGCTTTCGCGCGGTCATCGATCCGGTGAAACTCGGCATGGACCATATCGCCTTTGCCGAGGTGAAGCTGTCCGACACGCGCGAAAAGGCGCTGGAGGAATTCAACACCGCGGTGCGCAGGATCCCCGAGGTCGAGGAATGCCACATGATCGCGGGCAATTTCGATTATCTGCTGAAAGTGCGCACGTCGGACATCCGCAAATATCGCGCGGTGCTGGGCGAGAAGATCTCGAGCCTGCCGCATGTCGCCAACACCTCGACCTTCGTCGCGATGCAGACCGTCCGCGAAGCCGTCACGTGATCCAGGTGTTTGTTTTGCCGCGATTTTCGAGTCGTTCGATGGTTCCATCGAACTGCAAATCGCTCTAGCGCCGCCGCCACCACAGCAAGGTGCCGATCACGATCATGCTCGTCAGCCACAGGCCGATCGCGACCATCAGCAGGCGGCCAGGCAGGCCGCCCATTTCACCGGTGTGGAAGGCGAAAAGGCTTTCCATGAAGGCGCGCGGCCAGGGCGCTTCGTTTGCGGCGAAGATGCCGCGGGACCTGCCGGTGACGGCGTCGATATAGACCCTGCTCATGCCATAGGCGCGCCGCATCTCGTCGGGCGCAAGCAGGCGGATGCTGTAGAGTGGATTCTCCGCTGTCGGCATCGTCACTGCGGTCAGGCTGCTGCCAGGGAGTTCGGCATGCGCTGCGCGGACGGCGGCAGAGAAGGGGATGAAAGCGTTGGTGTCGGCCGGGACGGCGGGGACGCTGACCGATTTCGCACCGACGATCTCCGCCACGCCGTCCTGGAACACCAGCATCGTGCCCGCGCTCACCGTCGCAAGTGCCGGCACCACGACCCACAAGCCGAGCGCGCGGTGCCAGCCGTAAAGGCGCGCGGTCATGGGGCCGGTGCGTGCCGGAGTCAGTGCGCGCCGCCATGTCCGCCGCTTCGGCCAGGCCGCGACCAGCCCGAGTACCAGATTGCTGAGCAGCAACAGGCCGCTGATCCCGACGATCCAGCTGCCGGTGTCGCCGGACAGCAGATTGTGATGGATCAGCACCAGGGTGCCGGGCAGGCTGCGTACGTTCTTGTCCTGCGCGCGCAGCACCGTGCCGTCGCCGCTGATCCGTACCGCCCGTTCGCGAGCGGTGTGCGTTTCGGCAACGGTGATGTTGTAGCGGTCGGCCTGGCCCGCAGTGGTCCAGATCGAGGTGATGCGCCGGTCGGATCCCGGTGGCGCCAGCCGGTCCATGGTGCGTTCGATCGCGACCGGGTCGGTCGGGCGATGCGCGCCCGCCACGGCCATGTCGTCGAGTTCCCAATGGAAGACGATCAGCATCCCGGTGATCGCCTGGATCAGCCAGAAGACCGCCGCGCCCAGGCTGAGCCAGCGATGCAGGCGAACGATGGTGCCGCGCCGGCCGGGCCCCTTTCCGGCCCCGGTTCTTCCGGCCCCGATCGCTCCGGTCAGGGGCTTGCCGGTCGGCGGCGGCGCGGTGTCCAGCATCGTTGACCTCAATATTCGAACGTCACCGACGCCTTGACGGTGCGCGGCTGGCCCTGGAGGAGGTAGCCGCCAAAGGCGGAATACCAGTAATTGCGATTGTCGATATTCTCGGCGCTCAGGCGCAGCGTGACGGGATGATCGTCGGCCACGAGCACATAGCGTAGGCCCAGATCGAACCGCGTCCATGCCGGCAGGGTCTGGGTATTAGCAATGTCGATCTCCTGGGTGCTGGTATGCACGACACGCGCGGTGACCGTGGCCTTGGGCAGGAAGGGCGGAACGACCTCCGCGCCGAAATTGACCTGGTATTTGGGAACGCCGATCGCCCTGTTGCCGTTGTTTGCGGGCGTCGATGTCCGCAACAGCTTTGCATCGTTGATCGCGATGCCGCCGATGAACCGGATGAACTTGCTCGGTTCGCCGTTGAAGGTGAGCTCTATGCCCCGATTGCGTTGTTCGCCATCGACGGTGAAGAGGACCCCGCCGGGCACGTCCCGGTTGATCTGGCTCGGCTGTTTTGTCTGATAAAGCGCCAGCGTTCCGGTCAGTCCGCGGATCGCGATCTTGCCGCCAATCTCATATTGCACCGACCGGAAGGGCGGAAAGATCTCGCCGGCGTTGATTGCCGTCGTCGGTGCGGCCGGCCCCTGAGCCAGGCCCTCGATGCGATTGGCGTAGAAGGAAAGATTTTCGGTCGGACGCACGATCAGGCCAACCACGGGTGTCGTCGCGCTTTTGTTGTAATGCGACGTGCGCAAACGCGTCCCGCGATTATAGCCGTCGACGATGATGTTCTGCCGGCGCGCGCCGACCGTCAGTTGAAGCTTTCCGTCCATCACGCCCAGCGTGTCGGAGATGAACAGGCTCTTGAATTCGCTGGTCGACACCCGCGGCAGATCCGTCAGGCTGCCCCCCGCGCTCGGCAGGGTGGCGTTGGTCGGCGCCGCGACGATCGGGGCATTGTAGAGATTGGTGCAGAAACCCGTGGACGGCGCGCCACAGGGTGTTCTGACCGATGTCGGAAACGCGCCGAAGCTGAAGGAATTGCGGTTCTCGGTGAAATTGACCGAACCGCCCAGGCTGAATTCATGCGAGACCGGGCCGGTGGCGAACTTGCCGCGCACACCAATTTGTCCGCTCTCATTATTGTCCGCGCGCGGCACCAACAGTCGCGAAGCGGTCCCCGCACCGGCGACGATGACGGCGGGGATGGCCGGGGTCGTCGGAGTTGCAGGAATCGCCGCCGCAGCGATGTTGGTGATGGTCAGCGTCGAATAATTGCCGGATTCGGCGCCGTCGCGCATGCCGGCCGCCATATAGGCCATGATATCGTCAGTGATATCGACTTCCGCTCGCGCGATCGCATAGACGTCGCGCAGCTTGGTGAAGGTCCAGGGTTGGCCGTAATTATCGGTTGATTTCGGTGCTTCGGGAACGCCGATATTGGCCGCGAGGCGAACCGTCGGGCGGCTCCATTCGGCACGCTGGTCCTCATAGCCGAAATCGAGGAAGAAGCGGCCCGGGCCCTTGCGGAAATCGAAGCTGGCGCCGACCACGCGGACTTCGCGATGCTCGTTGTCGACCGCCGTATCGCCGCTGCGATAGACGCCGTTGACCCGGATGCCGAATTCCCTTTCGCCGCCGAAGCGGGTGCCGACATCGAAATTGCCGCCGAAGATGCTGTCGGCGCTGTAGCTGGCGGTGGCGCGCAGCAAGGTCTTCTGCGCGCGCTTTGGCGTCAGGTTGATGCCGCCGCCGATACCCGAACCACCCGGCGCCGCACCGAACAGAAAGGCGCTGGCGCCGTTCAGCACCTGGATGCTTTCATAGAGCTCGGGCGAGACGATCTGACGCGGCGTGACACCGTAGAGTCCGTCGATCGACACGTCGTCGCCGTTGAGCGCGAAGCCACGGATGACGAACAGTTCGGACTGGTTGCCCGATCCATAAGTGGTGCGCACCGAAGGTTCGTTCTCAAGCACGTCGCCGATCGTCTCCGATTGTTGATCTAGCACGAGTTGCGCGGTGTAGCTGGTGACATTGAATGGGGTGTCGAGGGCGCTTTTGGCACCAAGCGCGCCGAGATCGCCATTGCTGACCACCTGTTTCTGCGCCTGCTGCGCAGTGACGATGATGTCTTCGCGGCTTTCGTCGCTATCCTGCGCGCATGCCGGGCCGGCAAGGCCGAGCATGGTTGCGATTGCGGTGATGGCGACACCCTTGGCGATGGCCTGGCGCATAATTTCCCCCTGTTCCCTGTCATGGCCGCCTGCTTGTCCGGCCGATCGGGCTTTACTCCCGTATCGTCGGGTTTATTCCCGGTGGTTCGGACCTGAAAACATCCAGTTTCGGAAAGATTGTGGGGGCCAAGGGCCTGGGATCAGCCTTGGCCGAAGCGCTGGACCCCGCCGACCACGGTCCGCAGCACGCGTGCATCGCCGATCGTTTCGGGATCGATCGCGAAAAGGTCGCGGTCGAATACGACGAAGTCGGCGAGGAATCCGGGCGCGATGACGCCCTGGCGATCGTCGCTATAGCCGGCAAAGGCACCGCCGCGCGTGTAGCCGGCCAGCGCCTGTACCAGCGAGATGCGCTGTTCGGGGTGCCAGCCCCCGGGATTCTTGCCGTCGATCGTCTCGCGCAGCACGGCGGCCTCGATGCCCGTCAGCGGATCGAGCGGCGCCACCGGCCAGTCCGAACCCAGGCAGATGCGGGCGCCCGCCGCGATCAGCGAGTGGAAGGCATAGGTCCCTTTCAGCCGTTCCTCGCCGATCCGCTTCACCGCCCAGCGACCGTCGTCGATCGCATGATAGGGCTGCACCGAGGCGATGACCTGCTGTTTCGCGAAACGCGCATAGGCTTTCGCCGTCAGATGCTGGGCATGCTCGATCCGGAAGCGCCGGTCGCGCCTGCCGTTGGCGCGTGCGACCTCGGCCATGACGTCGAGCACATGATCATTGGCCTCGTCGCCGATCGCGTGCGCGGTGATCTGCAGTCCCGTCTTGTCGGCTGCCAGCATCCAGCGGCGGAGATCGGCGGGATCGGTCACGGTGATGCCGCGCGTCGTCGGATCGTCGAGATAGGGCTGGTAGAACAGCGCGGTGCGCGAACCGAGCGATCCGTCATAAACCACTTTCGCACCGCCCCAGCGTACCCAATCGTCGCCATGCCCTGCGTCGCGGACCAAGGCGGCCGTCCGTTCCCAATCCCTGAGCGGGGTGAAGGAATAGAAGCGCATGTCGGTCTCGCCATGCATACGCAGGCGTTGCAGCGCCTCATGCGTGCGCCAGTCGGGCTCGGTCGTGTGGACCTGGGTCACGCCCTTGCTCAGCCCCAGCGCGATGCCCCGGCGCATCGCGGCTTCGACCTGCGCATCGCCCGGCGCCGGAATGGCGCGGGTGACGAGGTCGCGTGCGGCATCCTTGACGACGCCTGTCGGCTCGCCCTTCGCGTCGCGCACGATCACGCCGCCGGGCACGTCGGGCGTGTTGCGGTCGATTCCGGCGAGCTTGAGCGCCACCGAGTTGAGCAGCAGCATGTGCAGGTCGTAACGGATCACCGCGACCGGGGTGTTCGGCGTGACCGCGTCGATCCATTGGCGCGTCGGCATCTCGCCGCCCCAGCGATCTGCGTCCCAGTTTCCGCCCTCCAGCCACTGGCCAGGCGGCAGCGCCGCGGCGGCCGCGCCGATCCGGCGCACAAACTCGGCCGGCGAATCCGCGTCGCGCAGCGAGGGCTGGGCGAGCATGAAGGATGCGCGCAGGAAATGGGTGTGCGCGTCGATGATGCCGGGCATCACGAACGCGCCCTCGAGATCGACGGTGCGCGTCCGCTTCGTCGTCAGCGCGGCGACGCGGGCGCCGCCCAATGCGGCGATCCGGTCGCCGGCGACGCCGATCGCGTCGGTGCGCTCGGCAGGGCCGCGGCCGGTCCAGATCCGGCCGTTGACATAGGCGATGTCGAGCGCGTCGGTGGCGGCGTGCGCGGCCCCCGGCAGCAGCAATGCCGTACCGGCGCCCGTTGCTCCGCCGAGAAAGAGTCTGCGATCGATCATGATGCGCCCTTGCTGTTTCAGCGTTCGCCCGCCTTGGGGTTTTCCGCGCGCCATTTGTCGAGCCGCGCGAGCCATTGTCCGGCGCTCAACGGACCATAGGCCTTGCTGTCGGTATGCGAGGCCACCGTCTCGCGCAGCTTGATGAAATAGGCCGGCCCGCTTTCCATGCCCAGTTCCTTGCGCTTGGCGGCCATCGCGGCAAGCTGCGCCGGGGTGGGCTTCACCGCGCGGACGGGTTTGAACAGCAGCACGTCCCAGTCGGCGCCGGTTTCGTGGACGAAGATCTGGATCGGCGGCTGGCCACCGACCTTCGCCACTTCGTCGGCGCGTGCGATGCGGCGCATGAATTCCTCATGCTTGCCCGGCGCCAGCTTGAACACTTCGAACCAGGCCTCGGGCCATTCCTCGTCGGCAGCCGCAACCGGGGCGGGCGGCGTTGTCTGGGCGGTCGCGGCCGTGCAGAGCATCGCACTCGATGCCAGGAGTGAGAGCGTTGCGGCGATCGGTTTCATATGCATCCCCCTGAATGGATCGCGCGTGCGTTCCGCCGCGCCAGTCTGGACTAGAGTCCATTGTTTGCCGTGATTTCCGAGCCGGCAGGTGATTCCACCTGCCTCGAAATCACTCTAGTCGACGGCACTGGATGCACGGAACATCCAGTTTCGGCCAAATGACCGGTCCAATCCCGGCGGTTCAGTCCGTCGCCCGTCTGAGCGCGCCGATCGCATCATGCGCCTCGCGTTCGGTCAGGCTGGCAAAGCCGATCCGCAGGCCGCGCACGGCGCCGTCGCGCGCGACGAAGGATCGCGACGACGCGAAGCGCAGGCCCATGGCAGGCGCGCGTTCCTCGACGCGATCGAGATCGGCGGACCGCCGGAAGCGCAGCCAGAAGGCCAGGCCGCCATCGGGCATATCATAGTCGATGAGATCGCCGAGCACCGAGTCCAGCGTCGCGGCGAAGGCGGTCCGGCGCTGGGCGTAGACCTGGCGGACCTTGCGCGCGTGACGGCGCAGTTCGCCATTCTCGATCAGTTCGGCGGCGGCATCCTCGGTAAGCGTGTTGCCCATGCCGTCGGTGAGCGAGATCATGTGCGCTATGGCATCGATCACGTCGCGCGGTGCCGCGATATAGCCGATCCTGAGCGCGGGCAGCAGCAGCTTTGACAGCGATCCGACATAGATGACCCTGCCCGGTGCGTAACCGGCCATGGGCAGCAGCGGCTGCGACTCGAAATGGAATTCATGATCGTAATCATCCTCGATGATCGCGAAGCCGAATTGCCGCGCGAGTTCGAGCAGGCGCAGCCGGCGTTCGGGCCGCAGCGCCACCGTCGTCGGAAACTGATGGTGAGGCGTGACGAAGACCGCGCGGACGGCATGGTGGCGGCAGGCCTGCTCGACATCGTCGATGTTGATGCCGTCCTCGTCGAGCCGGACGGGCAGGATCTTCGCCCCGCACGCCCGGAATGCGGCGACCGCGGGTTCATAGGTCAGTTCCTCGACGATCACGGCGTCGCCGGGCTCGATCAGGATCTGCGTGGCCAGGAAGATGCCGTTCTGGCTGCCGCGCGTGATGCAGACATTGTCGGCGGTGACGGGAAGGCCGCGCTGGCTCTTGAGCATCTGCGCGATGCTTTCCCGCAGTGCCGGCGATCCGCGCGGATCGCGATATTGCAGCCGGTTCTCGCGCGATGCCCGGTGCACGGCCGAACGATAGGCGCGGGTCAGCAACTCGGCGGGAAAAAGCCGCCCGTCGGGCGTGCCTTCGTCGAGCTTCACGCCGGTGCCGGCGGGCAGGGCGAGCGGGCGTTCGGGTGGTTCGGCGAAGCGATATTCGGCATGGGCGCCCTGTTCGGGAAAGGGCGCATTGTCGTCGGCCTTTTTGGCGGGTTCGGGCAGCGAGAGCGATACCATCGTGCCGCGCGTGCCCGCGGAGGACAGCCAGCCCTGGGCGATCAGATCCTCATAAGCGAGCACCACGGTCTTGCGGTTGACGCCGAGTGCATCGGCCAGCTCGCGGCTGCTGGGCAGGAAAATGCCCGATGTCAGCCGGCCGCGTTCGATGTCGCGGATCAGTGCCTGGATGATCTGCATATAGACCGGCAGCTTGCGCGCCGGATCGATGCGCTCGCTCAGGCTGACTTTCCACGGACGCAGCATTGGACCATCCACCCCGGGCTATTTTTTGTCTTGAGAGGGCCAGAATATGCGGTGTGTGGGCCATCCGCAACCGCGGCGATTGGACCATCGAATATTTAACTCTTGGCGCTTGTGAGGGAGCCAGCCCCCGGCAAGAATGCGACGTAAACAAGGGGGCCTGATGATCGATCGCAGATGCCGTGCCGTGCCGGATATGCCGGGCGACACGCCGTGAACGGGCTTTTCGAGCGCTTCGGCGTCGACGACGTTCGCGCGCTGATCGCCGAATATCCGCTGGCCTGGGTCTGCGCGCGCGATGCTGCCGTCGATCATGCCAGCCTGTTGCCGCTTGTCGGTGAATATGCCGCCGACGGCACACTCACGCATCTTGTCGGCCATCTGGCGCGGGCCAATCCGCTTTGCGCCGCCCTGCACGCCGATCCGGCCGCCTTGATCCTGCTTCACGGGCCGCAGGCCTATATCTCCCCCACCTATGCCGGCACGCGCAACTGGGCGCCGACCTGGACCTATGCGCAGCTCCGGATCGAAGCCGAGATCGCTTTCGAGCCCGACATGACCGACGAGGCGCTGGACATACTCATCACCGCGATGGAATCGGGGCGCGACGCGCCATGGGCCGCGACGGAACTGGGCGATCGTTACGTCCCGATGCGGCGGGCGATCATCGGTTTCCGGGCGCGAGTGACAAAATTGCGCGGGACGTTCAAACTCGGTCAGGACGAACGGCCCGAAACGCTGCGATCGATCCTGGCCAGCTTGCCCGACCCGGCGATGGTCCGGTGGATGCGGCGATTCAATCCGGAGCAGGGGTGATGGCCAGGACAGGATCGATCATGCGGATCGTCGCATCGGTGCTGCCGATGACGGCTCTGGTCGCGGCGAGCCCGCCACCAGCGGTGCCGACGGCGTCGGCGCCATGGCGCGAAGATCCGGTGGCAAGCACTTATGCACCGCCGGCGCGCAGTGACCTGTTGATCCGCCATGCCACGATCCTCGACGGGGCCGGGCGCCGGATCGAGAATGGCGACATCATATTGCACGACGGCCGGATCACCGCGATCGGCACCGACCTGCCCAATCCCGGCAATGTCCGCGAGATCGAAGCGCGCGGCCGCTGGGTCACGCCGGGCGTGATCGACGTGCACAGCCATGACGGCACTTATGTCCTGCCGCTGACGACGATCGACAAGGACTCGTCCGACGTTGCCGAACTGAGCGACATGAATGTCGCCGACACCTGGATCGAGAGCGCGATCAACACGCAGGACACGGCGTTTTCGCGCGCGCTCCAGAATGGCGTCACCGCGATCCAGGTCCTGCCCGGATCGAGCCCGATCTTTGGCGGCCATTCGGTCGTGCTCAAGCCGGTCCGCGCCACGAATGTCGCGGCGATGAAATTCCCCGGCGCACCGCAGGGCATGAAGATGACGTGCGGCGAGAATCCGAAGGGGCAGGGGGCGGAGTCGCGGCGCGGTCCGACCAGCCGGCAGGGCGTCGTCACTTATATCAGAAGGGCGTTCGCCGACGCGCAGGACTATCTGCGTGAGCTGGATGGTCATGGCGCCCGCCCGCCCGGACAGGCCGGGCGCGGCGGAAAACCGGACGCACGAGGGCCGGGTGGCGGCCGTCCGCCGAAACGCGACATGAAGCGTGAGGCGCTGGCAGGCGTGCTGAGCGGCGACGTGAAGCTCCACGTCCATTGCTACCGTTCCGACGACATGGCGATGGTGATGAATATCGCGAACGAGTTCGGCTTTCGCATCGCCGCCTTCCACCATGCCAGCGAAGCGTACAAGATTCCGGAACTGCTGCGCGCGCATGGTGCCTGTGCGGCGGTGTTCGGCGATTGGTGGGGCTTCAAGATGGAAGTGCAGGACGCGGTACGCGCCAATGCGCCGCTGCTCGACCGGGCGGGCGTGTGCACGATGATGCATTCGGACTCGCCCGCATCGGGCCAGCGTCTCAACATCGAAGCGGCCAAGGCCGCGTCGGCGGGGCGCCGCGTCGGCATCGAGACGCCGCCCGAACGCATGATCGCATGGATCACCAGCCAGCCGGCCCGGCTGCTCGGGCTCGGCGACCGGATCGGCACGCTGGCGCCAGGCTACAACGCTGATGTCGTGCTGTGGTCGGGCAATCCGTTCAGCATCTACAGCAAGGCCGATCTGGTGCTGCTCGATGGCGGGATCGCCTATGATCGGTCGGCACCCGCCGGCGAACCGGCCTCCGATTTCGAACTGGGTCGCCGCGCCGGAGTGAAGCCGTGAGGCGCGTGGGCCTCGCCGCACTCTGCGCGGTCGCGCTGCCGCTGCCGGCGGCCGCCCAATCGGTGGCGATCGTTCATGCCAGGGCGTGGACGATGCAGTCGGACGAGCCCGTCGCCGATGCGACCATTCTCGTCACCGACGGCAAGATCGTCTCGGTGCGCGGCGCCGGGCCGGTGCCTGCCGGGGTGCCGGTGATCGACGCTGCCGGGCGGCCGGTGACGCCGGGTTTCGTCAATGCCGCCACCCAGCTTGGCCTGACCGAAGTCTCCGCCGCACAGGACACGCGCGATGTCGCGTCCAATGACGGCACGGCGGGCGCGTCTTTCGACATACGCTATGCGCTCAACGGCAATTCCGGCCTGGTCGAGCTGGCGCGCGCCGACGGGCTGACGCGGGCGCTCAGCTATCCGTCGCCGTCTGAGGTCCTGCCATTTTCGGGCGAGGCGGCGATGATCCGGCTGCGCGAGGGATCGGATATCCTCGATCGCGCGAAAGCCGCGATGTTCGTCGTCATCGGCGGCGGCACCTCGCCGCTCGGGTCGCGTGCCGCGCAATGGCAAAGGCTGCGTGACGCGCTGGACGAAGCCAGGTCGAACGGCGCGACGGCCAGTGGCGACGAAAAACCGTTGCTCAGCCGGCGTGACGCCGTGGCGGTGCGTGCCATGCTGACGGGCCTGCAGCCGCTCGGCATCGTCACGCACCGCGAATCCGACATCCGCGAAGCGATCCGCCTGGCCGCCGATTATCGCATCAAGGTGGTGATCGTCGGTGGTGCCGAGGCATGGCGCGCGGCGGATGCGCTGGCGGCGGCGCATATCCCGGTTGTGATCGATCCCCAGGCGAACATGCCTTCGACCTTCGATCAGCTCGGTGCGCGGCGCGACAATGCCGCGATCCTGGCGCGCGCGGGCGTCACCATCGCTTTCGGCCTGACCGGCGGACCCATCAACTTCACCTATAATGCCGGTGTTGCGCTGCGCGAGGGCGCCGGGCTCGCGGTGGCCGACGGCCTGCCCTATGCAACCGCGCTCAAGGCGGCAACGGTCAATCCGGTCGCGATCTGGGGCGGGCGCGGCGCGGGAATGCTGGCGCCGGGCAGCGATGCCGATCTGGTGATCTGGGACGGCGATCCGCTCGAACCCGCGACCCAGGCGGTGACGATCCTGATCGAAGGGCGCCGGGTGTCGACGCGGACGCGCCAGGACGCGCTGGCGGAGCGTTATCGCGGCGTGGCGGTGCCGTGACGCGGCGGCTGTCCCTGCTGGCGGCCGCCCTGCTGGCTGCGGGGACGGCGCAGGCGCGTGACGGCGGAGGCGAGACCGCGACACTGCCGCTTGCCCCCGCGCGTCATATCGATTTCGAGACCACGCGCGGCACATGGATGTCGCTCGACGTCTCGTCCGACGGACGCAGCATCGCCTTCGACTTGCTCGGCGACCTCTATGTGATGCCCGCCAGCGGCGGGCGTGCCACCGCCATCGCCAGCGGCATGGCGTTCGAGACGCAGCCCGGTTTTTCGCCCGACGGCCGCTGGCTGACCTATGTCAGCGATCGTTCGGGCGGCGAAGCGGTGTGGATCGCGCGCGCCGACGGTTCGCAGGCGCGCCGGATCGGCGGCCATGACGACGATACCGTGCTGACCTCTCCGGCGTGGAGCGCTGATGGCAAGGCGATCCTGGTCAGCCGGTTCCGGCCCGATCTCAACAATTACGAACTCTGGCGCTACGCGCTCGACGGCACCGGCGAACTGCTCGTTCCGGTCAAGCCATCGCCCGACGCCCCGCGCGAGAGCTGGCGCAGCACGCTCGGCGTATCGGTCTCGCGCGATGGCAAATGGCTCTATTATGCCCGCGCGACCGGCGGGATGAACTTCGATGTCGCGCCGGCCTGGACGATCATGCGCCGCGATCTGGCGACCGGCGCCGAAACCGCGATCGTCACCAGTTCAGGTGCGCGCGGTACCGACCGCGAGACCTTCTTCCGGCCAGTGATCTCGCCCGATGGGCGACGGCTCGCTTATGGCACGCGCCGGGCCGGAAAGACGGTGCTGCGTGTGCGCGATCTCGTCGACGGCACCGACCGGGCGATCGGGGAGGCACCGCTCGATCAGGCACAGGCATCGTCCTGGCAGGATCTGCTGCCGCATTACGCCTTCACGCCTGATGGTACCGCGCTGCTGCTCAGCCGCAATGGCGAGATCGAACGTCGGCCGCTCGATGGCGGGGAAACCACCAGGGTCGCGTTTCGCGCACCCGTGCGTCTGGCGGTGGGGCCGACCACGCGCGTGCGCCTCCATGAAGGCGACGGGCCCGTGCGCGCGCGACTGGCACAGGCGCCGGTCGCCGCACCCGACGGCAGCCGCATCGCCTTTTCGGCGCTGGGGTCACTCTACGTCCAGCCGGTGCGCGGCGGACCGGCCCTCAAGTTCGCAACGGGTGCCGATCCGGCATTCCAGCCGGGCTGGAGCCCCGATGGCGATCGGATCGCCTTCGTCACATGGAGCGAGCGGGCCGGCGGGGCGATCTGGACGATCGCGGCCGATGGCTCGGGCGCGCCGGTGCGCGTCAGCGACATACCGGCCTATTACAGCTATCCCGTCTTCACCCCCGATGGCCGCGCGATCGTCGCCATGCGATCGGCAATGGCCGCGCGCCAGCAGAGCAATTTCGAATATGGCCGGCTGCGGGAGGGGGAATTGGTGTTGTTTCCCGTCTCGGGCGGCCCGGCACGCGTGCTTGCACACGGGCGCCTTGGCGGGCGGCCGCATTTTTCGGCGAAGCCGGGCGTCGTCCATATCCAGGCCGGCGACGGGCTGAACGCGATCGACCTCGCGACGGGCGCGCGCGAACGGATCGTCCAGGTGAAGGGGGCGGGCTGGTATTTCAGCGAAGGCAGCGCCCCGGTCGACGATCTGCGGATCAGCCCCGACGGCAAGTGGCTGCTCGCCCAGGTGGCGCAACAGCTCCATCTTGTCGCGATGCCGGCCGATGGCGCGAAGGAGGTCGATCTGCTCGACACTGCGCTGCCGCATCGCCAGCTCACCGATATCGGCGCTGATTATTTCGAATGGTCGTGCGATGGCGCGATCGACTGGTCGGTGGGCGCGCATTTCACGCGGCTGCCGATGGCCGGCGCGATCACCGGCACGGCGCGGCCGATCACCGGCGTCGATCTGGTCGCCCAGCTGCCGCGCGACCGGCCAGCGGGCAGCATCATGCTGCGCGGTGGACGCGCGATGACGATGGCGCATGGCGACCGCGTGATCGACGACGCCGATATCCTGATCACCAATGGCCGCATCGCCGCGATCGGCGTGCGCGGTACGATCGCGATCCCGGCGGGTGCCACGATCCGCGAACTGGGCGGAAAGACGGTGCTGCCCGGCTTCATCGACGTCCATGATCATATTGGCAATGTCCGGCGCGATGTGCTGAGCCTTGAGGAATGGGGGCTGCGTGCGCGGCTGGCCTATGGCGTCACCACTGCCTTTGACCCCTCGACATTGAGCATCGATCAACTCGCCTATCAGGATCTGCTCGATACCGGGCTGATGGTCGGGCCGCGGCTGCGCTCGACCGGCCAGGCGATTTTCTCGATGAACCGTTTCCAGTCGCTCGATCAGGTGCGCGCGGTGCTGCATCGCTATCGCGACGCCTATGGCCTCGGCAACATCAAGATCTACCGCAGCGGCAACCGGCGCGTGCGCCAGTGGCTGGCGATCGCCGCGCGCGAGCTTGGCCTGCTGCCGACTGCCGAGGGCGCGCTGTCGATGAAGCTCGATCTGTCGCAGATCATCGACGGCATTGCCGGCAACGAACATGCGCTGGCCGCACCGCCGCTGCAAAGCGATGTGGTCAGGCTGCTGACCGAGATGCGGACCAGCTATACGACGACGCTGGCGATCACCAATAGCGGCACATCGGCGACCGACTGGTTCATCGCCGATCGCAATCCCTGGACCGATGCGAAGCTCCGCCGCTTCTGGACGCCCTTCGCGATCGAGCAGAAATTGACGAGCAAGCCCTGGCAGCCACTCGAAACCTATCGCTTTCCGGCGATCGCGGCCGATGTCGCGACCATTGCCGCGGCGGGCGGGCTGATCGGCATGGGCGCGCATGGCGAAATACCCGGGCTGGGTTTCCACTGGGAAATCGAGGCGCATGTCATGGGGGGCATGAAGCCGATGGCCGCGCTCCATGCCGCGACCGCGGGCTCGGCCGAGACGATCGGCCGGCTCAACGATCTGGGCACGCTCGAACCCGGCAAGCTTGCCGACCTGATCGTCCTCGATCGCGATCCGCGCGCGGATATCCGCAACACGCTGTCGATCTCGGGCGTGATGCGCGACGGTCGGCTCTATGCCGCCGACACGCTCGACGAGATCTGGCCATTGGCAAGGCCTTTGCCCGCACCCTGGTTCGCGTCCGACCCGCAAGAGACCTGGCTGCCCGCCGAAGCGGCACGATAGGCGCGCCGGCTCCGGCCGGATCGACGCTTGTCGAATCCCTGCCTATCGGGTTTATCGCACCGATGCGGATGGCCCCCGAAGATCGCCATGCCGCCCGGAGTATCTATGCATCTTTCCCACGATTCCTCGGCCCCGGCCGCCGATCCGATCGGTTTCGACCAGTTCCTCGCGGTCGATATCCGCGTCGGCACCATCGTCGAGGCCGAGCCCTATCCCGAAGCGCGCAAGCCGTCGATCAAGCTGGTCATCGATTTCGGCCCGGCGATCGGCCGCAAGAAATCCTCCGCGCAGATCACGCGCCATTATACGCCCGAGATGCTGATCGGCCGTCAGGTCGCGGCGGTCGTCAATTTCCCGCCGCGCCAGATCGGCAAGTTCATGTCCGAAGTGCTGACTTTGGGCTTTCCCGATGCCGATGGTGAGGTTGTGCTGGCGGTGCCGGGGCTTGCGGTGCCCGATGGTGGGCGGCTTTTCTAGAGCGGTTTCGAGCCCGCTGCGATCGCGCGTTCGACCGGAGAATCGCCCGAAGGATCGAGCGGCCCGTTCGGCAGCAGCGGTGGCTGCGCCAGGAAGCGCGGACGCGTGCCGCGATGCGGCTGCGCGGAATGGACGAGGAAGGGGTGGCAAAGATAGACGGTGCCGGCCTCTCCGGTCGCGAGCGTCTCCGCGCATGACGCGGTCTCGGCAAAGCCGTTGGCGGCCAGTTCCCTCAACGTCAGTCCCGCATCGCCCGCCGGGGCGAGCATGCGCGCGATCGGACGGTGCGATCCAACCCTGATCCGTGTCGGCGCATCGTTTTCGCACACGTCCGAGAACAGGAACAGCATCAGCAACGCCCGTCCGCGTGACGCGATATTGGCGCGCCATTCCATGAAGTCGGGATTTTCGTAGCCGAAGCTTGCATCGATATGCCAGCCGGCATCGCCCGGATCGTCGGGTGATGGAAAGCGGATCGGGAAAGTCCCCATCGCCCGCAACGGCAGCCACCGTCCAGCTCCGACCAGCCGGTCATAGGCAGTTTGGAGGACAGGCGTGTTCGCCGCCTCGACGAAGGGCGGCTGATGATACATGCCGAGCCGGATGACGGGGCGTGTCCATGTTTCGGGATCGTCCGGATCGCAGCCGGTGTCGCGCCACAGCATCGATCGCGCCTCGTCCGCCAGCGCGCGGGGAAAAGCGCCGTCGATCCGAACGAACCCGTCGCGGATAAAATCGATGATCATGGAATCTTCGCGCATCATCGCGATCTAATCATCCAATTCGACTGACTCAAACCCGTTCGTCCCGAGCGAAGTCGAGGGACGCTGAGACCCGCACCACGTCCCTCGACTTCTCCGCAGAGCGGAGAAGTTCATCCTGAGCGCCTGCCTTGGCAGGCAGTCGAAGGGCTCGGGACGAACGGTTGAGGGTACTCCGTTTCACCCCCGCAAGTCTCGCGCTACACAATCGCCATGGGTCAGCGAGTCTCCATGCCCGGCGCGATGCTGCTGCCACAGGCGCCGCTTGGCCGTGCGCTCAGGCGCTGGCGGGTGCTCCACCGCGTCAAGCAATCGGACGTCGCCGAACGCTTCGGCGTGGCGCAGTCGACGGTGTCGCGCTGGGAATCGGGGCTGCAGGCGATGGAGCCCGCCGAGCGCGCCAGGGTGGAGGCACTGCTCGCGGCGCGGCTCGATGCCGGGGCCGATCGCGTGCTGGCGGGGCTGGTGGGCGAAAGCCCGCGTGCCCTGCATCTGATCTGCGATCTCAGCCATCGGCTGCTTGCCTTGTCCCCGGCGCGGGCGCGGGGTTTCGGTTGCGCGCCCGACGCGATGATCGGCCAGTCGCTCTGGCCCTTCATCACCGAGGAGCTGGCGGCAATGGAGGCAAGGCTGCCTGCCCTGGGTTGGCGCGAAAAACCTGCGGTTGCGCCGGTCGAGATGGCGACGGGATCGAACGGGTCGGATGTCGTGCCCGTTCGCCCGAGCCGCTGTCGCTGGACACGCTTCATCCTGTCCGATGGTACCGCCGCGCGGCTGGTAGAGACTCTCGACTGACGCATAATTTATGCGTTGCTGCGCGTACTGCCATGGCTAGACCGGGCGAATGAGCACGATTTCCAGCCGCCATGCCGGCGCCTTCCTGTTGATCGTCAGCGGCACGGTCATCGGTATCGCCGGGACCGACCTGATCCTGCCCGCGGTGCCCGGCCTGCCGGCGATCCTGGGCGGGGATTTACCGCGCGCCCAGTTGGTGCTCGCCAGTTTCACCGCGGGCGCCGCGGCCGGGTTGCTGCTCTTCGGCGAACTCGGCGCCCGGTTCGACCAGCGCCGGCTGCTGGCGGCTTCGTTGCTGACCTATGGGCTGGTCTCGTTGCTGTGCGGGTTCAGCCCGTCGCTCGACATGCTGATCGCGCTGCGCTTCGTACAGGGCGCGGCCGGGGCGGCGGCGGCGGTCTTCGCGCCCGGATTGTTGCGTCTGCTTTATGGCGATGCCCGCGCGGTCGGCGCGCTCGGGCTGCTCGGCAGCATCGAATCGCTCGTGCCCGCGCTTGCGCCGCTGGTCGGGCTGTGGCTGCTCGGCCTGTGGGGCTGGCGCGCGAGCTTCGATGTGCTCGCAGCACTGGGCGTCATCCTCGCGGCGATCACCATGCTGCGCCATCGCCATCTGCCGAGGCCCGCGGCGAGCCGGAATGGTGGGGGCTATCTGCGCCTGATCGGCGATCCGGTGTTCATGCGTTATGCGTTGAGCCATGCCTGCACGCTGGGTGCGTTGCTCGTCTTCGTGTTCGGCGCGCCTACCGTCTTCACCATGGCAATGGGCGGCAGCATCGGCGATTTCATCGCGATGCAGATCAGCGGCATCGCCTGCTTCGTCGTCGCATCCAACCTGGCCGGCACGCTGGCCCGCCGTTTCGGCGCGGAGCAGATGATCCTGACCGGCAATGCGATCTCGGCGGCGGGCGGCGTCGCGATGCTGGGCTATGCGCTGGCGGGTGGTGTGAACACGGTGAGCGTGACCGCGATCTTCCTACTGTTCAATGTCGGGTTGGGACTGCGCGGACCGCCCGGCTTCCATCGCGCCGTGGTCGCGGCGAGGGGGGACGATGCGCGCGGCGCGGCACTGGTGATCGTCGCGATCCTGCTGATCACCTCGCTGGGCACCGCCTGTGTCGCGCCGTTCATCGAGCGGGGGCTGGTGCCGCTGTCGGCCGGCGCCGCGCTGATCGCGGTTGCGGGCGTCCTCCTGCTCGCGGTGCTGCCCGCGTTACGCGAGGATCGCTGAGGCGCACCGTCTCGGATCCTTCGCCAAATCGTCACCATGTCGTCACGGCGCGCGGCTAAGCGCTCCGAAACCGGGCAGGGGACGCACCATGGCGAGCGCCGCAATCACCGACACGAAACCGGGATCCAATCATCGCGTGCGCGATGCGGTCCTCCAGCATGGCCAGCTTTCGAAGCAAGGACTGCTCGAACGCGCCTTCACCTTCGCCTTTCGCGGACTGGTCTATGCGCAGATCTGGGAAGATCCCGTCGTCGATCTGGAGGCGCTCCAGCTCGGCCCCGATACGCATCTGGTGACGATCGCCAGCGGTGGCTGCAACGTGCTGTCCTATCTGACCGCCAATCCGGCGCGGATCACCGCCGTCGATCTCAACACCGCCCACATCGCGCTCAACCGGCTCAAGCTGGCTGCGGCGCGACGGCTGCCCGATCATGGCAGCTTCTACCGCTTTTTCGGCGATGCCGACCGCCGCGAGAACGTCACGGCCTATAAGCAGCATGTCGCCCCGTATCTCGACGAGACGTCGCGTCGCTATTGGGAAGGGCGCGACATGATCGGCCGGCGCCGGATCGGTGGATTCGCGCGTAATTTTTACCGCCGGGGCCTGCTCGGCAATTTCATCGACGTCGCACATCTGCTCGCCAAGCTTTACGGCGTCGATCCCCGGCAATTGCTCGAGGCCGGTTCGATCGAGGAACAGCGCGTGATCTTCGACGCGCATTTCGCGCCGGTGTTCGACCGGCGGTTCATCCGCTGGCTGACCAGCAATCCCGCGTCGCTGTTCGGCCTGGGCATCCCGCCCGCGCAATATGAAGTGCTCGCCGGCGGCAAGGATATGGCGCTGGTGCTGCGCGAGCGGCTGGAGAAGCTCGCCTGCGATTTCGATATCGGCTCCAACTATTTCGCCTGGCAGGCCTTCGGCAAGGGCTATGGCAAGGCGCCGGGCGCGTCGGTGCCGCCCTATCTGGAGGCTGCCAATTACGAGGCGGTGGTGTCGCGCGTCGACCGGGTCGATGTCCGCCACGCCAATTTCGTTGATTTCCTGCGCGAGAATGGCGATGCCAGCCTTGATCGCTACGTCCTGCTCGACGCGCAGGACTGGATGACCGACGCGCAGCTCACCACGCTGTGGAGCGAGATCACGCGCACCGCGAAGCCCGGTTCGCGCGTGCTCTTCCGGACGGCGGCCGAACCGACCCTGCTGCCCGGCCGTGTGCCCGACGCCATTCTCGATCGCTGGCACTATGAGGAGGCCGCTTCGCGCGATTTCACACGGCGCGATCGTTCGTCAATCTATGGCGGAGTCCACCTCTATGTGCTGAAGGGCGCCGCCTGATGGGGCCAGTCGCGGCGTCCACCGCGGACCATATGGATGCCATCTACCGGACCCAGCGCCACGTCTACGACCTGACCCGCAAATATTATCTGCTCGGCCGCGACCGGCTGATCGCTGGACTGCGCCCGCCGCCAAAGGGCGCGGTGCTTGAAGTCGGTTGCGGCACCGGGCGCAACCTGATCGCGGCGGCGCGGGCCTGGCCGCAGGCGCGGCTGCACGGTTTCGATATCTCGCGTGCGATGCTCGAAACCGCGAGTGCATCGGTGCGTCGTGCCGGGCTGTCGAGCCGGGTCAAGCTGGCGCAGGGTGACGCGACGGGGTTCGATGCGAAAGCGATGTTCGGCCGCAAGGATTTCGATCGTATCTTCTTTTCCTACACGCTCTCGATGATCCCCGGCTGGCGCGAAGCGATCTCGGCGGCGATCGACGTGCTCGCACCCGGCGGTGCGATCCATATCGTCGATTTCGGGCAGCAGGAGCGGTTGCCGCGCTGGTGGCGCGCGATGCTGTTCGCCTGGCTTGCGCGCTTCTCCGTCCGGCCGCGCGCCGATCTGCGGGTCATCCTGGCGACGCTGGCCGAGGATCGCGGGCTGGTCCTCGATTTCAAACCGCTCCATCGCGGCTATGCCTGGAGCGCGGTCTTGCGGCGGCCAAAAGGACGGTAAGCTTTACGCGCACGCTTCGATCAGCCAGTCGCGGAATGCGCGCATCGCCTCGCCCGGTTTACGCGTCTTGAGACGGGTCAGCCAATAGGCGCCGGTCTCGACGTCCTGAGGGAAGGGACGGACGAGCCGCCCCTGGTCGAGCGCATCCTCGAACATGCGCGCGGGCAGTAGCGCGACGCCGGCGCCCGCGATGGCGGCGGCGGCGGTCGTCACCGAGGAATCGAACATCGGTCCATGAAGCGGCGGGCAGGGCGTTTGCGCGATCTCGAACCAGAGCGGCCATTCGTCGGGGCGATAGGATCGCAGCAGCGCCTCACCGGCAAGGTCGCCCGGATGGCCCAGCCGCTGCGCCACGGCCGGCGCGCACATCGGCGTCAGCGGCGCCGTCATCAGCCGATCTGCCTCTACGCCATGCCATGCGCCGTCGCCGAAGCGGATGGCATAATCGAGCCCGTCCCCCGCCAGGTCGACGCGATTGTTGTTGGTCAGCAGCCGTAGATCGACAAAGGGATGGGCGGTCGCGAAGGCGGAGAGACGCGGCAGCAGCCAGCCGGTGGCGAAGGTGCCGACCACGCCCAGCGTCAGCACTTCGCGCATCCGCCCGCCCGCATAACGATCGAGCACCGCCGAGATCCGGTCGAAGCTTTCCGCCAGCACCGGCACCAGCGCCGCGCCCTCGTCGGTGAGCGCGAGGCCGCGTGGCAGGCGGCGGAACAGCGGAACGCCCAGCCGCTGCTCCAGCCCGTTGACCTGATGGCTGACCGCGGCCTGGCTGACGCGCAGTTCGAGGCCGGCGCGAGTGAGGCTGAGGTGCCGTGCCGCGGCCTCGAAGGCGCGCAGCGCGTTGAGCGGTAAATGCGGTCGATCCATCCTAGATCCCAGAAAAACTTATGGCTCGTCCGAGATATGATCGATTGTGAGTGGCGCTCCAAGCGCTAATTTCCGTCGATATTGATGGAGGTAAGCGATGATCGGACGGCGGGATGTATTGATCGGATTTGGGGCAGCGACGGTCGGGGCCGCGCTGACGCCGCAACTCGTACGCGCGCTCGGGCGCGATCCGGGGCTCAACGAGGCGCTGTCGGCGCAGATGAAAAGGATCGAGGCCGGCGTCGGCGGGCGGCTGGGCGTCGCGATTCTCGATACGGGCAGCGGCTATTGGTTCGCATGGCGCGGCGCCGAGCGGTTTCCGATGTGCAGCACTTTCAAATTCCTGCTCGCGGCCGCCGTGCTCCGGCGGGTCGAACAGGGCAAGGAGCGGCTCGATCGCCCCGTGGCGATCGCCAAGAGCGATTTTGTACCCAACTCGCCTGCGGTCGAGAAACGCTTCGGCGGCACGCTCACCGTCGCCGAACTCTGCGAGGCGACAGTCACGCTCAGCGACAATGCTGCGGCCAATCTGTTGCTGCCTTCGGTCGGCGGGCTTGCCGGCTTCAACGCTTTCCTGCGCAGCCTGGGCGACGCGGCCACCCGGCTCGACCGGAACGAGCCGATGATGAGCGAGGCCATTCCGGGCGATCCGCGCGACACCACCACACCGGAAGCGATGCTGCAGTCGATGCGTGCCGTGCTGACCGGCAAGGCGCTGGCGCCGGCATCGCGCGAACAGGTCACGCAATGGCTGATCGCCAACAAGACGGGCGATACGCGGATACGCGCAGGGCTGCCGGCGGATTGGCGCGTCGGCGACAAGACCGGTGCGAGCGAAAACGGCGTGACCAACGACGTCGCGATCCTGTGGCCGCCAGCGCGCAAGCCCGTGCTGGTCACGGCCTATCTGGCGGAGAGCAAGGCTGCTCAGGCTGCACGGCACGGCGCGCTTGCCGATGTGGCGCGTGCGGTGGTGCGATATCTGTAGACGCTAATTCGTCTTCCGCTCCGTCATTCCAGCTTTTGCTGGAATGACGGTGAACTTTGTACCGAGGTGTGACGCGCCATCAGCCCTAGGCGGCTTTGCGCATCTCCAGCCGGTCCCAGATCTCGACCAGCGCCTTGGTCAGGTCGCGCATCATCGATTCGTCGTGCGCGGGGCCGGGGGTGAAGCGCAACCGCTCCGTGCCGCGCGGCACGGTCGGATAATTGATCGGCTGCACATAGACGCCATATTCAGCGAGCAGGATATCGCTGATCTTCTTGGCGCGGACGGGATCGCCGACCATCAGCGGCACGATATGCGTCGTCGACGGCATCACCGGCAGCCCGGCCTCGGCGAACATCGCCTTCAACTGCGCGGCCGCAGCCTGCTGGCCGTCACGCTCGACGCTCGATGCCTTGAGGTGGCGCACCGCCGCGAGTACGCCGGCGACGAGCACGGGCGAAAGCGAGGTGGTGAAGATGAAGCCGGGCGCATAGCTGCGGATCACGTCGACGATCATCTTGTCGGCGGCGATATAGCCGCCCATCACGCCGAACGCCTTGCCCAGCGTGCCTTCGATGATGGTGATGCGGTGCGCGGCGTCGTCGCGCTCGGAAATGCCGCCGCCGCGCACACCGTACATGCCGACAGCATGGACTTCGTCGAGATAGGTCAACGCGTTGTATTTGTCGGCGAGATCGCAGATTGCGTGGAGCGGGGCGACGTCGCCGTCCATCGAATAGACGCTCTCGAACGCGATCAGCTTGGGCGTGTCCTCGTCCTCGGCCGCCAGCAATTCTTCGAGATGCTCGAGGTCGTTGTGACGGAAGACGCGCTTTTCGCAGCCCGAGTTGCGGATGCCCGCGATCATCGAGGCGTGGTTGAGCTCGTCGGAGAAGATCACGCAGCCGGGCAGCAATTTGCCGAGCGTCGCCAATGTCGCTTCGTTCGAGACATAGCCCGACGTGAAGAGCAGCGCGCCTTCCTTGCCGTGCAGATCGGCAAGCTCATATTCGAGATCGATGTGATAATGGGTGTTGCCGCCGATATTGCGCGTGCCGCCCGATCCGGCGCCGACGTCGTGGAGCGCTTCCTCCATCGCAGCGATCACCTTGGGATGCTGGCCCATGGCGAGATAGTCGTTCGAGCACCAGACCGTGATCGGCTTGGGTCCGTTATGGCCCGCGAAACAGCGCGCATTGGGGAACGTGCCCTTGTTGCGCAGGATGTCGATGAACACGCGATAGCGCCCTTCGGCATGAAGCCGATCGATCGCCTGGGTAAAAACGCGCTGATAATCCAATGTCCCGGCCCCTCAGCCAATGATGACGCTGCGCCCGCCTCTCGGGTCCGCCTTTAACGTCGCGATGCGGCTATGGCCAGCGAGAACGGCTCGCAACATACGTAAATGCCCCGGTCAAATTGTCCCAGGGCCAGGCCCCAGTCAACCAGACCTTAGTCAAAGCGTCTCGACGCGGATAAGCCCATATCGCGCCAATGCGGGGGCAAGTGCGGCATTGGCGGAGTCGGCGGTAGTGAAGACCATCACGCCTTCGGGCGTCGTATCGGGCCAATCCTGCCCAGCTGTCAGATGGGCGATGCGCCGGGCAATGCCTTCGCCGCCATCGACAAAGGCGATCGGGTGAGGGGAGGCTGCAGCCAGCTCGTCCTCGACCAGCGGAAAATGGGTACAGGCGAGCACGATCGTGTCGATGGCACTGCCGCCCGGTTGTCCGGTCAGCCCGGCAATGGCGCGCGCGAAGATGGCCGGGTCGGGCGTGCCGCCGCGCAATTTGGCCTCGGCGGCGGTGACCAGTTCCGCGGAGCCGTGGCGAAAGACCGCGCAGTCCGCCGCGAACTCGGCGGCGAGCCGGTCGACATAGGGCTGGCGGATCGTCGCATCGGTGCCGAGCACCCCGATCGCACGGGTCTTCGACAGCAAGGCGGCGGGTTTGATCGCCGGAACCGTGCCGACGATCGGCACGTCGAGCGCCGAGCGGACATGGGCAAGCGCGATTGTCGATGCGGTATTGCAGGCGATGACGATCAGCCGCGGACGGTAGCGCTCGGCAAGGCGCCCGAGCAACGCGGGCACCCGCGCGGCGATTTCGGCTTCGCTGCGCGTTCCATAGGGAAAACCGCCATTGTCAGCGACATAGATGAAGGGCGCCCTGGCCAGCAGGGCGCGGGCGGGCGCGAGCACGGAAAGACCGCCCACGCCCGAATCGAAGAAGAGGATGGGGCGCATATCGACCATGACCGCCCCTCTAGAACCATGCGCACAGCGGTGGAAGCCGGCCGGTCGCGGGTTTGCGCAAGCGCGGATCGATCACCGTGGTCATGGACCTGTCTCTTGATCGGCTTTATTGCGGCAACGCCACAATCCACTATGTTATGGGCGAAAGGGGCGGGATTTGGACTTCAGCATCTGGATCGGACCCGCAGCCGCGTTGCTGCTCGGATATCTGATGGGTTCGATTCCCTTCGGGCTGATCCTCACCCGGATCGCCGGTGCCGGCGATCTGCGCGCGATCGGATCGGGCAATATCGGCGCCACCAACGTGCTGCGCACCGGGCGCAAATGGCTGGCGGCACTCACCCTGCTGCTCGACATGGCGAAGGGGGCTGCCGCGGTGCTGATCGCCGCCTTCATCAGCCCCGATTTCGCGGTGCTCGCGGCAGTCGGCGCGTTCCTCGGCCATGTCTACCCCGTCTGGCTGCGCTTTCGCGGCGGCAAGGGCGTCGCCACATTGTTCGGCATCGCGCTTGCCTTCAGCGTGCTGACGGGCAGCATAGTCTACGCTTTGGTCTTCGCGCTGGTCTGGATCGGGACGATCGCCGTGACGCGCATCTCGTCGCTCGGCGGCATGTCCGCCGCAATCCTCTTGCCCGTCACCGCGGCGGTGCTCGGGCGTTTCGATCTGGTCGTGCTCTTCCTCGCGCTGTCGCTGATCGTGCTGTGGAAGCATCGCGGCAATATCGAGCGGCTGCTGGCCGGGACCGAGCCGAGGATCGGGCGCGCCTGACATGGCAGCCGATGGCGCGGATCGTGCCGACGACCGGTTTGCGCGCCTCCGGCTGATCCGGTCGGGCCAGATCGGACCGGTCACCTATCGCCATCTGCTTGCACGCTTCGGGACGCCCCAGGCGGCGCTCGATGCGCTGCCCGATCTCGCCGCGCGTGGCGGCGGGCGTCCGCCGCGCATCGCCGGCCAGGCCGAGATCGAGCAGGAGATGCGCACGGTCGAGCGGCTGGGCGCACAATATCTGTTCCTCGGCCAGCCGCCTTATCCGCCGCTGCTGGGGGAGATCGAGACCGCGCCGCCCGCGCTGATCGTGCGCGGCGATCCCGCACTGGTCGCGCGGCGGACTGTGGCGATCGTTGGCGCGCGTAACGCATCGGCCGCCGCCTGCCGCTTCGCGCGCCAACTCGCCCAGGGGTTGAGCGATGCCGGTGTGCTGGTGGTCTCCGGTCTTGCGCGGGGAATCGACACTGCCGCGCATCAAGGTTCGATCGATGCGGGAACCGCCGCGGTGATCGCGAGCGGAATCGACATCGCCTTTCCGCCGGAGAATGTGGGCCTGCAGGAGGAGATTGCGCGCCGCGGCCTGCTGATCGCCGAACAGCCGCCGGGGCGCGAACCGCTGGCGCGGCATTTCCCCAGCCGCAACCGGATCATCGCCGGCATGGCGCTCGGCACGGTGGTGGTTGAGGCCGCACCGCGTTCGGGATCGCTGATCACCGCACGGCTTGCGAACGAAGCCGGACGCGAAGTGATGGCGGTGCCCGGATCGCCGCTCGATCCGCGTGCGCAGGGCTGCAACGGACTGATCCGCGAGGGTGCCACGCTCATCCAGTCGGCGGCCGACGTGATCGAGGCGATCACCCCGATCGGCAGCATGCGCCTCGCCCAGCCGGGCGAAGCCTATGCGCCGCCGCCGGCCGATGCTGATGTGGCGGATCGCGACCGGTCGCGGATCGTCTCGCTGCTCGGCCATGCGCCGGTGCCGGTCGACGAACTCATCCGCCAGTCGGGCACATCGCCTGCCACGGTCCAGACCGTGCTGCTCGAACTGGAACTCGCCGGCCGGATCGAACGGCATGCCGGTGGTAGGGTCAGCCTGGGGGGGGCCTGAAGCCGATCATGCGCTCGCCGCAAGCCGGGCCATGCTTTGTGCTTTGAATCTCGGTTGAAAAGGCGTTAAGCATCGCGCCGGGTCGCGCAATCCTCCGGGGGAAATTGCCGTGCCCTTTCATATCATCTCGAAACTGCTGCCTGTATTCGTGCTGGTTGCCATGCCCGTCGCCGCGCTTGCCGCCAAGGCGAAGGATCCGGTCAAGGTGACGTCCGCCAAGAATGTGAAGGGGACGCAGCGGGTCGTCATCGGCCAGTTCACCGTCGGCTTTCTGATCGAACGCAAGGATTCGACCAAGGCGGGCGGCGGCCTGATGGGCGGCGGCTTTGGCGGGCGTTCGACGGTGCGCAGCACGCTTGCCGGCTATAGTCAGGCCGATCTGCAGGATATCGCGGACGCGGCACATGCCGATCTGGCGGCGAAACTGGTTGCGGCGGGCTTCGAGGTCGTCGATCGCGCCACGCTCGCGGCGCACCCTGCCTATGCCAAGGCGAAGGGCGAGCCCGGGAACAAGGAAATGACGACGCGGACGGGGCGTGACGACAATGCGAACGTGCTCTTCGTCAGCGCATCGCAGACCGCGCCGCTCAAGCTCGTCACCGGCGATGTCGTGGCAAGCGGCTTCGGCGCGATGGGCCTGATCATGAGCGGCACCCAGGTCATGAACGGCGCCACCACTTATGCCAAGGAAACCGGCGTCAACGTGGTCAACGCGATCTACTATGTCGATTTCGCCGATAGCGACGAATATGGCGGCTGGTTCCGGTCGTCTTCCGCGGTGAGCGTGAAGGGCAGCCTGGCGCTGTTGCCCGATCAGTCCAAACTGACCGTGGTCGGACCGAACTACCAGTCGGCGACCTTGGCGCTGGCCGATCCCGTCGCGGTGGGCGGCGATTTCTTCGACAAGCGGGATTCCATGTCGGGTGGTGAGAAGACATCCAACGCCATCGGCAATGCGATCGGGCTGCTTGGTGGTGTGGGCACCAACAGCTCGAAGAAATTCACCTTCACCGCGCGGCCCGGCACTTATGTTCCCGGCGCGAAACAGGCGGTGTTCGATGCCAATGAGGTGCTGGTCGGGCGGCTGGCGAGTCTGCGATGAACGGAAGCGCTTGACGGCACCGCCTGAGGCTTCCCACCCTCGCGCGTACGCGTAGAGAGTGGAATCAGGATCATCATGCAGCTTGTCATCGTCGAATCCCCCGCCAAGGCGAAAACCATCGAGAAGTATCTGGGCAGCGATTTTCGCGTGCTCGCATCCTATGGTCACATTCGCGACCTTCCCGCCAAGGACGGCTCGGTCGATCCCGATGCCGACTTCGCGATGGAGTGGGAGAATTACGCCGACAAGGGCAAGCAGCTCAAGGCGATCACCGATGAGGCGAAGAAGGCCGATCGCCTGATCCTCGCGACCGACCCCGATCGCGAGGGTGAGGCGATCTCCTGGCATGTCCAGGAAGTGCTGCGGCAGAAAAGGGCGCTGCCAAGGGAGGTCGAGCGCGTGACCTTCAACGCGATCACCAAGGCGGCGGTGACCGAAGCGATGAAGGCGCCGCGTGCACTCGACGAGGATCTGATCGATGCGTATCGCGCCCGGCGCGCGCTCGACTATCTGGTCGGCTTCACGCTCTCGCCGGTGTTGTGGCGCAAGCTGCCCGGCGCCAAGTCCGCGGGGCGCGTGCAATCGGTCGCGCTCCGGCTCGTCGTCGATCGCGAGCGGGAGATCGAACTGTTCCGCCCGCAGGAATATTGGTCGGTCACTGCCGATATGGAGCAGGACGGCCAGTCCTTCGTCGCGCGGCTCTCGCGCTGGAAGGGTGACAAGGTCGACCGGCTGACGCTGGGCAACCAGGGCGACGCGGAGGCCGCCAAGGCGGCTGTCGAATCGGGCCGGTTCAGTGCCGCCTCGGTCGAGACCAAGCCGCTCACGCGCAATCCGCCGCCACCCTTCACCACCTCGACGCTGCAGCAGGAAGCGGCGCGCAAATTGGGCTTCTCCGCCAGCCACACCATGCGGGTGGCGCAGAATCTCTACGAGGATGGCGCGATCACCTATATGCGGACCGACGGCGTCCAGATGGACGGCAGTGCCATCTCCGCGGCACGCGGCGCCATCGCCAACCGGTATGACGGCAGTTATGTGCCCGACAAGCCGCGCCAATATACCGCCAAGGCTAAGAACGCGCAGGAAGCCCACGAAGCGATCCGTCCGACCGATTTCTCCAAGGACAAGCTCGGTTCGGGCGATCATGCCCGGCTTTACGACCTGATCTGGAAGCGGGCACTGGCGAGCCAGATGGCCTCGGCGCGGCTGGAGCGCACGACCGTCGAACTCACCGACGGCACCGGCCAGACCGGTCTGCGGGCGACCGGGCAGGTCGTGCTCTTTCCCGGCTATCTCGCGCTGTATGAGGAAGGCCGCGACGATGAGGGCGACGAGGATTCGCGTCGTCTGCCGCGCATGTCCGAAGGCGATGCGCCGGCCAAGAAGGCGGTCCATGCCGAACAGCATTTCACCCAGCCGCCGCCGCGCTATTCGGAAGCGAGCCTGGTCAAGAAGATGGAAGAGCTGGGGATCGGCCGGCCGTCTACTTATGCGTCGACTCTGCAGACGCTTAAGGACCGTTCCTACGTCCGGGTGGAAAAGAACCGCTTCTTCGCGGAGGAAAGCGGGCGGCTGGTGACGGCGTTCCTCGAACGCTTTTTCGAACGCTATGTGAGTTATGATTATACCGCCGGGCTCGAGGACGAGCTCGACGATATTTCGGGCGGCCGCGCGCAGTGGCAGAAAGTGCTCGAAGCATTCTGGCGCGATTTCAAGCCGCGCACCGCCGAGGTGATGGAACAGAAGCCGTCGGACATCACCGCGGCGCTCGACCAGTTCCTTGCGCCCTTGCTGTTCCCCGATAAGGAGGATGGCAGCGATCCGCGGCTCTGCCCCAATTGCGGCGAAGGCAAGCTGTCCTTGCGTGGCGGCCGCTTCGGCGCGTTCATCGCCTGCTCCAACTATCCCGAATGCAAATACACCCGCCGCTTCGCGCAGGCGGGGGGCAGCGGCGACCAGGGCGGCGATACCGGACCCGAAGTGCTGGGCAGCGATCCGGAGACTGGCCTCGAAGTCTCCAAGCGCTCGGGCCGGTTCGGCCCCTATGTCCAGCTCGGCGACGGCAAGGAAGCCAAGCGCGCGTCGATCCCCAAGGATGTCGAGCTCGATTTCGACTGGGCGGTGCGGCTGCTCTCATTGCCGCGCACGGTCGGTGACCATCCGGAGACCGCCAAGCCGATCACAGCAAGCATAGGGCGTTATGGGCCATATCTCGCACATGATGGGAAATATGCGCGGCTGACCTCGACTGCCGAAGTGTTCGAAACGGGCATGAACGCCGCGGTTGTGAAACTGGCCGAGGCGGCGGCGGGCGGCGGGCGTCCGCAGCGTGGCTCGCGTGAGCCTTTGCGTGTGCTCGGCGCGCATCCGCGCACCGAGCTCGAGATCAAGCTGATGGAGGGCCGGTTCGGGCCCTATGTCACCGACGGCACCACCAATGCGACCTTGCCCAAGACGATCGACAAGGATGCGCTGACGCTGGAGGAAGCCGCACAGCTGATCGATACGCGCGCGGCGGCGGCTCCAGCCAAGGGCAAGGCCAAGAAGAAGCCCGCGGCCAAGAAGGCGCCGGCGAAGAAAAAGGCGCCTGCCAAGAAGGCGAAGGCCGAGTAGCAGCGAGGCCGGCGTTTACTGCGCCGGCAACGTCTTGCGGAAGTAAACGACGCGTTCGGTTTCCTCGAAGCCGAGCGCGTCGTGCATGGCATGGCTGGCCTCGTTGTCGAGCAGCGCATCGGATGCGAACTCGGTACAGCCCTGCGCCGCCGCCCAGCCTTGCGCCGCGTCGCAAAGCGCTCGTGCGACGCCCGTCAGCCGGTGGGCGGGATCGACATAAATGCCTTCGAGAAAGCCGACCGGCGATGTCTCGCAGCCATTCACATAATCGCGCCGCAGCGAGACTTCGGCGAAGCCGATCGCGGCGCCGGTCCCATCGATCACGAGAAAGATCGCCAAATCCTCGCGCGACAGCATCTCTGCCGCTTCGGTGTCGTCGGGCTCGTCCTTCAGGAACGGCCACAGCGCCTCGCGAAGCGCGATCAGATCGTCCAGATCGGCGTGCGTGCATCTCCGGACAAGCATGGTCATGTCGAACAGGTGCGGCAGGCCGGGTCCTTGGGCAATTTGATCGTCCGCATCATCGGTGTGATTCCATCGAAGATATGGAGCTTGCCTGCGGCATCGGGCCCGAAATCGGTGACATGACGGATCGCTTCCATCGCGGCGAAGCTGCCCATCATCCCGGCCATCGCGCCGAGCACACCCTGTTCGGCGCAGCTGTCGCAATCGTCGGGATCATGCGCATCGCCCACGAAGCAGCGATAACAGGGCTTGTCCGCCTCCCAGCCGCGAAACGTGCCGATCTGCCCCTGGAACTGGCCGATCGCTGCCGAAACCAGCGGGATGTACGCACGCGTGCAATGATCGGAGACCACCAGTCGCGTCGCGAAATTGTCGCATCCGTCGAGCACGAGATCGGTTGCCGCGATCAGTTCGCCGACATTGGCGGCGGTGATACGCGCCACTTTCGCAATCGCCTCGACATGCGGATTGAGTGCGCGGACCGCATCGGCCGCGCGCTCGGCCTTCAGCGCGCCGACATCGCCCGTCGTGAACAAGGTCTGGCGTTGGAGATTGGCCAGGCTCACCCGGTCGTCGTCGATGATGGTCAGTGCGCCGACCCCGGCCGCCGCGAGATACTGGATCGCCGGACAGCCGATTCCGCCCGCGCCGACCACGGTGACACGCGCCTGTTTGAGCAAGCCCTGACCGGTGCCCCCGACCTGCTTGAGCACGATGTGGCGGGCGTAGCGGTCCAGCTCCTCGTCGGACAGGTTCATGGCGGTCAGCCGCGTATTCCGGTCGAACCGAAGCCGCCGGCGCCGCGTACGGTCTCGTCGAGCGACTCGACTTCGGCGAAGATCGCGGGCTGGACCGGCGCGGCGACGAGCTGCGCGATGCGGTCGCCGCGTGCGATCGCGAAGGCCTCGGTGCCCAGGTTGATCATGATGATCTTCAATTCGCCGCGATAATCGGCGTCGATCGTGCCGGGGGTATTGGGCAGCGAGATGCCGTGCTTGAGCGCCAGGCCCGAGCGTGGCCGCACCTGCACTTCATAACCCGCCGGGATCGCCATGGCGAAGCCGGTGGCGACGGCATGGCGGCCGCCGGGGGGCAGGATCACGTCTTCGGCCGAGACCACGTCCATGCCCGCGGCATGCTCGGTCGCATAGGCAGGAACGGGCAGGCCCTCGCCATGGGGCAGGCGCTTCAGCGCGATCGTAATGGTCATGATTTCCTTTCGAGCAATCGATCGAGTGCGATACGGCCGGCGCCGAGCGTCGCGAAGAGCAGGCCGAGCGCGATCAGCACCGCGGCGGGCCAGATCTCGCGGAAGCTCTGCGCCAGGTGGACCATCACCACGCCGACCGTGAAATTAAAGGCCAGCAGCAGCCCGGCCCAGCGTGTCAGCAGGCCCAGGATCAGCGCGATGCCGATCGCAAGCTGCGCCCAGACCGACAGTGGCGCCATGACGTCAGGCGCGGCGAAGCCATTGGCGGCAAGGAAGCCGGCGAATTCGGCCATACGCTCGCGGCTGGCGATATTGTCGAGCACGCCATGGATCAGGAAGCTGCCGGTGAGCAGCCGCGCCATGAGCAGGGCTAGGTCGCTGAGCGCGGCAAGCGGACGCAGCAGCAACAGGTCGCGGTTCATGCCAGCGCCTGGGCGATCCGCGCGGCCAGACGATCGGCGACCGCCTGTTTGGGCAATGTCTCCCAGCTTTCGACGCCGTCGGCGGTGACGATATGGACGCTGTTGCGCTCGCCGCCCATCACATCGACCGACACGTCGTTGGCGACGATCCAGTCGGCCTTTTTGCGCGCGCGCTTGGCGGTTGCGTGCTCGATCAGCTTCTCGGTCTCCGCCGCGAAGCCGATGACGAGGCGGGGGCGGGCGGGGGAGGCGGCAAGCGTCGCCAATATGTCGGGATTCTCGGTGAAACGCAGCGTCGGTGGCGTGCCGTCACCGGTCTTCTTGATCTTTTCCGGGCTCGCCTCGGTGTGCCAGTCCGCCACTGCGGCGACCATCACCGCGGCGTCGGCGGGCAGCGCGGCATCGACCGCCACCGCCATCTCGCGCGCGGTCTCGACATCGACGCGTGTCACGCCCGGCGGCGTCGGCAATGTGACCGGACCTGCGACCAAAGTCACGCGCGCGCCCAGAGCAGCGAGCGCACCGGCGATGGCGAAGCCCTGTTTCCCCGACGAGCGGTTGGCGATGTAGCGGACCGGGTCGATCGGCTCATGCGTCGGCCCCGCCGTGACGAGGATATGACGGCCGGCAAGCGCGTCGCTCCGTGAAAAATGCGCCTGGATCGCGCCCATGATCGCCTGCGGATCGGGCAGGCGGCCTGGGCCGTACTCGCCGCACGCCATCGGGCCTTCGTCGGGTTCGATGATCGTCACGCCGTCCGCGCGCAACTGCGTCACATTGCGGCGCGTGGCGGCATGCTGCCACATGCGGACGTTCATCGCCGGAACCGCGAGCACTGGCTTGTCGGTCGCGAGCAGCAGCGTGGTGGCAAGGCTGTCGGAAATGCCCGCCGCCATCTTGGCGAGAAGATCGGCGGTCGCGGGCGCGATCACGATCAGGTCGGCCTGGCGGCTCAATTGGATATGACCCATCTCGGCCTCGTCCTTGAGGTCGAAGAGATTGGTGTGGACGGGTTGTTCGGAGAGTGCCGCCAGCGTCATCGGCGTTACGAAATGCGCGCCGCCCTCGGTCAGCACGCAGCGCACGGACATGCCGGCCTTGCGGATCAGGCGGATCAGCTCGCAGGCCTTGTAGGCCGCGATTCCGCCGCCAACGATAAGAAGGATGCGCCGAGCGGTCATCGTCGGCACTCATGCCCCGCGACTGCGCGGCTGTCGAGATCGGATGAGCGGTGCGGCATCAATAGCCGGTCAGCAGCATGTCGATCGCATTCATGATCGCTGGCTGCTCACTGGCCAAGGATTCGACGTGTGAGCCGAGATCGCGCAACGGGACGGAGGATGCGAATTGCGTGACCATGATAACGGTCTCGCCGGCCACCGTGAAACTCGGATTGAGCCGTTCGCCCGCAAGCGGAGCGATCTCCGGTGGGAGCAGCGGGACGACGAAGCGGGTATTGAGGCCACTCAGGACATCGGCCTGGCAATCCAGCAGGAAGCCTGAAGCGCCTGGGGAACGATGAACGTCGAAGCGGGCCATCAGAACAGGCGATAGCGTTCGAGTGGCAACCCGTGCTTTTCCACATAGGCATTGGAGGATTCGATCGCCTCGCGATTCGCCTCGAGCCAGGCTTCCGCGCGCGACTTCGCGACCTGCTCCTCTAGCCCGCGCTCGCAGGCCTGGGAGATGTTGACGTTCAGCCGCTTGGCCTCGTCGATCAGTTCGGCGTCGATGGAGACATTTGTCGCGCGCTTCTGAGCTGCGGATCTGCGCATGAGTTTCTCCAGATGAATGCGCATAATGTATGCGCATGATTGCGCGAGTCAATCGTGCAGCATCGATCGGAAAAATGTCTCAGCCGAAAAGCGCCATCGCGGCCGCGCCCAGCCCGGCCGCGAGGATTGCGGTGGCCGCGTAGCGCCAGCCGCCGCCGATGCGGATCACTTCAACCTCGCGCAGCGGTGGGGGCGGGGGCGCCGCGCCGGGCTTGGGATATTGCGCTTCGATCCGGCGGATCAGGTCGGGCAGGCCGCGCAGCGTGCGGAAGTCCAGAATCAGCCGGTCGGCGATCTGCGCCTCAGGGCCCAATTCGGTGCGCAGCCATTCCTTCACGAACGGGCCGGACACGTCCCACATGTTGATGTCGGGATCGAGCGTCTGTGCGACACCCTCGACCATCACCATCGTCTTCTGGAGCAGCAGCAGATGCGGCTGGGTCTGCATGTCGAAATCGCGCGTGATCGCGAACAGCCCGTCGAGCATCTGCCCGATCGACACATCCTTGACCGGCAGGCCACGAATCGGTTCCCCCACCGCGCGCAATGCCGTGGTGAATTCGTCGACATTGTGGTGCGGCGGCACATAGCCCGCTTCGAAATGGATCTCCGCGACGCGGCGGTAATTGCCGGTCAGCAGGCCATAGAGGATCTCGGCGAGCCACATCCGCGCCTGGCGGTTGATCCGCCCCATGATGCCGAAATCGATCGCGGCGAGATCGCCATTGGGCAGCGCGAACAGATTGCCCTGATGGAGATCGGCGTGGAAGAAACCTTCGGCGATCGCCTGGCGCAGAAAGGCCCGGACGAGGCGCGCGGCCAGCACCGCGGGATCATGGCCGGCCTCGATCAGCGCGTCGCGCTTGGACAGCTTGATGCCGTCGAGCCATTCCAGCGTCATCACGCGGCGCGCGGTACGCTGCCAGTCGATCGCCGGGATATGATAGCCCGGTTCGGCCGCCATCGCCTCGGACAGTTCGGAAGCGGAGGCCGCTTCGCGCCGCAGGTCGAGTTCGCGCAACGTCCATTGGCGGAAGGTGGCGATGACGAGCCGCGGGCGCAGCCGTGCGATCTCGCCGCCGAATGCCTCGGCCTGCGCGGCCGCCCATTCATAAGTCTCGATCGCGGCGGCGAAATCATCCTCGATGCCGGGGCGCAACACCTTGACCGCCACGACGCGGCCATCGGTGGTGATGGCCTTGTGGACCTGGGCGATCGATGCCGCGCCGACGGGATCGGGGTCGATCGACTGGAACAGCGTCTCGATCGGCTTCCCCAGCGCGGTCTCGATGCTGGCCCGGATCTGCTCGAACGGGGCAGGGGGCAGCGCATCCTGAAGGCGGAACAGGTCGTTGGCGGCGACCTCGCCGACCAGGTCGGGGCGGGTCGCGAGCGACTGGCCGAGCTTGATCGCGGCCGGGCCGATCGCCTGGAATGCATCGGCATAGCGCGGCTGTTTCGGCACGCGCGTGCCCAGGCGAAGGAAGCGGATGAGCCAGCGCACGCGCGGCGGTGTCAGCGCATCGTGCTCGATACCCGTCAGCGCGCCGTGGCGCGCCAGTGTGCGCCCCCATTTCCAGAGGCGCCAGGAATGGACGATGGGATGGGTCAAATCTTCCAGCCGCTATGAATGGCGACCAGCCCGCCGAGCAGCGGCTCGACACGCGTCTGCACGAAGCCGGCCTTGGCGATCATGCCCTCGAATGTCTTCATATCGGGAAAGCGGCGGATCGATTCGATCAGGTAGCGATAGCTGTCTTCGTCCTTCGCCAGCGCCTTGCCGAGCTTGGGGACGAGCTTGTGCGAATAGGCATCGTAGATTTCGGCGAAGCCGGGCCAGAGTGTCGTCGAGAATTCCAGGCAGAAGAATCGCCCGCCGCGCTTGAGCACGCGATGCGCATCGCCCAGCGCCTGCTGGATCCGGGTCACGTTCCGGATGCCGAAGGCGATGGTATAGGCGTCGAAGCTCGAATCCGCGAAGCTCAACTGCTCGGCATTCTCCTCCTGCCAGATCAGCCCTTCGATGCCGCGCTTGGCCGCGCGTTCCATGCCGACGGCCAGCATTTCCGGATTGATGTCCGACACGGTGATGTCGGCGCCGGACGGCGCCATGCGGAACGCGATATCGCCGGTACCGCCCGCGACATCGAGGATGCGCTCGCCGGCGCGGGGTTTCACGCGGCGGACGAAGCGATCCTTCCACAGCCGGTGCATGCCGCCGGACATGGCGTCGTTCATGATGTCGTAGCTGGAGGCGACGCTCGAAAAGACGCCGCGGACACGCGCGGTCTTTTCGTCGGGGGCGATATCCTCATAGCCGAAGGAGACGGTGTCGGTCATGGGCCATCCTCTAGCTAAGACTTGTTGGTGGGGCAAAGGCTGTTAAGCGAGGGCGATGCCAGAGCTTCCAGAAGTCGAGACCACTGTCCGCGGCCTCCGCTCCGTGCTGGACGGCGCGGAGCTGACGCGTGTCGAGCCCCGCCGTGCGGATCTGCGCCGCGCGATCCCGCCCGACCTTCGTCAGCGGCTGACCGGTGCGCGCGTGACGGGGCTTGGGCGGCGCGCCAAATACGGGCTGATCGACACCGACCGAGGCGATACGCTGATCTTCCATCTGGGCATGTCGGGGCGGTGGCGCGTCGATCCGGAAGAGATCGGAACCCACGACCATCTGGTGATCGAGACCGCAGGCGGGCGCAGGTTGGCGCTCAACGATCCGCGACGATTCGGTTCGCTCGATCTGGTCGAGACCGCGGCGCTTTCGGTGTTCGCGCCGTTCGCGGCGCTGGGGCCGGAGCCGCTGGATGATGTGTTCGACGCTGCACATCTGGCCGATGCGTTCGAGAATCGGATCGCGCCGGTCAAGGCACTGCTGCTCGATCAGCGAGTCGTTGCTGGTCTCGGCAACATCTATGTGTGCGAGGCGCTGCACATCGCCGGAATCTCGCCGGTCACGCCCGGAGGGCGGATCACGCGCAAACGACTCGATCCGCTGGTCGCCGCGATCAAGGCGGTGCTGGCGTCCGCGATCGAGGCCGGCGGATCGACATTGCGGGATTTTGTGCGGCCCGATGGCGAGCTTGGCTATTTCTTCAAGCAATGGCGCGTTTATGGGCGCGAGGGACTGGATTGCCCCACATGCGGCAAGCCGGTAGAGCGTCGCGTCGACAGTGGACGATCGACCTTTTTCTGCGCGAAATGCCAGCGCTGAGCGGTTGACGATTTGCGGAAACCTGACTAAGGGAGCCGCTTTCCGGGCGCGGGCAACCCCGCGCCTTGTTTTTTCGAGAAGCAGAGGCATCACAAAATGGCGAACACGCCGCAGGCAAAAAAGCGCATCCGCCGCAACGATCGTCGCGCTGAGGTCAACGGCAACCGCATCGGTCGCATCCGTACTTTCATCAAGAAAGTGGAAGCTGCGCTCGAATCCGGCGTCAAGGCAGATGCAGCCAACGCGCTCGCCGCTGCGCAGCCCGAGCTGGCTCGCGGCGTTGCCAAGGGCGTGCTTCACAAGAACACCGCGTCGCGCAAGTTCGCGCGTCTGACGAAGCGAGTCGCCGCTCTCGGCTGAGTCGTTTTCGCTTTCAGGGTTCGGAAGCCCGCCGGCAGCGATGCCGGCGGGCTTTTTTCATTTTTCTGTCACGCGATTGTCATGCCAGCTTTTCCCGCGATTCGCGGTAGTTACGATTCGGCAACTTTTATTAAGCTGTTGAAAATCAACGATATCTGAGAGATGTCGGATTTCCGCCGTCAAGCGTGTTTATTTCAAATTTTTGACATTCACGGCCTTGATCCCGGACCGAGTCCGTCTCACAAAACCCCTCTTGCCGGCAATCGAATCGGTTGCCGGAGCAGCACACCTCAGCGTTCTCCGCGCCGCGACCAGTCGTTCCGGCCGTGGGATCGCTGTGCGGGTGAACAAGCGGGGCGACCTGCAGGAAAGGGTTAGGGCTTAGACATAATGGTGTTGGGGGGTGATGGACTGGCGATGGAGAGCGCGACGCTGACTCAGGCGTGGGAAGCTGTCCGTACAGGCCTTCGCCGGGACTGCGGCGTGCGGACGTTCGACCATTGGCTGAAGCCGATCGGTCTTGGCCGCTTCCGCGCCGCCGACGCCACGGTCGAACTCGTGCTGCCCTCTGCCTTCATGGCCCGCTGGGTCGAGTCGCATTTTGCGGAGCGGCTGACGCTTGCCTGGCGCGCGGTCGGGTGCGGCGTCCGGAGCGTCGAGATCGTCGCCGACGACGGCGAGTCGCGGCCAGTCTATGCGATGTCGGCCGAAGCGGGTGAGGGCAGTGATCAGGCCGAGCCGGAGGCTGTGCCCGAGGCTCTTGCGCCGACCGTTGCGGGCTCTCTGCTCGATCCGCGCTTCACCTTCGAGAATTTCGTGTCGGGAGATGCCAACGCGCTTGCCGCGAATGCGGCACGTACGCTCGGCGAAGGTGGCGCGGTCCTGTTCAATCCGCTCTTCATCCATGGTGGGACCGGGCAGGGCAAGACCCACCTGATGCATGCGATCGGCCATGCGTTTCGCCGCCATAACCCTCAGGCAAACGTGCTCTACATGTCCGCCGAGAAGTTCATGGTCGAGTTCGTCTCGGCGATGCGCGCCAAGGACACGCTGGCGTTCAAGGCGCGACTCCGGTCTGCGGACCTGCTGATGATCGACGATATCCAGTTCATCGCCGGCAAGGGATCGACGCAGGAGGAGTTCCTCCACACCGTCAATGAGATCATGACGAGCGGCCGTCGGCTGGTGATCGGCGCCGATCGCTCACCCCAGGCGCTCGAAGGCATTGAGGGGCGCATCCTCTCTCGCCTGTCGATGGGGCTGGTTGCGGATATCAAGCCGGCGGATCACGCCCTGCGGCTGGCAATCCTGCAGCGCAAGGCCGCCACGGTCGAAGGCGTCGCCATTCCCGGCGAGGTCATCGAGATGCTGGCGCACCGCATCGCGAGCAACATCCGCGAGATGGAAGGCGCGCTCAACCGGGTCGTCGCCTATGGCCAGCTCAACGGCCGTCCGATCGACGTCGATTTCGCACAGGAAGTGCTGGTCGACGTGCTTCAGGCCAGCCAGCGCCGGGTGACGATCGACGAGATTCAGCGCCGGGTCTGTGCGCATTTCAATATACGCCAGAACGATATGGTCTCCGCCCGGCGCGCGCGTGCCGTTGCGCGGCCGCGCCAGATCGCGATGTATCTGGCGAAGCGGATGACGCCGCGCTCGCTGCCCGAGATCGGACGCAAATTCGGCGGCCGCGACCATACCACGGTGATCTACGCGGTCCGGCAGATCGAGAAGCTGCGCGAAAGCGATGCCGACATCGACAAGGACGTCCGTTCGCTGATCCGCGAACTGGAAAGCTGAGACGCGATCCGCCGGGCACATCCGCGGCCCGGCGCTGAAATCCGCGTCATCACCAGCCCTTTTACCGTCTGCCAGTGCGCGCTTCGCCTCTCACAATGATGCTCGGCTTTGCGGGACAGTCTGCAGCCGCGGTTGCTGTCGATCGGACACGCGCTTCCGATATGAAAACAGAAAGGGCGCCACGCCGTCCCGGTTCTGCCGGGTTGGCATGGCGCCCTGTTTCAGATCAGGGATATGTTCGGGCCGATCAGCTCTTTGGCGGGGGCGGAACGGTGATGCGCATCGTCTCGCCCGAATTGCCCGGGAAGCCCGTGAACATCGCCTCGACGAGGTTGGGGACGAGATAGGTCAGGTCGTCGCTGCGCGACTGGGCCTTGGCCTCGCCTTCGAACACGCGTTCGCCGCTGCGGCGCTCGATCACCATGTCGAGATCGGCGGTATAGACCGTGTAGCTCTCGACATCGTTATAGCCATAGCCGCCGAACAGGAACGGATCATGGAATCCGTAGATGAAGCCGCCACGGCCCCAGCGACGATAGGGGCCCCAGTAGAAGGGGTCACGATTCCAGCCCGAGCCATAGGCGAAGGGCGAACTGCGGATCTTCTCGCGGCCCTTGTCGACGCCATAGTCGAGCTTGACCAGCAGGCTGGCGCTTGCCGGCGATTCGGCGCGGGCATAGCCCTGCTGGGCCAGCCGCGCTTCGACGAGGCGCGCATATTGCGCGAATTCCAGGCTGTCCTGCAGCACGGGATCGCGCGCCACGATCGCGAAAGTCTGGCCCTGCGGGGCCGGCATCTGCTGGAAACGGGTGACGTTGGAGGTGAGCCCGGTGGCGCAGCCGCCGAGCGCAAGCAGAGCGATCGGTGCAGCCGCCAACGCGATTTTACGGACGATAGACATGACCTTGACCCTTCGGGGTGAAACCATTCAATGTTTCAGTGACGTAGACGTTTATGTCAAACCGCATGAATAGCAATTGAACGCACAGCCCATCGATGGGGTTGCACGGTTCGTCCGTGCCTGACCGGGCCGATGTCGCGCATGTCCGTTCACCTGCCCCTGACCAGTCCTAGCGCGTCATACGCGGCATCGAGCGTCGGTTGGGCAAGCGTCCGGGCCTTTTCCGCGCCGAGCGAAAGATAGGCGTCGAGCTGAGCGGGATCGGCGCGCAATTCATTGTAGCGCGCGGTGATCGGGCCGAGCACGGAAACCATCAGATCGGCCAGCGCTGGCTTGAACTGGCCGAAGCCCTGGCCGGCATAATCGGCGAGTACGGCCTCGGGCGTCGTGTCGGCCAGCGTGGCATAGATATTGACCAGGTTGCGGGCTTCCGGGCGTTCCGCCAGTGCGGCCTCATTGTCGGGCAACGGCTCGGGATCGGTCTTGGCCTTGCGGACCTTCTGCGCGATCATGTCGGTGTCGTCGGCCAGGTTGATCCGGCTCATGTCCGACGGATCGGACTTGGACATCTTGGCGGTGCCGTCGCGCAGCGACATGATCCGTGCCGCGGTCTTGGGAATATAGGCGTCGGGGATGGTGAAGACCTCGCGTCCGAAATCCTGGTTGAACTTGATCGCGATGTCGCGCGTCAGCTCGAGATGCTGACGCTGATCCTCGCCCACGGGCACATGGGTCGATTGATAGAGCAGGATGTCGGCCGCCTGGAGTACGGGATAGACGTAGAGCGCGGCGCTGGCGCTGTCGCGATTCTTGCCCGATTTCTCCTTGAACTGGGTCATGCGGTTGAGCCAGCCGATCCGTGCGGTGCCGTTGAGCAGCCAGGCAAGTTCGGGGTGCGCGGGCACCTGCGCCTGGTTGAACAGCGTCGAACGCTTGGGGTCGATGCCCGACGCGATCAGCGCTGCCGCCATGTCGCGCGTGTTGCGCGTCAGTTCGGCGGGATCGTTGTAGATCGAGATCGCGTGGAGATCGGCGAGGAAATAGAGGCATTCGGCCTCGTCTTGCATCTTCACCCAATTCTTGATCGCGCCCAGATAATTGCCGAGGTGGAGGTTTCCGGTGGTCTGGATTCCCGAAAGGACGCGCATCAGACAGCTTTCTTCTTGCGGAGGAGAACGAGGATCGCGTTGCGGTCGATGCCGCCAACGACGAAGGCGGTGACGAAATAGACAAGACCACCGACGCCACACAGGCCGATCACGCCAATGAGGCGCTGGACGACCGATCCGGCGAACCAGTCCTGCAACAGCATGCGCATGCCCCACAACGCCGCCGCCATGATCGCGCCCGCCAGCAATTGCCGGGCGATGCGGCTCCACAGCCAGCCTTCGATGCGGAAGTGGCCCCGGCGGCTGAGGATCGCGTAGAGCATGATCGCATTGAGCCAGGAACAGCCCGAAATCGCCATGGCGAGACCGTAGATGCCAAAGGGTGGGATCAGCGCGAAATTGAGCACCACATTCGCGACGAGCACGATCACCGCTGTCTTGACCGGAGTCTTGGTATCGCCGCGTGCATAGAAGCCGGGCGTGATGACCTTGACCAGGACATAGGCGGGCAAGCCCGATGCGATGAGCGCGAGCACGTTGCCGGTGATCATCGCGTCATGGGCGGTGAAGCGGCCGCCCTGGAACAGGGCCGCAACCAGCGCCGGCGCCACGACGCCGAGCGCGATGGCGGCGGGCAGACACAGCAGCATCGAAAGATCGACTGCCTGACCCTGGACCTTGGCCGCCTCTCCGGGATTGCCCTGGCTGATGAAGCGGCTGATATGCGGCAGGATCGCGGTGCCCAGCGCGGTGCCGATCACCGACAAAGGCAGCTGGTTCAGGCGGTCCGAATAGTTGAGATAGCTCATCGAACCTTCGGGAAGCCGGGTGGCGAAGAAGGTGTCGATAAGCTGGCTGATCTGATAGACGCCCGCGCCAAGCGTCGCGGGGATCACCACGACGAAGAATTGCCGTACATCGGGCGTCATCCGCGGCTTGCGCAATGTCAGCGAAACGCCCGCCTTGCGCGCGCCATGCCACAGCAGGATGAGCTGGAGCACGCCGCCCACGGTGACGCCGACCGCAAGCGCGGTGGCGCTGCGTACCCCGCCGGTCGGGACGATGAGCAGTGCGATCAGCATCGCGACGTTGAGCAATGCCGGCGCGAAGGCGGCGGCCGCGAATTTCGTCAGCGAATTGAGGATGCCCGAAAAGAAGGACACCAGGCTGATCAGCAGCAGATAGGGGAAGGTGATCCGGCTGAGGAACACGGTGAGCGCGAATTTCTCGGGTTCGTCGGCATAGCCCGACGCGATCGCCCAGACGAACAGCGGCATCGCCACTTCGAAGACGAGCGTGAAGACGAGCAGAGCGGGCACGAAGAAGGCCAGCACCTCCTCGGAGAAGCGCTTGGCGTCCGCCATGCCGCCGGGTCCGTGGAAGCGCTGACTGAACAGCGGCACGAAACCGGCGGAAAAGGCGCCTTCGCCGAACAGGCGGCGAAAGGTGTTGGGCAGGCGGAACGCCACCAGGAACGCGTCGGCTGCGCCGCTCGCGCCCATGATGCGCGACATCAGCATTTCGCGCGCGAAGCCGAAGACGCGACTGACCATGGTCAGTCCGCCGATGGTGCCCATCGATTTGAGGAGGTTCACGTCACGCTCCTCCTATGGCCCGGATCAGGCCTGGCCGCCGGTTTCCACGGTGGCGAGATCGCTCTGTGCCTGGATCTGGCTCAGATAGAGACCGCCAAAGTCGATCGGCTCCAGCATCAGCGGCGGGAAGCCGCCGTCGCGCACCGCGTCCGCCAGAATCCGGCGGGCGAAGGGGAACAGGATTCGCGGCGCTTCGGCAAGCAGGAAGGGCTGAAGCTGATCCTCGGGAATGTTGCGCAGTCCGAAGAGCCCGGCATAGGACAATTCGACCTGGAAGGCGACCTGTCCGTCCTCGGCCTCGGCGCGGGCATCGATCTTGAGCACGACCTCATGGACGTCCTCACCGACCTGATTGGCGCCGATGTTGAACTGGATGTCGATCTTGGGCTGGCCCGCCCACTGATAGACTGCGGGCGAATTGGGATTCTCGAACGAGAAATCCTTCACATATTGCGAAATGACGCCGACCTGGGGGAGGGTGTCCTCGCCGTTCGCCAGCGGCTCGTTCGGGATCGTCGCGCCTTCTTCTTCGGCCATGTCCGGATTTGTCCTCGATACCTTGAAAAGATGCCGCGCGCGCTAGCAGGCGCTGCCGGGAAGGGCAATGCCGGGTGGTGCGGAACACACTTCTCAGTCGACGATTTGAAACACGCGCGTCATGCGCCTATGTAGGGTGTTGACGCGCGATCGGAGGTTTTGTGGTAACGGTTGTCATTCTTGCCTTGGTAACGCTCTTCCTGGCTTTCCGGCTCTATGCCGTGCTGGGCAAGCGCACTGGCCATGAGCAGCAGCCGCTGCCGCGCACCGCGGACGAGCGCATCGCCCCGGCACGGGCCAATGCGCCCGTTCCCGACATCAGTCCCGAAGCCCGCGTTGTGGGCGATCCCGCTGTCGGCCCCGCCGCGATCCGTGGTGTCCGCGCGATCGCCGCGCTCGATTCCCAGTTCGAACCCACCCGTTTCGTCGAAGGTGCCAAGGCGGCCTATCGCATGGTGCTGGAGGCCTATTGGTCGGGCGATGAAGAGACTCTCGGCGAGCTTGTCGGCGACGACGTCCGGGCCGCTTTTGCGGAAGCGATCGCCGATCGCAAGGCGGCGGGCCAGGTGCTCGACAATCGCCTGGTCCTGATCGAGAACGCAATAATCTCGGACGCAGAGGTTCAGGGGCAGACCGCCTCCGTTACCGTACGCTTCGATGCCGACATCGCTGCGGTGACGCGCGATCTCGACGGCAACGTCATCGCCGGATCGCTGAGCGACGCCGTTCCAACGCATGATGTCTGGACATTCAGCCGCAATCTGCGTTCGAACGATCCCAACTGGATCCTGACCGACACCGACGAGGCCGCCTGATCATGGCGATATGGCGGGGGACGGCGATACTCGCCGTATTGACGCTGGCTGCCTGCTCGGGGGCCATCGTGCCGCCGTCGGCGAATGCGCCGGCGCGGCCGCAACCGAACCGCCCAGCCCAGTCCGGAACGCAAGCTCAGCCGGAGCGGGCGGCGCGGCCGCAGCCCGCGACACCGATTGCGGCGATGCCCGCCGCGCCGCCGCCCGCCGATGCCGCCAATGCGCGCAGCCAGGGCGTCGTTGCCGGTACCCCCATCGCCAAGCTCGAGATCGGCGAAGCCCAGGCGCGTCGTGCGCTCGCCGCCTTCCGTATTTCGTGCCCGTCCGTCCAGCGGCGGACCGATGCGAGCGGACTGACCCGTGGTAGCGACTGGGCACCCGCATGCGCAGCCGCCACGGGCTGGTCGAACAACGACGCCGCCGGTTTCTTTCGCCGCTATTTCGAGACGGTACAGGTCGGCACCGGTGCCGCCCATGCCACCGGCTATTTCGAACCTGAGATTCGCGGCTCGCGTGAGCGGCGCTCTGGATATGAAGTGCCGGTCTATCGCCGTCCGGCCGATCTGATCGACGTCGATCTCAGCCTGTTCAACGAGGCGCTGAAAGGCAAGCGTATCCGCGGACGCGTCGACCGCAATGCGTTCGTTCCCTATTATGACCGCACCCAGATCGAGGAAGGCGCACTGGCTGGCCGGGGCCTGGAGATCGCCTGGGCCGCCGATCCCGTCGAATTCTTCTTTCTCCAGATCCAGGGATCCGGCCGGCTGCTCCTGCCCGATGGCGGCGTGATGCGCATCGGTTACGACAATCAGAACGGGCGCGATTATACCGGGATCGGCAAGCTGCTGATCGACCGGGGCGAGATCCCGCGCGGCCAGGGATCGATGCAGGGCATCATGGCCTATCTGCGCGCCGACCCCGCCAAGGGGCAGGCGGCGATGCGCGAGAATAAGAGTTTCGTCTTTTTCCGCGAACTGACCGGTCCCGGGCCGCTCGGCGCGATGGGTCTTCCGGTGAGCGGGCGTGCGAGCGTGGCTGCCGATCCCGCCTATGTGCCTTTGGGCGCCCCCGTTTTCCTTTCGCTCGATCGCGCGGAAACCGCGGGTATCTGGGTGGCGCAGGATACGGGCGGCGCGATCAAGGGCGCCAATCGCATCGATACATTCTGGGGTGCGGGTGCCGAAGCGCGGGCGATCGCGGGCGGCATGTCCGGCCGGGGGACCGCGTTCCTGCTGCTGCCCGTCGGCACGCTGGCGCGGCTTGCGGAGGCGGCACCCGGTGGCGGGGCGGCGGCTCGGCGCTGACGAGCGCGCGCTCTGGGCGCGCGTGATCGCCAGCGTGACGCCGCTCGATGGGCGGCCGGCACCCATTCGTCCGCTCGATCCGCCGGTTCATCCGGCGCCGGACCGTCCGAAACCGACGCCCGCGGCAGTTGCCAAGCCTCCCTCCATCAAGGATGCGCGCACCGCACCAGCCGCCAACACGCTGGACGGCGGCTGGGATCGACGGCTGCAACGCGGCGTGGTGGATCCTGAGATGACGGTGGACCTGCACGGTCACACGCTCGATTCTGCGTGGCGATTGCTCGATACGAGCCTGGCACGCGCGGTTTCGCGCGGAACCCGGATGATCCTGCTGGTGACGGGCAAGCCGCCGCGCGGCGACCGGCGCGGCCGCGGTGCGATCCGGGGAGCGGTGGGCGACTGGCTGGCATCGTCGCGCCATGCCGATCGCATTGCCGCGATCCGGAACGCGCATCCCCGCCATGGCGGAAACGGGGCGCTCTACATCATCCTGAAACGCGACAGAACGACATCGTAAAGCCAATCTTTACGGAGTCGTGACAAGAAACATTAATCCAATTCGCTGGATTGGAGGTTTCGGTGTCACCTGCCGCGGGAGCATGATGGAAGGGATTTCGCTTAAAAGTCGGGCCATTGCGTTCGCGATGTGCGTCGGTGCGGGATCCTTCATCCTTGCCATCCTGGCAGGCGGAAGCGGTGCCATGCACGGCGCCAACAGCGCCACGGCGGCGAACGCGCTGGTCGTTGCGATCGTCTGCGCGGCGATGAGCTGGGCGTCCGCGGATCGCGCACTCGCTTCGGTCGCCGCGGCAGTCGACAGTGCGATCAAGCGGCTGGCGCAGGCGGCCCATGGCGATTTCGAATCGCGCACGCCGTCCGAGGTGCGCGAATTCCTGCCCGAACTGGCCGACAGCATGGACGCGCTGTTCACCGAGACGCGCTCGACCTTCGACAGCATCCACAATCTCGCCATGTACGATCCGGTGACGACGCTCGCCAATCGGACCAATTTCCGCCGCGACGTCGAACGCACCCTGACCGAATTGCCCGCCGATGCGCGCTCGGCCTTGCTGTTCGTCGATCTCGACAATTTCAAGTCGGTCAACGACTCGCTCGGCCATGCCCATGGCGACCAGCTGCTCGCCAAGGTGGCGAATCGGTTGCGGGCCGTGCTGAATGCCGAAGGCTCGCCGGGGCGGGGCGGACTGGGGCGGATCGGTCGGCTTGCCGGCGACGAATTCACGATGTTCCTGCCCGATATCGCATCGACGGAAGACGGTCAGCGCGTCGCGCAGCGTATCCTCTACGCCCTGGGCGAGGATATCGACCTGTCGGGTCATGCGATCCGGGTTGGCGCCTCGATCGGCCTCGCTTTCCATCCCGATCATGGCCGTTCGTTGACCACGCTGATGAAGGCGGCCGACGTCGCCATGTATCATGCCAAGGCCTGCGGCCGCGCCCAGGTCCAGACCTATACCGATTCGCTGGCCGACGCGCTCAACGAGAAGCTGTGCCTGGAGCGGGACCTGCGGCTCGCGCTCTCCGAACAGCGTTTCGAACTCGTCTTTCAGCCGCAGATCGAACTGGTCAGCGGCAACACCCTGTCGGCCGAAGCGCTGCTGCGATGGAATCATCCCGAACAGGGCGTGCGGCTGCCGGGCGCTTTCATCGAAACGGCCGAGGAAAGCAGCCTGATCGTCGAGATCGGCGATTGGGTGATCGATGCGGTGGCCGCCGCTGCCGCACGCTGGGAGAAGCTCGGTCTGGACCAGCGGCTGGCGATCAACATCAGCCCGCGCCAGATCGAGCAGCGCGATTTCTTCCGGCGGCTGCGCGAGCGGCTGGCGTATCACGGCGCGACACCGCGCATGCTGGAACTCGAAATCACCGAAGGACTGGCCATGACCTGTGGTGAGGCGGTGTTCAGCGAGATGGCGGCGCTGCGCAACGAAGGCGCACTGATCGCGATCGACGATTTCGGGACGGGCTATTCGAATTTTTCGCGCCTGCGCGACATGCCGGTCGATCAGGTGAAGCTCGATCGGAGCATGATCGCCGACGTCACCAGCTCGGAACAGGCACGCGCCATCGTCCATGCCGTGATCGGCCTGATCCACGGGCTCGGCCATCGCGTGATCGCCGAGGGCGTCGAAACGCGCGAGCAGGCCGATGTGCTGCGCGTGATCGGCTGCGACGCCGTGCAGGGCTATGCGATCGCGATGCCGATGCGCGAACGCGACTTCCTGACCTGGACCAATGGCGCGCGCTCGGCGCTCAGCGCCTGATTCTCAGGATTCGGGCCGCCCGAGTGCGCGGTCGATGATCAATACGAAGATGTCGGTCAGCGCCGCAATGTCCTGAATCGCCGCGGCTTCGTCGAGTTTGTGCATCGTCGCGTTGAGCAGGCCGAATTCGACCACGGGGCAAATTTGCGAGAGGAAGCGCGCGTCCGACGTCCCGCCTGTCGTCGACAATTCGGGCGTCACGCCCGTCACCTGCGTGATCGCGGCGGATACCATGTCCGACAGGGCGCCCGGCGCGGTCAGGAAAGCTTCCCCCGAGATACGGGCCGTCAACGTCGCGCGCGGCGATTCGGCCTCGCAGATCGCGCGGATGCGCTCGGTTAGCGCTTCGCCGCTGTGCAGCGCGTTGAACCGGATGCTCAGTCGTGCGGTCGCCTTTGCCGGAATGACGTTGGTTGCCGGATTGCCCACCTCGATATCGGTGATCTCGATATTGGACGGCTGGAACCATTCGGTGCCCTGATCGAGTTCGATCGCCTCGATGCGCGAAAGGATGCGGACGAGCGGCGGGATCGGATTGTCCGCCAGATGGGGATAGGCGACATGGCCCTGGGTGCCGGCGACCTCGATCCACATATTGACCGATCCGCGCCGGCCGATCTTGATCATGTCGCCCAGCCGCGCAACCGAAGTCGGCTCGCCGACCAGGCACAGGTCGGGATGATGGCCATTGGCCGTCATCCACTTGATCAGTTCGACCGTGCCGAAGACGGCATAGCCCTCCTCGTCGCCGGTGATGATCAGGCTCAGCGTTCCGGGATGATCGGCCTGGCGGGCGGCGGCGGCGGCAAAGGCGGCGATCGATCCCTTCATGTCGACCGCGCCGCGGCCGTAGAGCAGGTCGCCGCGGATCTCGGGCACGAAGGGATCGCCATGCCAGCCGTCGCCTGGCGGCACGACGTCGAGATGCCCGGCATAGGCGAAATGCGGCGCGCCGCTGCCGCGCACGGCAAACAGATTCTCGACCGGCCCGTCGGGTGCCTCGCCGGCGATGAAACGGTGGACCGAAAAGCCGATGCCGACCAGCGCCTCTTCGAGCACGTCGAAGACTTCGCCGGTGGCGGGGGTGATGCTGGGGCAGGCGATCAGGCGCGCGGCGAGATCGACGGGATCGATGGACGATATCATGCTTGGCGCCTACCCATAGTCACGCGCTTTGCATAGCGGGAGGGACCATGCCCAAGCTTGATCTGGATGCGATTCCGCAGACCAATGCCACCGGCTATCCGGCCGAATATGCCGATGTCGTGAAGGAGCGCTGGTATCGCCGCCTCGCGCCGGCCAGCGGGATCGCCGATTTCGGCGCCAGCCATGTCGTGCTGAAGCCGGGCGCCTGGTCGTCGCAGCGGCATTGGCACGAAGGCGAGGACGAACTGGTCGTGATGATCGCGGGCGAAGCCATACTGGTCGACGATCATGGCCGCCACCCGATGCGTGCCGGCGACATTGCCGCCTTTCCCAAGAATGACGGCAACGGTCATGTCCTGATCAACGAAAGCGCCGCCGACTGTGTCTATGTCGCGATCGGGCGGCCTGCAGCCACCGATTGCCATTATCCGGATATCGACATGCATCTGTTTGGGGCGCTCGGCGAGCAGCGCCGCAAGGACGGTCGCGAATTCTGACGTTGGCCTCCGCTGGCTTGGCGGGGGGACCCGCCATACCGGCATCTCGCACGCGGGCTCACCCCGTAGCGGGCGGGATCGGCACCAACAGGCCGCGCTTGCCGATGCCCAGCGCGACATTTGTCGTGAAGCGGCGGACATTGGCATTGTCGGCGATCATCCTGGCCATCAGCGCATCGTAGGAATCGACGTCGGGCGCGGTGATGATCAGCACGAAATCGGCGCTGCCCGTGACATAATAGACTTGCTGCACCTGATCCTCATCGGCGAACCAGCGGCGCAGTTGCGCCAGAAGTTCCGGGCGTTGGCGCTCGATTTCGAGCGCGACGATGAAGAAGGTCGGCCTGCCGACCGCAGCCGGATCGACCACCGCGACCGTCGCCGCGATCGTGCCTTCCGCTTTTAGCCGGCGCAGCCTGCGCAGCGTCGCCGATGCGGAAAGGCCGATGCGTGCGCCGATCGCGTCGGCGGTCAGTTCGCCGTCGCGCTGCACGATATCGAGAATCCGGCGATCGAAATTATCCAGAGCGTTACGCATGATTCCGGCATCATAGCAGCTGATCTTGCCGATTTCAGGTGCTGACAGGCAATGATTCGCTGAAAAACGGCAAAAGTGAGCGGTTATTCTCCGGCCATGCACTATCCAACCGCCCCGGGCATCCTTGCCGCCGTCGACCGGATCGATCCGGTCTTCCTCGACACGCCGCTTCGGCGATCCGACGCGCTCGACAGGCTCGTCGGCGCAATGGTCACCTTCAAGGACGAGACCGCAAATCCGATCCGCTCGTTCAAGGGAAGGGGGGCGGGTGCCTTCCTGGCCGGCATGGATTCGCCGCCGCCGCTGATCTGCGCGTCCGCTGGCAATTTCGGTCAGGGGCTGGCCTGGGCGGCACGAAGCCGAGGGGTTCCGCTGATCGTCGTCGCGTCGCGCGGCATCGTCGTGGCGAAGCATGAGGCAATGACGCGGCTGGGTGCCGATGTCCGCCTGCTCGGGCGCGATTTCGACGATGCCAAGCGGATCGCCCGCTCGATCGCGGAGCAGGACGGGCTTTGTTTCGTCGAGGATGGCGCGGATGCCGCGATCGCCGAGGGGGCCGGCACGCTGGCGCTGGAAATGACCGAGCGCGCCGGGCCGTTCGACGCGATGCTGGTGCCGCTGGGCAATGGCGCGCTGGCGTCGGGGGTGGGGACATGGATGAAGCATGTCTCGCCACGGACCGAGATCGTCCTGGTCGCCGCCGAACGGGCGCCGGCGATGGCCGAGTCGGTGCGCACCGGCCGGATCGTCGAAACCCCCGAGGCACGCACCATCGCCGATGGCATCGCGGTGCGCGTGCCCGTCGCCTATGCGGTCGATGCCGTGCGGCTGATTGCCGATGATGTCGTGCTGGTGAACGAGGATGCGATCCGTACGGCGATGGCGCTGGTCGAAACGCATCTCGGACTGATCGTCGAGCCCGCAGGCGTTGCCGGGCTTGCCGCGCTGATCGCCGACCCCGCGCGGTGGCGCGGACGCAGCGTCGCCATCCCCTTGTGCGGCGGCAATGTCGATCCGCCCGCGCTCGAATCCTCTGCCCCCGTAATGCTGGAGATACAGCCATGATCGATCATCTCGAACTCAGGACGCGCGACCTGCCCGCCAGTGTCCGTTTCTATTCCGACCTGCTCGCCCCGCTCGGTTATGCGCTGAAGGTGGATGCCGCCGCCAAGGGATTTGGCGACGGGCGCTCGCTCGACCTGTTCCTGGTCGAGGGCGATCCGGCGTCCGACGCGCATTTCGCCTTTGCCGCGCCCGATCGCGCGACCGTCGACGGCATCTATGCGGTGGGCGAACGCGCCGGCCACCAGCTGGATCGTGCGCCCGCACTCGCGCCGCATATCCACCCGAACTATTATGCCGGCTATCTGCGCGATCCCGATGGCCGGCTGGTCGAATTCGTCAGCCATGGCGCCCAATAGGGAGTTTCAGACGCCCTGTGGTTGCTCGAATTTCTCGATCACCCAATCCTCTTCCTGCGCGCCGGCGATCCAGTCCTGCATGAAGGGGTGAGTGATCACCGCGCGCATATAGGGCTCGGCGAACCGCGCGACGGGAAGCTGATAGGTGATGAAGCGGGTGATGACGGGGGCGAACATGATGTCCGCCGCGCCGAAATCGCCGAACAGGAAATCGCCCTCGCCACCGAAACGCGCGCGCGCTTCGGCCCAGAGTTGCATGATGCGGACGATATCCTGCTTCACGGCATCGGACGGCTCGCGCGGCTCGTAGATCTGGCGGACGTTCATGCTGTGCTCGCGGCGCAGTGCCGCGAAGCTCGAATGCATCTCGGCCGCCATCGATCGTGCCATGCCGCGCGCGGCGGCGTCTTCGGGCCAGAATCGCTCGCGGCCCGCCTTTTCGGCGAGATATTCGATGATCGCCAGGCTGTCCCAGACCACGACGTCGTCGTCCCACAGGATCGGCACCTTGCCCGATGACGGCGCGAATTCGTCGCCTTCGCGGCGCACGTCCCAGTCATGATCGTATAGGGGGACGACATTCTCCTCGAACGGCAATCCCGACTGGCGCACCGCCAGCCAGCCGCGCAGCGACCAGGAGGAATAGGCCTTGTTGCCGATGAAGAGCTTGAGCATCCATTCCCTCCGGTCCTGTCCACCCCTCGATCCCGGGGTGCGAAGGACGGATAGACGAGCCGCCGCCGCTTCGCCACCCACAGCATGACAGTGTTTGGGACGAAAAAAAGGGGTCGGCACCCGAAGGTGGCGACCCCCGATTTCCGGTGACGTGCGCGGCTCAGGCGAGCGCGGGCAGCAGTCCCTTGCCGCCGGCGATGCGCATCATCGCCTTTTGCAGCTTCTCGAAGGCGCGGACCTCGATCTGGCGGACGCGCTCGCGCGACACGCCATAGACCTGGCTCAGTTCCTCGAGCGTCTTGGGGTCCTCGGCCAGACGGCGTTCGGACAGGATATGCTTCTCGCGATCGTTGAGGTCGGTCATCGCTTCCACCAGCATGGTGTGGCGAACGTCGCGTTCCTCGGCATCGGCGATGCGCTCGTCCTGCAACGGGCCTTCATCCTGCAGCCAATCCTGCCACTGGCCGTCGCCATCCTCGCGCATCGAGACGTTGAGCGAGGTGTCGCCACCCATCGCCATGCGCCTGTTCATGCTGGTGACGTCGTCCTCGCTGACGCCCAGATCGGTCGCGATCTTGGTGACGTCCTCGGGGCGCAGATCGCCATCCTCGAACGCGTCGAGCTTGTTCTTCATCCGGCGCAGGTTGAAGAACAGCTTCTTCTGCGAGGCGGTGGTGCCCATCTTCACGAGGCTCCACGAGCGCAGGATGAATTCCTGGATCGAGGCGCGGATCCACCACATCGCATAGGTGGCGAGGCGGAAACCGCGATCGGGCTCGAATTTCTTCACGCCCTGCATCAGGCCGATATTGCCCTCCGAAATCAGCTCGGAAACGGGCAGGCCGTAGCCGCGATAGCCCATGGCGATCTTGGCCACGAGTCGCAGGTGCGACGTGACGAGTTGGGCCGCTGCCGCCGGATCCTGATGTTCCTGATAGCGCTTGGCGAGCATATATTCCTGCTCGGGCGCCAGGATCGGAAACTTCTTGATCTCGGTCAGATAGCGATTGAGGCTCTGTTCACCACCCAGAGCGGGGATCGTCGCGGGGACGTTGGTGTTGCCGGCCATGGTCTTCATTCACTCCCTTCGACCGCCCTATCGAGGCGCGGTCTCTCTTGAAACTTCTATACCACCAATGAGCTGAACAGTTCCTGCATATCCGCAGGCATTTTGCTATCAAACGCTAAAGTCGCGCTTGTGATCGGATGGCGGAAGCCCAGATGCGCGGCGTGCAGCGCCTGCCTGTGGAATTCCAGCCGTTTGAGCACCGCACGTTGCGCGTCCCTGGGGCGACCATAAACCGGATCGCCGAGCAGCGCATGTCCGATCGACGCCATATGGACGCGAACCTGATGCGTCCGGCCGGTTTCGAGTCGGCATTCGACCAGTGCGGCATCCCTCAGCAACTCGAGGGTGCGATAATGCGTCACCGCACGCTTGCCGCCCGCCACGATCGCGATCTTCTTGCGATTGCTGGGCGACCGCGCGAGCGGCGCATCCACCGTACCCGCGGGCGGGGCGGGGCGGCCGCCGACGATCGCCTGATAGCGCCGATCGATCGAATGCGCCGCGAACTGCTTCGCCAGCCCTTCATGCGCCCGGTCGGTCTTGGCGGCGACCATCAGGCCCGACGTGTCCTTGTCGATGCGGTGGACGATGCCCGGCCGCGCGACGCCGCCAATGCCCGACAGACTGCCGCCGCAATGATGGAGCAGCGCGTTCACCAGCGTACCGTCGGCATTGCCGGCGGCCGGATGGACGACGAGCCCCGCGGGCTTGTCGATCACGATCAGATGCTCGTCCTCGAACACCACCACCAGCGGAATGTCCTGCGCTTCGTTGTGCGCCGGTTCGGGAAGCGGAATCTCGATGGCGAAGGCCATGCCGGCAGCGGCCTTGGCCGAAGGGTCGCGCATCGCGTTTCCGGCCGCGTTGGTAACCTTGCCGCCGGCGATCAGCGCCTTGATGCGTTCGCGCGAAAGCGTGGGTATCGCGTCGGCAAGGGCGCGATCCAGACGCCATCCGTTCGCGCTGTCCGCGATCCGTGCATCGACAGTGGAAACCCCCCGGTCCATCGCTTAGGGAGATGGGAATGGCCATGCGGATTTCAAGGGTGCTGCTCGAACGGATTCTTGCCGAAGCGGCGGCGGCGCCCGACCGCGAGATTTGCGGATTGTTGTTCGGAAACGACCTCGAAATCATGGATGCGGTGTCCGCCGCGAATGTATCGCCGCGGCCCGAGGACAGTTTCGAAATCGATCCCCAGTCATTGTTCGACGCGGCGCGTGGCGCGCGCGCCGGCGGGCCGGCCTGGATCGGGCATTATCACAGCCATCCGCGCGGCGCGGCGGAACCCTCGGCGCGGGATCGTGAAGCGGCGGTCGGAACGCCCGCGCAGCTCTGGCTGATCCTGGCGGGCGAGAGCGCCGAATTGTGGCGGTTGGGCGACGATATGGGTGGCAAGCAGATTTGCCAACGGATCGCGTTGGTTGCATGAGGCGGCCGCCTTCGCCAGAAGGGCGCGCAAATCGAATGAAGGGATCGGAATGTCGATCAACACCGTGGATTTCGCCAGCCTGCTTTGCTCGCGGCTCTGCCACGACCTGCTGAGCCCGGTCGGCGCGCTTAACAACGGGCTGGAACTGCTCGCCGACGAGCATGATCCGGAAATGCGTGCCCGCTGCCTGGAACTGCTCAGCGAAAGCGCGCGCACCTCGGCGAACAAGCTCAAATTCTTCCGCCTGGCGTTCGGCGCCGCCGGCGGTTTCGGCGAAGAGGTCGATGCACGCGAGGCCAAGGCCGCGATCGAGGGACTGTTCGGCGTCGATGGCCGTATCGAACTGGGCTGGATGGTTGCGGATGCGACGCTCAGCAAGACCGCGATCAAGGTGTTGCTCAATCTGGCGCTGATGGGTGGCGATGCGCTCGTGCGCGGCGGCCGGCTCGATGTCGGCGCAGAGCGCAACGGGCTCAACACCGAAATCGTCGTTCGTGCCGAGGGACCCCGGCTGGTGCTCGACGCCGAACTGCGCAAGGCGCTGCTCGGCGAAGTGGCCCCCGATGCGCTGACGCCGCGTGCCGCCGCCGCCTGGCTGGCGCACCAGATCGTCGCCGAAAGCGGCGGGCTGATCCAGGTCTCCGAGCCCGACGATCCGGCGCTGCTGTTCGGCGCGGTCATCGGCACGGGTGTTGCTGTAGGCTAGGGAAGCGGGCCGGTGCCGCCTCGAGAAAGCGCTCTGCCGCGCTTTCTTGAACACGCTCTAACGGCTTCTTAACCACGCCTCCGCCATGACGGGTCCGCAGCTGCTGGCGGACCCCATGGACGATATTCTCGCCGAATTCATCGCCGAAACCCGCGAGACGCTTGAGGCGCTGTCGGGGGAGCTTGTCGCCTGGGAAGCCGATCCGGCCGATCGCGAGCGGCTCGATGCGATGTTCCGCTTCGTCCATACCGTCAAGGGAAGCTGCGGTTTCCTCAATCTCGACCGACTCGAACGATTGAGCCACGCCGCCGAGGATGCGTTGTCGCAGGTGCGCGAAGGTGCGCGTCCGGCCGACAGGGCGCTGGTCAGCGCGGTGCTGGCGATCGTCGACCGCATCGCCGAACTGGCCGAGGCGCTCGACACGGGCGAGGCGGTCCATGGCAGCGACGATTATCTGATCGCCGCGGTTCGCGTCGATGGCGCCGCCGCCGACGTGCCGGCCGAAACCCATGCGCCGGCGCAGCGTGGTGCCGCGCGCAGCATCCGGATCTCGCTCGATCTGCTCGATCGCATGATGGCCGGGGTTTCCGATCTGGTGCTTGCCCGCAACGATCTGTCGCGACGATTGCAGGATGCGGGCACCGAGGCCGCGGTGGAAGGGGCGTTCGAACGCCTTTCGCTGTGCGTCGCCGATATGCGCGACACGATCACCCGGACACGCATGCAGCGGATCGAAAAGCTCTTCGCGTCGGTCCCGCGCCTGGTCCGCGACCTGACGGCCGAATTGGGCAAACCGGTCGAGTTGCGCATCGAAGGCGGCGATGTCGAGCTGGATCGCGAGATGATCGAATTGATCCGCGATCCGTTGACCCACATCATCCGCAACGCGCTCGACCATGGCATCGAACGGCCGGAAGAGCGCGCGCGCGCCGGAAAACCTGCGCAGGGGCGGCTGCGCATCACCGCCTGCCAATCGGGCAACCAGATCGCGATCGAAGTGGCCGACGACGGCCGCGGCATCGATGTCGACCAACTGGTCGCGCGCGCGATCGCCGCCGGGATCGTCACGCCCGAGCGTGCCGAGCGGCTGTCGCACCAGGCGCGTCTGGCCCTGGCCTTCGAGCCCGGGCTTTCGACCGCGCGAACGATCACCGCGCTTTCGGGACGCGGCGTCGGCATGGACGTGGTCCGCGCCAATATCGAACGGACCGGCGGTGTCGTCGATATCGCCAGTGTTGCCGGCAAGGGCGTGACCTTGACGCTGCGCATGCCCCTGACGCTTTCGATCATTCCGGCACTGGTGGTGGGTGTGGCCGACCATCAGTTCGCGATACCGCGCGCGGCGATCCGTGAGATCGTGCGCGACAACAATGCCGCACTTTCGATCGAACCCGTCGGCGACGCCTTCATCGCGCGGTTGCGCGACGAGCGCATTCCGGTGGTCACGCTCGAGACGATCCTGGGCATCGAATGTGCCGCGCAATCGATGCCGCGATCGCTGATCATCCTCAATCCGGCGGGCGGGGCGATCTATGCGCTCAGCGTCGCGGACCTCCATGACCATCAGGAGCTGGTGGTCCGGCCCGCCTGCCCGGCGATCATGGCGGCCGGGATCTATGCCGGGATGACGCTGCCCGACACCGGCCTGCCGATGCTGCTGCTCGATCCGGCCGGCCTTGCCGATACCGCGGGGATCATCGCCGGCATCGGTGCCGACGAACCGGCCGAGGCGGTTGCGGCCGTCGACGATGCCGGCATCTCCATGCTGCTGTTCCGCGATCTCGACGGCACCGAGCGTGCGGTGCGGCTGAGCGTGATCGAACGGATCGAGGACGTCGCGGGCGGCCAGATCAGCTTCGGCGCCGGGCGCCTGCGGCTGGCGGTGGAGGATCGCATCATCCCGCTCGTCGGCCTGGATACGCTGGCGGGCCGTGACATGGTGAGCGTGCTGCGGCTGAACGACGGCGCAGTCGAGCTTGCCTATGCGATCGAGGAAGTGATCGATATCGTCCGCCTGTCGGGTGCCGTGGTTCAGGCGCGCAAGGAGGGGATCGTCGCCGGCGTCGCATTGCTCGACGGACGGCAGGTCGAGATTCTCGATCCGCATTGGCTGTTCGCGGATGCCGCGGGATCCGGCTCCACCGGTGTCGATCGGCCGCTATGCCTGCTTGGCGATCGCGACGATCCCTGGATACGCGAAGTGCTCTGTCCGCTTGTCGAGGCCGCAGGATATCGCGTCGCCTTTGCAGGGGATGCCGCCACGGAGGAAGCGCAAATCGTGATCGCCAATGAAGGCAGCGCCACCGAGACGCATGCGCCCAAGGCACGCGTGTTGCGCCTGCGCAGCGACATCGCCGTGCGTGATGCCGATCCGGCGAGCATCTATCGTTATGATCGTGCCGGGCTGATGACCGCGCTTCGCGCCGGCCGCGTGCGGGCGGGGGATTGAACCATGCGGGCCCTTTACCTGATCGCCGAGCTGGACGGGCAACGCATCGCGATCGAGGCGGTGCATATCGATTCGGTGGTCCATGTCGCGCATGTCACGCCGATCCCGTTGATGCCGCCGCATCTTCTCGGCCTTGCCGCGCTGCGCAGCCGCATCATCACGATGATCGACTGCCGCGCCGCGCTTGCCCTCGCGCCAAGTGCTGCCGCCACGGTGCTGACGGCGGTGGTGGTCGAGGTCGAGGGACATCAATATGGCCTGGTGGTCGATCGCGTCGAGGATGTCCGCGAGATCGACGGCGCGCCGTCACCCCTTCGCACGCGTCTGGGCGCGGGTTGGGAACATGCCGTGCGCGGCATGCTTGACGACGGCACGGCATCGCTGCTGCTGCTCGATCCCGCATTGATCGTCGCGGGCGCACCTCAGAATTTGGCTGCTTAACCCCATGCTTACGCTTTGCTCTTATCACGTGGTGGGTTTCGCGCCCCATCGGGCGGGGAGGGGTGGGTAACATGTCCAGAAAATGTCTCGTCGTCGACGATTCAAAGGTGATTCGGAAAGTGGCGCGCCACATTCTGGAAACACTCGACTTCTCCGTGGACGAGGCGGTCGACGGCAGCGACGCGCTCAATCAGTGTATGGCGGCGCCGCCCGACGTAATCCTGCTCGACTGGAACATGCCGGTGATGAGCGGGATGGAATTCCTCCGCGCCCTCCGCAAGACCGACCTCGTCGTCCGTCCGAAAGTGGTGTTCTGCACCACGGAAAACGGCATGGGGCATATCCGCGCGGCGATCGATGCCGGTGCCGACGAATATGTCATGAAGCCGTTCGATCGCGAGACGCTGGAGACCAAGCTTCAGATCGTCGGTTTCTCCTGACCTGAAACGCATGGCGGGCCGGACTCTCCGCACCGAGGCCCAATCGGGCACCCGCCCCGACGCACGGCCGATCAGGTTGATGATCGTCGACGATTCGGCGGTGGCGCGGGCCGTGCTGGCGCGGATGATCTCTCAGGATCCGGCCTTCGAAATCGTCGATTCCGCCGCCAGCGCCGCGGAGGCGATCGCACGGCTGGGCAATCTGGCCGAACCGCTCGACGTGATCCTGCTCGATATCGAGATGCCTGGCCGCAGCGGCATCGCCGCCTTGCCCGATCTGATCGAGGGGAGCGGCGGCGCGCGCGTGCTGATCGTTTCGGCGCTGGCCGACGACGGTGCGGCGGCGACCGTCGAGGCGCTGACCCTGGGGGCTGCCGATACGCTTGCCAAACCGGGAACGGGCAGTTTTGGCGGCCAATTCTCCGAGATATTGCGCGAACGGCTGTTGCGGCTCGGCCGTCCGGAAAGCAGCGGCACGACCATAATCGAGCGCTCGGTCGACATGCCGCGTCCGATTTCGCCCGCACTTCGCCTGCGCGCCGGGGATCGGCCGCTCGATTGCATCGCGATCGGTGCATCGACGGGCGGGCTACACGCCATCGCCGCGCTGTTGCGCGCGCTGCCGGCGACGCTCGACGTGCCGATCCTGATCACGCAGCATCTGCCGGCGGTTTTCATGCCGTTCTTCGCCGATCAGATGCAGACGCTGTCCGGGCGCAAGGCGCTTGTCGCGCGTGAGGGCATGCCGGTTCAGCCCGGACGCCTCCATATCGCGCCCGGCCATGCGCATCTGTGTGTCGAGGATCGTGACGGCCGGGTGGCTGTGCGATTGCTTCAGCACAGGACGGAGACAGGGTGTCTGCCGTCGGTCGATCCGATGTTCTCCTCCATCGCGTCGGTTTATGGCGCGACGGCGGTCGGCGTGGTGCTGAGCGGCATGGGGCGCGACGGCAGCGCCGGCGCGCGCGACCTGGCGAGTGCGGGGGCCGACGTGTTCGCGCAGGATGTGGAGACGTCGGTGGTCTGGGGCATGCCCGGCAGTGTCGCCAAGAGCGGGCTGGCAAGCGCGGTGCTGCCCCCCGCCGAAATCGCGCATATCCTGCAGAAGCGCTGGGAAAGCGCATGACCGCGAGCGCGAATGCGATCCGTGTGCTGGCCGGCCTGCTCCAGGCACGCACCGGACAGCAGCTCGCAGCCAGCCGGATCTGGCGGATCGAGATATCGCTGAAGCCGGTGTTGCGCGAATGCGGATTCGACTCGATCGATGCGCTCGCCGCCGCCGTGGTGTCGGATCGCGAGAGCGGCCTTGCCGATATCGTGGTCGATGCGCTGCTCAACAACGAGACCTATTTCTTTCGCGATCATACCGTGTTCCGGCTGCTCGACGGTCCCGCGCTCGACATGATCCGCGCGGCGCGCGAGCCGCGACGGCGGCTGCGCATCTGGTCGGCGGGCTGTTCGACGGGGCAGGAAACCTATTCGCTTGCGATCATGCTCGCCGACGCCACCGAGCGCTGGTCGGGATGGACGATCGACATTCTCGGCACCGATGTCTCGCGAGATGCGGTCGAGCGTGCGGGCCGGGGCGTGTTTTCCCAGTTCGAGATCCAGCGCGGCCTGCCGGTCCGCTCGATGCTGCGCTGGTTCGACCAGAGCGGCGAAAGCTGGACCGCAAAGCGCGAACTCAGACGGATGATCCGCTTCGAGCGTCACAATATCCTCGATCGTCCGCCTCAGCCGGCCCATTTCGACCTGATCCTGTGCCGCAACGTCCTGCTCTATTTTCCGCTGGAGGCACGCACGGCGGCGTTCGATCGCCTGTCCACGGCGATCGTGCCCGACGGGGTGCTGATGCTCGGCGCGGGCGAGACCGTGCTTGGCCAGACCGGCAAATTCGCCACCGAGCGCACGTTGCGCGGGCTTTACCGCCCAACCCTGGGCAATCCCCACCAATCGCACCGCGCGGCCTGAGCGAACCGATCCCGGATGCGCCGGCATCTTCGAGCCCGCGCATGATTCATTCGATTCGGTGGCGCGAAGCGCTTCCACCGCGCGACATCAGCCTTTATGGCCTCGGATGTGACTGCCCCGGCCCCGATCCGCTTCGGCACCCGCGACCTGCTCGTCGCGGCGATGATGAACGTCCTATGGGGGCTCAACATCATCGCCGTGAAAATGGGCGTGGAGGCGACCGGGCCGTTCACCGCCGCCGCGCTGCGCCAGGCGATAGTCTTCATCGTCTGCGCGTCCGCGCTCCGGATCGTGCCGGGGCGGATGCGCGAGCTGATCGGCCTGGGTCTGCTGTCGGGCGGCATCTTCTACATGTTCGTCAATGCGTCGCTGTTCGTCGCCGACAATGTCAGCGCGCTTGCCATTGCCGGACAGGTCGGCGTTCCCTTTTCGATGATCCTGGCCGTGATCTTCCTGGGCGAACGCATCCATTTCATACGGATGGCGGGCATGGGGCTCGCCTTTCTGGGGGTGTTGCTGCTGGTGTTCGACCCGGCTGCCGGACGCGAGATCCCGGGCATGCTGCTGACGGCGGCGGGCAGTTTCATCTGGGCGGTCTCGTCGCTGATCCAGCGCCGGCTGCGCGGCGTGCCCGTGCTGACCATCTATGCCTGGATGGGATTGATCGGCACCATCACGCTGGTGCCGGTGTCGGTGGTGTTCGAACCAGAGACCGTTCGGGCTTTGCCGGATCTCCGGCTCGGCGATTTCGGCTGGATCGCCTTTTCTGCGATCGGCTCGACCATCGGCGGCCATGGCGCGATGTCGTGGCTGCTTCAGCGCCATGCGGTCAGTGCGGTGGTTCCTCTGACGCTCGCGGCGCCGGTGATTTCTGTGGTCGTCGCGTCGCTTTTCTTTGCCACGCCGCTGACGCCGCTTATGATCGCGGGCGGCGTCGTCGCGCTGGTCGGCGTCGCGATCGTCACGATCCGTACCGCGCGCGTGCATGAAGGGGGAGGCAAGGCAGTTTGATCGATACGCCATCTGCCAATTTTCCGTCCCCCAATTTCGACGAGCGGGCCGCGCCGGTTTCGATGATCGTGCTCCATTATACCGGCATGACCGATGCCGAAGTGGCGATTGCCCGACTCACCGATCCCGGCGCCAAGGTGTCGGCGCATTATCTGGTCGACGAGGATGGTCGCCTGGTCAGCATGGTCGCGGAGGACAAGCGCGCCTGGCATGCCGGGCGCTCGCATTGGCGCGGCATCACCGACATCAACAGCATCAGCATCGGCATCGAGATCGTCAATCCGGGGCATGATCACGGCTATCGCCCTTTTCCGGATGCGCAGATCGAGGCGCTGATCCCGCTCGTCGCCGATATCAAGGATCGTTATGCGATCACGCGCGGCAACGTCGTGGGGCATTCGGATATCGCACCGACGCGCAAGCGCGATCCGGGCGAACTGTTCCCATGGGGCCGGCTCGCGCGGTTGCGGCTTGCCCTGCCGCGCCCGACCCGCAATCTGCTCGACCCCGAATGGTCCGATGCCGGATTCCTGCTCGCGCTGGAACGCTTCGGTTATGAGGTTGCCGATCCGCTGGCGGCCGTGGTGGCCTTTCAGCGACGCTTTCGTCCGGAACTGATCGACGGCGAGATCGACGGCGAATGCCGGGCGATCCTGCTCGCCTTGCTCCTGCCCCAGCCGCAAGGGGACGATTGATACGCCATCGCGAGGATGCGGCCTTTCCCGCATTGCATGCTGGTATGCGCTCCTCATCGCGACTATAGCGCCCCGGCCAGAGGGCTGGGCGGCCGCGGCCCCGTCGCAAGACGGGGGCGAGGAAAGTCCGGGCTCCACGGAATGACGGTGCCGGGTAACCCCCGGCGGGGGCGACCCCAGGGACAGTGCCACAGAGAGCAGACCGCCTCGCGCTTCGGCATGAGGTAAGGGTGAAAGGGTGCGGTAAGAGCGCACCGCGCGGCCGGTAACGGAAGCGGCATGGTAAACCCCACCGGGAGCAAGACCGAATAGGGACGGCGCATGGCCTCATTCCGGCCGGTCGTCCGGGTTGGTTGCTTGACCCCCGATGCAAGTCGGGGGCTAGAGGAATGGTCGCCCAATCCCGGCTTGCCGGGATGGACAGAACCCGGCTTACAGGCCCTCTGGCACGATTTGACGATCCCGCGCGGCCTGACTTGCCAGACGCGGCGGGATCGTTACCAACCGTTCCATGTTGGGGGGAAAACACTCGATCCGTTCGGTGTCACCGGTGTTGTTCGGCTTCGGTCTGCTGGTGGCGATGGTGGTCGGCAGCCTGTGGTTCGCGCGCGCCCAGTCCCTCGCGGCGGGTGAGGCGACACGGGTTTTCAACTATCATGCGGCACTCACCGAGACGCTGTCGGCGCTCAAGGACGGTGAGATCGGCCAGCGCGGCTATGTGCTGACGGGTGAATCCCACTATCTTGTCCCTTATGAATCGGGGCGGAAGCGCATCGGCCCGGCGCTCGACGATGCGGTGAGGCATTCGGCGGACGGCGCCGCCGTGGTCGCGGCGCTGAGGCCTCTGGCCGACCGCAAGTTCGCCGAGATGCAGAGGACGATCGATCTGGTCCGCGCCGGCCAGAGCGACAACGCGCGTGCGCTTGTCGATACCGATCAGGGCGTCGCGTTGATGGATCGGATCCGCGAGGCGATCGGCGTGCAGCGCGCCCGGTCCCGGATGGCGATCGAGAATGCGCAGCTCCGCGTTGCCCGCCAGTCTCGTGTGCTGATGTTCGGCCTGTTGGCGGGGCTCGCCATCTTGCTGGGCACGGTCTTTCTCTGGTGGCGGTCGCAACGTGAACAATTCGCCGAGATGCGGCTCTCCCGCGACGAGGCACAGGCGTCATCGGTGGCGTTGCGTGAGCAGATATCCGCGCGCGAGGCGGCGGAGGGCACGCTCCGCCAGATGCAGAAAATGGAGTCGATCGGCCAGCTTACTGGCGGTATCGCGCATGATTTCAATAATATGCTGGCGATCGTCCTTGGTAATCTCGATCTTGCCAAGCGACGGCTGACGAGCGATCCGGCGCGCGCGCTGGCCTCGATCGATCATGCACATGAAGGGGCCGAACGTGCGGCGACGTTGACGGCGCGGCTGTTGGCCTTTTCGCGGCAGCAGCCCCTTGCGCCGGAACCGGCGGATGCGAACAAGCTGGTCGCCTCCATGTCGGAATTGCTGCGGCGGACGCTCGGCGAACAGGTGATGGTGGAGACGGTCCTGGCCGGCGGCCTGTGGCGCACCCATGTCGATGTCGGCCAGCTCGAGAACGCGATCGTCAATCTCGCGGTCAATGCGCGCGACGCGATGCCCGGGGGCGGCAAGCTCACCATCGAGACCGCCAACGCGCATCTCGATGAATCCTATGCCGCCGCCCAGGCCGAGGTGATACCCGGCCAATATGTGCTGATCTGCGTGACCGATACGGGCACGGGGATGAGCGCGGAGGTGATCGAGCGCGCCTTCGATCCCTTCTTCACGACCAAGCCGGTGGGCAAGGGGACCGGCCTGGGGCTCAGCCAGGTCTTCGGCTTCGTCAAACAGTCGGGCGGGCATATCGCGATCTATTCGGAGCATGACGAAGGCAGCACGATCAAACTCTATCTGCCGCGTTTCTTCGGGGCCGGGGAGCCCGCGCATATGGCGGTCGCGAACATGGATACGCCGCTTGGTCGCATCGAAGAGATCGTCCTGGTGGTCGAAGACGAACAACGCGTCCGCCACTTCTCGGTCGATGCGCTGCGTGAGCTCGGCTACACCGCGATCTCCGCCTCGGGTGCCGCCGAGGCGCTGACGATGCTCGATGCGCAATCCAACGTCGCCTTGCTCTTCACCGATGTGGTGATGCCGGAGATGGATGGCCGTCGCCTCGCCGAGGCGGCGTTGCAGAAACACCCGGGGCTGCGCATTCTCTATACGACCGGCTATACGCGCAATTCGGTCGTTCATAACGGCCGTCTCGATGCGGGCGTCAACTTCCTCGCCAAGCCCTATTCGATCGCGCAGCTTGCCCGCAAGATCCGCAGCGTCCTCGACGAAGACTGATACAGGGACGCAGCTTTACAGTCGGGCGCGAATGCGTCACGTTCCGTCCCCGCAACAGGGAGGCGGTTTCATGAGCATTGTCGATCGTGCGAAGAATATTCTTCTGACCCCCAAGACCGAATGGCCGGTGATTGCTGCGGAGCCCGCATCAGCGCAGAGCCTGTACACGGGGTACGCGGCTATCCTGGCTCTGCTGCCGGTTGCCGGGACGGTTTTGGCCGGTCTGCTTGGACTGGGCGCAATGGGCTACGCATATGGCGGTCTTTCCAGTTCGCTCATCGGCTATGCAGTGGTGTCCTATGTGATCCAACTCGGCCTGCTCTATCTGATAGGTCTGCTGGCCGGCGTTCTTGCTCCAAGTTTCGACGGCAAGAACGATCTGGTGCAGGGACTGAAACTGATCATCTATTCGTCGACCCCGACCTGGGTGATCGGTCTGGTTACGCCATTGCTACCGATCATGCTGGGCGGTCTGCTTGGCCTGGTCGCGCTGGCATATGGAATTTACATTCTCTACCTTGGTGCCGCGCCGACGATGAGCGTTCCGGCGGCGAAGGCGCCTGGATATACTGCCGTGGTCGTGGTGATCTGGCTCATCGTGGCGCTTTTCGTGACTGGCCTCATCATGACGGCGATCATGGGGGCAATCTTCGGTAGTGCCATGCTTGCCGGCGCATCGATGGGCTGACCTCTTTATGGGCGTGCGCCGGCGAAATCCGGCGTACGCCCATTGCGCCCACGGGCTGCTTCGCTACATCGGGGGCAATGACCCGATCTTCCCGATCCTATGACTGGGGTTTTCCCCGCTGGCGTGGCTATGAATCGTCGCGCGAAGCCGCGAAGATTCGCCTGTGCGATCGCGAAGGATGCGATCGGCCCGGTGATCGGCCGGCACCCAAATCGCCGAACGGCAACGAACGCTGGTATTTCTGCGAAGAGCATGCCGGCGAATACAACCGCAACTGGAATTATTTCGAGGGGTTGACCGCCGAGGAAGCAGCCGCGCGCGAAGCGAAGGAGAGCCGCGAGGCGGCCGGTTTCGAGCAGGCGCGCCATTATGGCTGGGGTGGCCCCGGCGACGGCACCCGTTCGCGCGACGAGCTCAACGCGCTGAAAGCGCTCGAACTCGACGACGATGCCGATTTCGAAGCGGTGAAAAAGGCCTGGCGCCGGCTGGCCAAGGAGAATCATCCCGATGTGAAGCCCGGCGATGCGATGGCGGCAGTGCGCTTCCAGTCGATCCAGGCGGCGTTCGAGATATTGCGCCAGGCCGAGGAGCGCCGCCCGCGCTGATGCGCGCGGTTCGCTCCAACTGGCAGACGGCCTTGCTGGTTTGCCGCAAATGTTCGAAGCGCCAGCATGGCGGCTTCGGACCGAAGGGCAAGATGCCGCTCGCCAAGGCGCTCAAGAAGGAACTGGGCGGGAAGAAGGGGTGCAAGGCCCCCGTCGGAATCATCGAGGTGAAATGCCTGGGCGTCTGCCCGCGCCACGCGGTGACGATGGTCGATGCGCGCCGTCCGCGCGACTGGCTGCTGGTCAAGCCGGGGACGGGGATGGATGAGGT
>NZ_JBYSZM010000033.1:62626-89987 GCF_058787155.1 Sphingobium sp. FW305-3-2-15-F-TSA7 | reverse complement strand
CCGCCAGCCTTCCCGCCAATTGCACCGCGGCCGAATATCGCCAGTTCGATTTCTGGATCGGCGAATGGTCGGTGTTCAACACCGCCAGGCCCGACGAGATGCTCGGCGGCAGCACGATCGAGCCGGTCTATAATGGCTGCGGCATCCGCGAGAATTGGCAGCCCTTCACCATGCTGAGCGGCGGCAGCCTCAACAGCTATGATCAGCGCGACAGGGTGTGGAAGCAGAGCTGGATCGATTCGTCGGGCGCGCGGGTGGAGTTCGCGGGCGGGCTGGAGAATGGCAGGATGGTGCTGACCGGGTTGTGGCGGAGCCGCCAGGGGCCGGAGAAGGATTTTCTGCAGCGCATGACCTTTTATCCCGAGCGCGGGACGGTTCGCCAGATCGGCGAGGATTCGCGCGACGGCGGCAAGAACTGGTCGCCCGCATTCGATTTCACCTACAGGCCAAGGAAGACGCAATGACCGGAGTTGCCGATTTTACCGTCGCTTTGCCCGGCGGCGCCGAAAAGGCGTTGGCGGATTATGCAGGCAAGGTCCTGCTGATCGTCAATGTCGCGTCAAAATGCGGTTTCACCCCGCAATATGCCGGGCTGGAAGCGCTGTATCGCAAATATCGCGACCGTGGGTTCGAGATACTGGCCTTTCCCTGCAACCAGTTCGGTGGCCAGGAGCCCGGAAATGCCGAGGAGATCGCGAATTTCTGTTCGCTGACCTATGATGTCAGCTTTCCGCTGATGGCCAAGATCGAGGTCAACGGTTCGGGCGCGGACCCGCTTTACGACTATCTCAAGGCCGCCAGGCCGGGGCTGATGGGCAGCAAGGCGATCAAATGGAACTTCACCAAGTTCCTCGTCGGTCGCGACGGCAAGCCGGTGAAGCGCTACGCGCCGACCGACAAGCCGGAATCATTGGAAAAAGACATAGAGGCGCTGCTGTAATCCCGGTTCGGGGGAGTTGGCGGTTTTCCGAATCGCGCTGGCGTGGTTAAGCTGACCCATGGCTCACACCCCGTTCGTCCCCCTGCGCATCTTTTCCTCCTACACGATGCTGGAAGGGGCGATCGAACCCAAGGCGATCGCGAAGCGCGCGCGTGAACTCGGCTTTCCGGCCGCCGCACTGACCGATCGCAACGGCCTTTATGCCGCAATGGCCTATTCCGATGCGTGCAAGGGCACGGGCGTGCAGCCGATCATCGGCGCGATGCTGTGCGTCGCACGGCCCGACATGCCCGATGGCGTCGAACCGATTTTCGACTGGCTGGCGCTCTATGCGCAGGACGAGGCGGGATATGACAATCTCTGCGCGCTGGTTTCGGCCGCGCACCTCGATCGCCCGGTCGAGCAGCAGGCCCATGTCCGTTTCGAGGCGCTGGAGGGCGCGACGGACGGGCTGATCGCCCTGACCGCGGGCAATGAGGGGGGATTGACCCGCCTGTTCGCCGAAGAGCAGATGGATCGGGCGATGGCTTATGCCGACCGGCTGCAGGCGCTGTTCCCCGACCGGCTCTATATCGAGATCGTCCGCCGGCTCGACGAGATCGAAGGCAAGGCGGAGCCGCATCTGCTCGATCTGGCCTATGCGCGCGACCTGCCGCTGGTCGCGATCAATCCGTCCTGCTTCGCCGACGAGAATTTCCACGCCGCGCACGATGCCATGCTCTGCATCGCCGGTTCGTCCTATGTCGAGAGCGAGGACCGCCGCAAAAGTTCGCCCGATGCGTGGATGAAGCCCGCCAAGGACATGAAGCTGCTGTTCGACGATCTGCCCGAGGCGTTGGCGAACACTTTGGTCGTCGCGCAGCGCTGTGCAGTGATGGCGCCCAAGCGCAGCCCGATCCTGCCGAGCCTTGCCGGCGACCGCGAAGGTGAGGCGACGAAGCTGCGCGAGGATGCGCATGCCGGCCTTGCCATGCGGCTGGAAAAGGCGGGCATTGCCGATGACGATGCGCGCAAGGCCTATACGGCGCGGCTCGATTTCGAGCTCGACGTCATCGTCCAGATGGGATTTCCCGGCTATTTCCTGATCGTCGCGGACTTCATCAAATGGGCGAAGGAACAGGATATTCCGGTGGGGCCCGGTCGTGGATCGGGCGCGGGCTCGGTCGTTGCCTGGGCGCTGACCATCACCGATCTCGACCCGCTAAAGCTCGGTTTGCTGTTCGAGCGTTTCCTCAATCCCGAGCGCGTCTCGATGCCGGACTTCGACATCGACTTCTGCGAAACCCGGCGAGAGGAAGTGATCCGCTACGTGCAGCGGAAATATGGTCGCGATCACGTCGCCCAGATCATCACCTTCGGGCGACTGAAGGCGCGCGCCGTGCTCAAGGACACCGGCCGCGTGCTCCAGATGAGCTATGGCCAGGTCGACCGGCTGGCGAAGCTCGTTCCCAACCATCCGACCGATCCATGGACGCTGGAACGGACGATGGAGAAGGGCGGGGTCCCTGAATTCCGGCACGAATATGAGACCGACACCCAGGTGAGGCGCCTGGTCGATCTTGCGATGAAGCTGGAGGGGTTGCCGCGCCACAGCTCGACCCACGCCGCCGGCGTTGTGATCGGCGACCGTCCGCTCGACCAGTTGGTGCCGCTGTATCGCGATCCGCGCTCGGACATGCCGGTCACCCAGTTCGACATGAAATATGTCGAGGGCGCCGGCCTGGTGAAGTTCGACTTTCTCGGCCTCAAGACGCTGTCGGTGCTGCAAAAGGCGGTGCAACTGCTCGCCAAGCGTGGCGTGAAGGTCGAACTCGATACGCTCGAATGGGACGATGAAGGCGTCTACAAGCTGCTCCAGCGCGGCGACACGGTCGGCGTGTTCCAGCTGGAATCCGAAGGCATGCGTCGGACGCTGGCGGCGGTGCGGCCGTCCAATTTCGGCGACATCATCGCGCTCGTTTCGCTCTACCGGCCCGGCCCGATGGACAATATTCCGATGTTCGGCGCGCGCAAGAACGGTCGTGAACAGATCGAATATCCGCATCCCTTGCTCGAAGGGATATTGTCCGAAACCTACGGCATCTTCGTCTATCAGGAACAGGTGATGCAGGCCGCGCAGATCCTGGCCGGCTACAGCCTGGGCGGCGCCGACATGCTCCGCCGCGCGATGGGCAAGAAGATCAAGGCGGAGATGGACGCGCAGCGCGTGGGCTTCGTCGAGGGTTGCAAGAGCGTCAACGGTATTGAGGCAGCCAAGGCCAATGAGCTGTTCGACCTGATCGACAAGTTCGCCGGCTATGGCTTCAACAAGAGCCACGCGGCCGCCTATGCGCTGCTCGCCTATCAGACCGCCTGGCTCAAGGCGCATCATCCGCACGAATTCTTCGCCGCATCGATGTGCTTCGACATGGCGCTGACCGACAAGCTCGGCATCTTCGTCGAGGATATGCGGCGGATGGACGTCACCTATCTGCCGCCCTGCATCAATGCGAGCCAGGCCGAATTCGATGTCGAGGAAACGCCGGACGGGCTTGCGGTGCGCTATGCGCTCGCGGCGTTGAAGGGCGTCGGCGAAAAGGCGATGGAAACGCTGATCGCCGAGCGCAGCGCGGAGGGCATCTATGCCACGCTCGACGATTTCGCCAATCGGGTCGATCCGCGTCTGATCAATCGTCGCCAGATCGAAAGCCTGGCGGGGGCGGGGGCGTTCGATTCGATCAACCCCGATCGCGCGGGCGTCCATGCGGTGGCGGAAACGATCCTGGCGGTCGCATCGCATGCCGCGGAAAGCCGTACGAGCGGCCAGCACGGCCTGTTCGGCGGCAGCGAGGCGCGGGCCTCCGCGATCCAGCTTCCGCAGAGCGCGCATTGGTCGCTGGCCGATCGCATGGCGCAGGAGAAGGAGGCGTTCGGCTTTTATTTCTCGGCGCATCCCGTCGATCGCTACAGCCATCTCGCCGCGGCGCAGGGCGCGCGCAGCTATGCCGCTCTATGCGCCCAGATCGCGCCCGCCGACGGCAGCCGTACCGGCGCGACGATGGCCGGGCTGATCGAGGATGCGCGCTGGCGGACCTCGGCGCGCGGGCGGCGCTATTTGATGGCGACCTGTTCCGACGCATCCGGCCAGTTCATCGCCACCTGTTTCGACGACGAGATCGCCAAGGATCTGGAGGAGGCCGCACGCGAGGGCGGTTGCGGGCTGCTCTCGGTCGAGCTCGACCGGCGTCCGGGCGAGGAAACGCCACGCGTGACGGTGAAGCGGATTCAGCCCTTCGAGCAGCTTGCCGGCAATGCCCGGCTGGTCGTCGAGGTGACGATGGAGGATTCCGCGGGAATCGGGGCGCTGGCGGCATTGCTCGAGGGATATCGCGGCGGACGCGGCGAACTGGTGCTGCAGGCGCGGCTCGATGGCGGCGCGGCGGCGACGGTGCGGCTGGGGCGCGATTATCTGCTCGATGCCGAGCTTGCCGCGCGGATCGAGGTGCTGCCGGGAATCCTCGCGGTCGCGCTGCGCACCGCCGAACAGCCGCGTCTCGCCCTGGTCTCCTGACGCCGCGCTTGCCCTTGCGGCACTCCCTGCTATAGACGCCGCCGACCGGCGGAGTCCTAGCGGGCGTGGCGGAACTGGTAGACGCGCTGGATTTAGGTTCCAGTATCGCAAGATGTGGGGGTTCGAGTCCCTTCGCCCGCACCAGTCTCCGCTCCCGGGCGACGGGTCGGTTCAGAGATTCCAGATCATGAAGGCGTTTGAAGAGAGATGCAGACTGTCGAGACGTTGAACGAGGGCCTGAAGCGCGCTTACACGCTGACCATCACGGCCAAGGACATCGACGCGCGCGTCGAGCAGGAAGTGAAGCGCGTGGCGCCGCAGGTGCGCATGCCCGGCTTCCGCCCCGGCAAGGTGCCCGCCAATCTTGTCCGCAAGATGCACGCCGAGTCGCTGGCGCAGGACGCGCTCAACACCTCAATTCAGGAAGGCGTCCAGAAGCTTCTCGCCGACAACAAGCTGCGTCCCGCGATGCAGCCTTCGGTCGAGCTCGACGAAGGCTATGAGCCCGGCAAGGATGCCGAGGTGAAGGTCGCGCTCGAAGTGCTGCCGCAGGTGCCCACGCCTTCGATCGAGGGCCTCAAGCTCGAGCGGCTGACCATCGAGGTCGCCGACGCGCAGGTCGACGCAGCAGTCGATCAGCTCGCCAGCCAGAACAAGCAGTTCGACGAAGCGCCCAAGAGCCACAAGGCGAAGGAAGGCGACCTGGTCGTCATGGATTTCGTCGGCAAGGTCGATGGCGTCGCATTCGATGGCGGCACCGGCGAAGGCATGTCGGTCGAGATCGGTTCGGGCCGGCTCATTCCGGGCTTCGAGGATCAGCTCGTCGGCGTGAAGGCCAATGACGAGAAGACCATCGAGGTCACGTTCCCCGAGGATTACACCGCCGAGACTCTCAAGGGTAAGGCTGCGACCTTCGATCTGGTGATCAACGAGGTCCGCGTTCCCAAGGAAGCCAAGGCCGACGAGGATTTCGCCAAGTCGCTGGGGCTGGAAAGCCTCGAACAGCTCCGCGGCCTGCTGAAGGGGCAGCTCGAGCAGGAGAATAACGGCCTCACGCGCACCCATATGAAGCGCAAGCTGCTCGACCAGCTCGCCGAGAGCCATGATTTCGAAGTGCCGCCCTCGATGGTCGAGGCCGAATTCAACCAGATCTGGGCCCAGCTCGAGCATGAAGCGAGCCATGAGGAAGATCCCGCGGCCGCGATCAAGGAAATGGAAGCCGAGAAGGACGATTATCGCGCGATCGCCGTGCGTCGCGTCCGCCTGGGCCTGTTGTTGTCCGAGATCGGCCAGGCGAACGGCGTCGAAGTGACCGGGCAGGAGATGAATCGCCTGATCGGTCAGGCCGCGCAGCAATATCCCGCCGATCAGCGCGAGCGCTTCATCCAGTTCATCCAGCAGGAGCCGATGGCCGCCGCGCAGCTTCGCGCGCCGCTCTATGAGGACAAGGTCGTCGACTTCCTGTTCGACAAGGCCGAGATCAGCGACCGCAGCGTGAGCCGTGAGGAACTGGAAGCCGCGATCGAGGCCGAGGATGACGGCCATGTCCATGGTCCCGGCTGCGGCCATGACCATCACGACCATGATCACGCCGCCAAACCCAAAAAGGCGGCGAAGAAGGCCGAGGCCAAGCCCGAGGCCGCCAAGACCGAAGCGGTGAAGACCGAAGAGGCCGAGGCGCCCGCCGAGAAGCCGAAGCCGGCGAAGAAGGCGGCTGCCGCCAAGAAGCCGGCCGCCGAAGCCGAGGCTGAAGCGCCGGCGGAGGACAAGCCCGCGAAGAAGCCCGCTGCCAAGAAGCCGGCGGCGAAGAAGTAAACGACACCGGAGCGCTGGACCATGGCGAACGGGGCGAGCAGGGCTGCCGGACGGGACGGCCTGCCGGCCGGGCTGCGCGTCGCCGTGCTGCTGCCCTGTTATAACGAGGAAGCCGCGATCGTGCAGACGATCGACGGCTTTCGCGCCGCGCTGCCCGGTGCGACCATCTACGTCTACGACAATAACAGCAGCGACCGGACGGTCGAGGTCGCACGCGCGGCCGGGGCGATCGTCCGGACCGAGCGGATGCAGGGCAAGGGCAATGTCGTCCGCCGCATGTTCGCCGATGTCGATGCCGACATCTATGTGATGGCCGATGGCGACGCGACCTATGATGCGCCGGCCGCGCCGCGGCTGGTCGCACGACTCGTCGACGAACAGCTCGACATGGTCGTCGGCGCGCGCAAATCCGAACTCGAAGAGGCCTATCGTCGTGGCCACCGGTTCGGCAACGCGATGCTCACCGGGATACTCGCCTGGATATTCGGGCGGACTTTCAGTGATATTCTATCGGGTTACCGGGTATTTTCAAGACGGTTCGTGAAGAGTTTCCCGGTGCTGTCGGCGGGTTTCGAGATCGAGACCGAGATCAGCGTCCATGCGCTCGAACTGCGCATGCCGGTCGCGGAGGTCGTCACCGCCTATGGCGCGCGCCCCGAAGGGTCGGTGTCCAAATTGTCGACCTATCGCGACGGCTGGCGGATCCTGAACACCATCGCGACATTGTTCCGAATCGAGCGGCCGGTCCTGTTCTTCGGCCTGATCGGCGCGGTGGTTGCGCTGCTCGCGCTGGTCCTCGCCGTCCCGCTTGCGATCACCTATGCGCAGACCGGCCTCGTGCCGCGGCTGCCGACGGCGATCCTGTGCACCGGTCTGATCACGCTTGCGTCGCTCAACGTGATGTGCGGGCTGATCCTCGATACGGTGGTGCGCGGCCGCCGCGAGGTTCGCCGGCTCGCCTATCTCGCATTCCCGGCTGTGACCGCCGATATCGCCCCTTGACGCCGCGCGTTTCGTTCGCACGTCGCCGGACCCTTGAAGGCGGCTTGCCTTCACCCGATCTAAAAGCCTAGGCAATGAGCCTTACGGGCAAAGGATATGAGATTCCCATGAACAATCCGTTTGAAAACGGCCAGATCCACGACGCACTCGTTCCCATCGTCATCGAGCAGTCGAACCGCGGCGAGCGCAGCTTCGACATCTATTCGCGCCTGCTGCGCGAGCGGATCGTGTTCGTGACCGGCGGTGTGGAGGACCATATGGCGTCGCTCATCACTGCCCAGCTCCTGTTCCTTGAGTCGGAGAATCCGAAAAAGGACATCTACATGTACATCAACTCGCCGGGCGGCGTGGTGACGGCGGGCATGGCGATTCACGACACCATGCAATATATCCGGCCGCGCGTCGGCACGGTCTGCATCGGCCAGGCGGCCTCGATGGGCAGCTTCCTGCTCGCCAGCGGCGAGCCGGGCATGCGCATGGCGCTGACCAATTCGCGCATCATGATCCACCAGCCCTCGGGCGGTGCGCAGGGCCAAGCGACCGATATCGAGATCCAGGCGCGCGAGATCCTGCGCATCCGGCACCGGATGAACGAGCTCTACGCGAAATATACCGGCCAGCCGCTGGAGATCATCGAGAGCTCGATGGAGCGCGACAAGTTCATGTCGTCGGACGAGGCCAAGGCCTTCGGCCTGATCGACGAAGTGTTCGACAAGCGTCCGATGCCGTCGGAGGATTCGGGCTCGAGCGCGGCCTGACGTTGGATCGCTTTTGGCGGAAGCGCGTGGCGTTTCCGCCGAAAGCGTGATGGCCCAGCGGCTCGAGCGTCGATGGAAACGGAAAATTCGGCATTGTCGGATAGAAGCAACGCGGTCTAGGATGACCGGGAAGTAGCAAAGATCCGCCATGCGGGTCCGAAGGACGAGTACATGACGAAATTGAGTGGCGGCGATTCCAAAAGCACCCTGTACTGCTCGTTCTGCGGCAAGTCGCAGCACGAAGTGCGGAAGCTCATCGCCGGCCCGACCGTGTTCATCTGCGACGAGTGCGTCGATCTCTGCAACGACATCATCCGTGAAGAGACCAAGACCGCGCTCGTTTCCAAGAAGGACGGCGGCGTGCCGACGCCGCAGGAGATCTGCGAATTCCTGGACGATTATGTGATCGGCCAGAAGCAGGCGAAGCGCGTGCTCTCCGTGGCGGTGCACAACCACTATAAGCGGCTCAACCACGGCCAGAAGGGCGCCGATGTCGAGCTGGCCAAATCGAACATCCTGCTCGTCGGCCCGACCGGCTCGGGCAAGACTTTGCTGGCGCAGACGCTGGCGCGCATCCTCGACGTCCCCTTCACCATGGCGGATGCGACGACGCTGACCGAAGCCGGCTATGTCGGCGAGGATGTCGAGAACATCATCCTCAAGCTGCTCCAGGCCAGCGACTATAATGTCGAGCGGGCGCAGCGCGGCATCGTCTATATCGACGAAATCGACAAGATCAGCCGCAAGGCGGAGAATCCGTCGATCACCCGCGACGTGTCAGGCGAGGGCGTGCAGCAGGCGCTGCTCAAGCTGATGGAAGGCACCACCGCGAGCGTGCCGCCCCAGGGTGGGCGCAAGCATCCGCAGCAGGAATTCCTGCAGGTCGACACGACCAACATCCTGTTCATCTGCGGCGGCGCCTTTTCGGGCCTCGAAAAGATCATTGGCGATCGCCTCCAGGGCAAGTCGATCGGCTTCGGCGCTTATGTCGCCGCGCCCGAGGAACGTCGCACCGGCGAGGTGCTGCGCCAGACCGAGCCCGAGGATCTGCTGAAATTCGGCCTGATCCCCGAATTCGTCGGCCGTCTGCCCGTCATCGCGACGCTCGAGGATCTCGACATCGACGCGCTGGTGAAGATCCTGTCGGAGCCGAAGAACGCCCTGGTCAAACAATATCAGAAGCTGTTCGAGATGGAGGAAGTGAAGCTCGGCTTCACCGACGACGCTCTGGTTTCGGTCGGCAAGAAGGCGATCGAACGCAAGACCGGCGCGCGCGGCCTCCGCTCGATCCTCGAGGCGATCCTGCTCGACACCATGTTCGACCTGCCCGGCATGGACGGCGTCGACGAGGTGATGATCGACAAGGACGTGGTCGAGGGCCGCAAGGAACCCGTCCGGGTCTTCGCCAAGAAGGAGAAGAAGGCGGGCGACGCCGCCTGATTTCTTCGTTTCACGATAAGCAATGACTGGACGAACCATGAGCGACCGGAGCGAAACCGTGCGGCTTCGCCCCTTGCCGGCGCTGATCTTCAGCTCTCGCTGGCTGCAATTGCCGCTCTATGTCGGCCTGATCGTCGCGCAATGCGTCTATGTGTTCCTGTTCCTCAAGGAACTGAAGCATCTGGTGCTGCACGCCTGGGAGTTCAGCGAGCAGCAGATCATGCTGGTCGTGCTCGGGCTGATCGATGTCGTGATGATCTCCAACCTGCTGGTGATGGTGATCGTCGGCGGTTACGAGACCTTCGTGTCGCGGTTGCGGCTGGAGGGGCACCCCGACCAGCCCGAATGGCTGAGCCATGTGAATGCCGGCGTGCTCAAGGTGAAGCTGGCGATGGCGATCATCGGCATTTCGTCGATCCACCTGCTGCGCACCTTCATCGAGGCCGGCGCGCTCGGCACCGCCACCAGCCGGGTGACCGAGACCGGGGTGATGTGGCAGACCATCATCCATATGTGCTTCATCGCGTCGGCGATCGGCATCGCCTATGTCGACAGGATGACGCAGTCCAAGCATTGACCGCGCTCGACGACGCGGTCGCCGCGCAGAGCGTGCCGCCGGATTCATTGATCCTGCGACATGGTGCGCCCATATAGGTGCTACGTGTTCACCGGAGTCTCCATGACCAAGTCCTATCCTGTCCTGCCCCTGCGCGACATCGTCGTGTTCCCGCACATGATCGTGCCGCTGTTCGTCGGCCGCGACAAATCGGTCGTGGCGCTCGAAAAGGCGATGGAATCGGACAAGGAGATCTTCCTCGTCGCCCAGCTCGATCCGGCCGAGGACGATCCCGGCCGCGACGATCTGTACGATCTGGGCGTGATCGCCACTGTCCTTCAGCTCCTCAAGCTGCCCGACGGCACGGTTCGCGTGCTTGTCGAAGGCAAGCAGCGTGCGACGCTCGAATCCTTCGAATCGACGGCCGGCCATGCGGTCGCGACGGTGACGCCGATCGAGGATCGCGCGACCGAGAAGGATACCGAGCTCCAGGCGCTGATGCGCTCGGTGGTCGAACAGTTCGAGAATTACGCCAAGCTCAACAAGAAGCTGCCGGCCGAGACCGCCGTGCAACTGAGCGAAATCGAGGACGCGGCGCGGCTGGCGGATTCAATCGCGGCCAATATCTCGATCAAGGTTTCCGACAAGCAGGCGCTGCTCGTCGAACTCGACCCTCCGCGCCGGCTGGAGATGGCGTTCGCCTTCATGGAAGGCGAACTCGGCGTGCTCCAGGTCGAGAAGAAGATCCGCAGCCGCGTGAAGCGGCAGATGGAGAAGACCCAGCGCGAATATTATCTCAACGAGCAGTTGAAGGCGATCCAGCGCGAGCTGGGCAATGAGGGCGACGAAGGCGAGGGCGACGAACTCGCCGAGCTGACCCAGAAGATCGCGACGCTCAAGCTTTCGCAGGAAGCGAAGACCAAGGCGACCGCAGAGCTCAAGAAGCTCAAGACGATGGCGCCGATGTCCGCCGAGGCGACGGTGGTGCGCAATTATCTCGACGTGCTGCTCGGCCTGCCCTGGGGCAAGAAGTCCAAGCTGAAGAAGGATATCGCGCAGGCGCAGAAGGTGCTCGACGAGGACCATTATGCGCTGGAGAAGGTCAAGGACCGGATCGTCGAATATCTCGCGGTCCAGGCGCGGACCAACAAGCTCAAGGGCCCGATCCTGTGCCTCGTCGGTCCGCCGGGCGTCGGCAAGACCAGTCTGGGCAAATCGATCGCCAAGGCGACCGGGCGCGAGTTCATCCGTCAGTCGCTGGGCGGCGTGCGTGACGAGGCCGAGATTCGCGGCCACCGGCGCACCTATATCGGCTCGCTGCCGGGCAAGATCGTGACCAACCTGAAAAAGGCCGGCACGTCCAATCCGCTGTTCCTGCTCGACGAGATCGACAAGCTGGGGCAGGATTTCCGCGGCGACCCGGCATCCGCGCTGCTCGAAGTGCTCGATCCGGAACAGAACAACAAGTTCCAGGACCATTATCTCGAGATCGATATCGACCTGTCCGACGTGATGTTCGTGACCACCGCGAACTCGCTCAACCTGCCTCAGCCATTGCTCGATCGCATGGAGATCATCCGGCTGGAGGGTTATACCGAGGACGAGAAGGTCGAGATCGCCCAGCGCCACCTGATCGCCAAGCAGATCGAGGCGCATGGTCTGAAGGAAGGCGAGTTCACGCTGGCGCCCGACGGGCTGCGATCGCTGATCCGGCATTATACCCGCGAGGCGGGCGTCCGCACGCTCGAGCGCGAGATCGCGAAGCTGGCGCGCAAGTCGCTGCGCCGCATTCTCGAGGGCAAGGCGACGAGCGTCACGATCACCGAGGACAATATCGCCGACTTCGCCGGCGTTCAGAAATTCCGTCACGGGCTTGGCGAGGAGGAGCATCAGATCGGTGCGGTCACCGGCCTGGCCTGGACCGAGGTCGGCGGCGAATTGCTGACGATCGAGGCGGTCACCGTTCCCGGCAAGGGCGTGGTGAAGACCACCGGCAAACTGGGCGAGGTGATGAACGAGTCGATCCAGGCGGCTTTCTCGTTCGTCCGCGCGCGTGCGCCATCCTATGGCATCAAGCCCAGCCTGTTCTCGCGCAAGGACATCCATATCCACTTGCCCGAAGGTGCTGTGCCCAAGGACGGTCCGTCCGCCGGCATCGGAATGGTCACCTCGATCGTCTCGACGCTCACCGGCATCGCGGTCCGCAAGGATGTGGCGATGACGGGTGAAGTGACGCTGCGGGGCAGGGTGCTGGCGATCGGCGGTCTGAAGGAGAAGCTGCTTGCGGCATTGCGCGGCGGGATCAGCACCGTGCTCATCCCCGCCGACAATGAAAAGGACCTCGCGGAGATCCCGCAGAACATCAAGGATGGGCTGAAGATCGTACCGGTGAAGCATGTCGACGAGGTGCTGGCGCTGGCGCTGACCGAGTCGATCGAGCCGATCGATTGGACCGAAGCCGACGAACTGGCGGCCCAGCCCCCGCAAGCGCCGGCCCCGGGGCATCCGGAAGCGGACGGTTTGCGCCATTAGAGGCAGTCCGGTTCGGATCGAACCGGATCGCTCGGCGTGTCCTTGGTTTGCCGTGGTTCGCGGGCCGGTGGGTGATTCCACCGGCCTTGGACCCCCCAGACTCGTTCCGGTCCGGTCGAACCGAAATGAGTCCGAATTCCCCGGTTTGACGGGATTTCCGAGTCGGCAGGCGGCTCCATCCGCCTCGAAATCCCTCAAAGGGGCATTCGGGCGCTAAAAAACCACGATTCACGGGGTTATCGCCCGTGTTTTCAGCGCTTTTGCTTTGACAGGTCTTAAATCGTCCGCCTTAACTACGCGCCGGCATTCGCCGGAGACTGATTCCAACCACGTGATAAGGGGGTTCCCAGGGCATGAACAAGCAAGAGCTCATCGGCGCTGTCGCCGACGCATCGGGCCTGAGCAAGGGCGACGCCAGCAAGGCCGTTGAGGGCGTTTTCGACGCGATTTCCGGTGCGCTGAAGAAGGGCGACGAAGTTCGCCTCGTCGGCTTCGGCACCTTCTCCGTTTCCAAGCGCAAGGCTTCGCAGGGCCGCAACCCGCGTACCGGTGAGCCGATGGCCATCAAGGCGTCGAGCCAGCCCAAGTTCAAGGCCGGCAAGGGCCTGAAGGACGCCGTCAACTGATCTTGATGCCGGCGGCAAGATCCTGATCGTTTCGGACCGAAGGGTCCGAAATCCGAAACCGGGGTCGGCCGAAAGGAGAGAGCCTGAATGACGTGATTGGCGGAAGCGTTTGGCGCTTCCGCCCTTGCGGAAGGTTTTTTGCCGCCGTCTCCAAGCCGGCCCGGCCTATACCGGGAAATCGTCCAGGCGCCCTGCGTCAGGCAAAGGCGGTGTCCCGGCATCGCCTTTTTTATCGTCAATTTTCGGCTGGCATGTTGCGCGTCCAATCGGGCGCCGCTATTGGACCCGCCTCCGGTCGCTTCATCGGCCGGGCCCAAGCGTGGGCGCGTAGCTCAGTGGTAGAGCACACCCTTCACACGGGTGGGGTCGTAGGTTCAATCCCTACCGCGCCCACCACGCTTGAAACCCCCTGAAATCCAGAGAATGTCGCGCCCAGAGCCTTTCTCGAGCGCTTCCGGTTCGCGATCGGGCTGAGCGCTACGGCTTCAGGATCTGCTTGGGAAGCACGCGCTCGATCGCGCCCCCATCCTTTCGCGACACATAATAGGCATTGCTCTTCTCATCGAGCGAGACGACCTGTTTCACGGTCTCGTTCTCGAAATAGATGCCGGCACGATCGTCGCAGGCATAGCCCGGCTTGAACTCGCCGCTCTTGATCTTGGAATGGTAGAGTGGCCTGCGGCTCGCCTCCGCGTCATAATGTGGGCAGTGGCTGCCGCTGATGAAGCCCAGTCCGTCGACGGTGCTCAGTTCGCCCGGGCGCGAGTCCGTCGTGCCCTGCTCGAACCAGCATAGGGAACCCGCGCTGCCGCCGCCCAGCACGACGCCATTGTCCCACGCCGTCCTCAACGCCTTGTCGATGCCCTGCGCTTTCCAGACGGCGATCATGTTGAGCGTGTTGCCCCCGCCGACCAGAATGGCGTCCATGCCCGCAAAGACCGTTTCGAAGGACTCCTTCTGGTTGTGGGAGGAGATGAAGGCACGTTGGACAAAGGGCCTGACCGGCAGCGTGGCGCAGGATTCGAACCATCGCACGATATTGCCGGCCGCATCGCCGGACGCCGTCGGCAGGAAGCATATCCTGGGATTCTCCTTGCCCGTGAGCGACGCCGCATAACGGGTGAAGACAGTGTTGAAGTCCCCGCCATAGATGAAGAGCTTCCTGACATCGGCTTTCGCGCGGGCAGGGGAGGATCGCAGCAGCGGCAGGCCGGCAAGCGACATGGCAGCCCCGGCGCACAGTATATCCCGACGGTTCATGTTGCTCCCTCCAATATCGCCGAGGCAACAAAGTCGCGCCGGATTTGTCAAGCCGAGTGCTGGGACTGCCGGTCCGGCCGTGCCCCTTTGCGACAATGTCGCCCGGCCGTGCCCGCGCATGCTCGCCTATCGTGGCGCTTATCCTGAAGGATCGATGAATTCCGCGCACGCCACGGGCAGGGGTGGTCACAAATCAGTCATATCGATGTCTTCGAACCGTCTCATAAGTCGCACAAGCGCGTCACCATCCACCTCTAGGGCCGCAGCCGAGGGCGAAGGGGGCTGCGAGTCGGTCAAGCATATCGCCTCTCCACAAGCTCAAACCCCGGACCAGCCGGGAGCGGAGATATCATGGCCACGATCAAACGGATTAGTTCAATTCTTCTTGCCGGCTGCGCGTTTTCGACGCTGGCGGCGTGCGGCGCCGATGACGTCGCCTCGCCCGGCGACGGCGTGATCATCGTACCGACCCCGACCCCGACTCCCACGCCAACCCCGACGCCCACGCCGACGCCTCCGGGCAGCCCGGCCGCCTCATGCCCGACCGGCTATGTCGATCGCGGCGTCGTCGGCTCGAAGCGCGCATGCGAACTGCCGACCCGCTTCTCTACCGACACCACCATTCAGAACCTGCCGGGCGTCGCCTACTCGATCTCGGGCCCGGTTAATGTCGGCACCGATGTCGGTGGCAACGGCAGTGCCGCCAACGGCCAGGCCGTGACGCTGACCGTTCAGCCGGGCACGATCTTCTTCGCGTCTGCGGGCAATGATTATCTGGTCGTCAATCGCGGTTCGCGCCTGAACGCGGTCGGCACCGCCGCGCAGCCGATCATCTTCACCGCGCGCGCCAATGTCGAAGGCAGCGTCACCGACAGCAGCCAGGGCCTCTGGGGCGGCATCATCCTGCTCGGCCGCGCGCCGATCAGCGATTGCAACACCCAGGTCGCCGGCGGCTCGGAAAATTGCCAGCAGGTCATCGAAGGCACGACCAGCTCGCTTTATGGCGGCGCCGTCGCCACCGACAACAGCGGCACGCTCAAATATGTCCAGATCCGCTATTCGGGCTTTGCGATTGCGCCGGGCAACGAACTACAGGGTCTGACCCTGGGCGGTGTCGGCAGCAACACCACGCTCGACAATATCCAGGTCCATAACAGCTCGGACGATGGCATCGAAATCTTCGGCGGTCGCGCCAATCTGAAGCACCTCGTGATCACCGGTGCCGACGATGACGGCCTCGATACCGATCTCGGCTATCAGGGCTTCATCCAGTACGTCATCGCCGTCCAGCGCGACTCCAGCAATGGCGACTCGATGATCGAGGCGGATTCGAACAACAACGAAGACGCGCTGCCTCGCCAAAAGACCATGGTGTCCAACGCCACTTTCATCCAGCGTTCGACGGTCCAGGGCGGCAACACCATCCTGATCCGCGGCGGCGCGGATTATCGCCTGGTCAACAGCGTCGTCGTCGGTACGCAGAATTGCGTCGACATCGACCAGACCGGCACCACGACGATGCGTCCGGCCGATGCCGGCCTGCAGGACGATGGCCCGCCGGTCTTCCGTTCGGTGTTCATGTCGTGCCCGACGCCGTTCCGCAACGAAGCCGACGTCTCGTCGGATGCGATCGCGGCGTTGTTCGCGGGCAACAACAATGTCCCCACCGGCACCTCGACGCTCGCCAGCATCTATATCAACGGCGCCAACGAGACCGCGGTGACGGCGTTCGATGCCAAGACGCTCAACGCCTTCTTCGACACCACCGCCTATATCGGTGCGGTCCGCAACTCGTCGGACACCTGGTATGCCGGCTGGACCTGCAATGCGAGCTATGTCGGCTTCGGCGCCACCAGCTCGAACTGCACGGCGCTTCCCACCACCTGATCGCCGACCATGCGACGGGGGCGGGCGGCCATGGCCCCCCCCCCCCGCGCTCCGCTGACAGACCAGGGGGATATCGAAATGAAGAAGCCCATTGCCTTTGGGAGCCTGCTCCTGCTTTCCACGGCGCTTATCGCGCCCGCCGCCGTCGCGCAGACGGCAGATCCCGCACAGAGCGCGCCCCCGGCCTCTGCGACGCCCGCCGCCACTGCGAGCGAGCCGCAGGAAGAGCGGGTCGATATCTCCGCGCCCGGCGCGGGCGATGACGAGGATATCGTCGTCACCGGTCGTTATATTCCCGAACCGATCAGGGCGACGCCCGAAGTCGTGTCTGTCCTGTCCTCGGCGGATATCGCGCGCACGGGCGAGGGCGACATCGCCGGCGCGCTCCAGCGTGTCACCGGCCTCAGCGTGGTCGGTAACGGCTTCGTCTTCGTCCGCGGTCTCGGCGATCGTTATTCGCTCGCGCTGCTCAACGGTTCGCCGTTGCCCAGCCCCGAGCCGCTGCGCCGCGTCGTGCCGCTCGACATCTTCCCGACCAGCATCATCGCCAGCTCGGTCGTCCAGAAGAGCTATTCGGTGAACTATCCCGGCGAGTTCGGCGGCGGCGTGATCAATCTGACCACCAAGGCGGTGCCCAACGAACCGTTCCTGAACATCGGCGTCTCCGGCAGCGGCGATACCGAAACGACGGGCAAGCTCGGCTATACCTATTATGGCAGCGATCTCGACGTCCTGGGCTTCGACAATGGCCGGCGCGATTTCCCCGCAGCGCTCGCCGGCGTCATGAAAGCTGGCAGTTTCAACACCACCACCGGTGCTCAGCGCCGCGACTTCGCCGCCAGCCTGGCCAATGCGAGCACGACCCTGCTCCAGCGCAACGGCGATATTCCGATGAACTTCGCCGCCGACATCAGCGGCGGCGCCTCGGTCGATCTGCCCGATGGCCGCATCGGCTTCATCGCCGCCCTTGGCTACAAGAACGACTGGCGCACGCGCGACACGCTGCAGCAGAGCTCCACCGACCCCCAACTCGCGGGCATTCCGCAGCAGAGTTTCCGTAACGTCATCACTGACAACCGCATCGTCGTGAACGGCATGCTCGGCATCGGCGCGGAATTCGGCGACCACAAGCTGCGCTGGACCAACCTCTACATCCGCGACACGCTCAAGCAGTCACGGCTTGCCGCGGGCTATAATCGCAGCGTCGCCGATCAGGATCCCGCGCTGCCGCCGTCGCTGCTCGAACAGAACACCTATTGGTTCGAGCGTCAGCTGATCGACACCCAGTTCGTCGGCGAGTTCAAGTTCAACGATCTCAGCGTCGACCTGCGCGGCACCTATGCCAATTCGCAACGTGAATCGCCCTATGAGCGTTCGATCGGCTATGCCTATCTCGGTGACGGCAACCCGAACACCAAGAGCACCAGCGACGTCGACGACTATATCAACAACCTGTCGTCGGGCGGCCAATTCTCGACCGTCGGCTTTAGCGACCTGAGCGAGGACGTCTATTCGGGCGGAATCGACCTGGCGTACAAGCTGCCCGGCGCGATGCCGATCACGCTGTCGACCGGTTACAATTACAGCAAGACCAAGCGGAGCGCGTCGCGCTACCTGTTCCAGTATTTCCGGCCGGACGGCGCGCTGCCGCTCGGCGTGGCGCAGGAACGGCCCGATTACCTGCTCTCCGACTATAATATCTACACCTACAACATCCAGCTTCGCGACATTTCGGGCGCGGAAGGCGCCTCGGCCTATGAGGCGGATCTGCGCGTCCATGCCGGATATGGCCAGGTCGAAGCCGAAGTGACCGACGGCGTGCGCGCCACGCTCGGCGTCCGTTACGAGGATGCCGTCCAGAGCGTGAAGCCGGTGGGCAATCTCGCCGCGACCGGGCTTTCCAACAGCTATTGGCTGCCCGCCGCGACGCTGACCTGGAATTTCGCCGAGGACATGCAGTTTCGCATACACGCCTCGAAGACGCTCGCCCGTCCGCAGTTCCGCGAACTGGCGCCGCAAATCTACCAGGATTTCGAATCCGACCGCGAATTCACCGGCAATCCGTTCCTGAAGGACAGCAAGCTGTTCAACGCCGAAGCGCGCTACGAATATTATTTCGGACGCGGCGAGCGGCTGACGGTCGCGGGCTTCTACAAGAAGATCGACAATCCGATCGAGGCGGCGGCGTTCTTCGCGGGCGGCGGCCAGCTTCGTACCGGCTTTGCCAACGCCCCGCAGGCGCAGCTCTACGGCGCCGAGATCGAAGTCCAGAAGCACATCCCGCTGGAAGGGCTGGGCGGCGACTTCTTCTCGACCCGCCGGCTCGTGCTGATCGGCAACTACACCTACACCCAGTCCAAGCTGAAGGTGGACGATTCGGTCGTGATCGGCCCGGACCTTCAGCCGGTGGCGGCGAACCTGTTGTTCCAGGACGGCGCCCAACTCACCGGCCAGTCGGATCATCTCGGCAATATCCAGATCGGCATCGAGGATACCGACAAGATCTCGCAGGCGACGATCCTGCTCAGCTATGCGAGCAAGCGGGTCACCAATCGCGGTCCGATCCAGGGCCTGTCACGCCAGCCCGACATCATCGAGAAGCCCGGCTTCCGTGTCGATTTCGTCGCGCGCGAAGCGGTGACCTTCCTGGGCGCGAATATGGAGCTCAAGCTGGAAGCGCGTAATCTGACCGCGCAGAAATATGAGGAATTCCAGCAGTTCGGCGCCAATCGGGTGGATATCAACACCTATAATGTCGGCCGCAGCTTCTCGCTGGGCGTCGAAGTGAAGTTCTGAACCAAGTCATCGTCATTCCCGCGAATGCGGGAATCCAGGAGTCGCCCGCGTATATGCCCGGCATCGTCTGGATTCCCGCTTTCGCGGGAATGACATTGAAGGACGCGTGTCGAGTGCGGTGAAACGGGCGCAGCCTGGAATACTCAGGCTGGCCAGGGCCTTTCCCTGAACCATTTGGTCACGACATATTTGGTGCCGGCGCGCACCTTCATGCCGTGGTGCAAGGTCGCGGCATTGGGGGTCCCGTCGGGGCGCTGATTGTTCCAGCACAAAAGCTTGCCGGTTTCGGGCTGGACAAGCTTGCCGATCGTCAGGAAGCGTGTCGCGCCGCCGGCTTCGGGCTCGTTGAGGTAAAGCATCGCGGTCCAGGTGCGCTGGCCCGAAATCGCGCAATGAGTGTCATAGTCGGTGCCCTTGGGCTCGAAATAGTCGGTATGCTGCTTGAATTCCTGCCCGACCGCATAACGCTGCCCCTGGAGCGGTTCGCCATATTGCGGATCGATGCCGAGAAATTCCGCGATCCTCTCCTCGAGCGCGCCCACCACCGGATCGGCGCGATCGAGATCGCAGGTTTCGCTCGTCCGATAAAGCGGATCGCCGTTCGAATCGGCGATGGTGGAGGGCCTGCGACTCGCATCGATGCGTTCCATGATCGCCGCGCATTCGGCCGGGTTGGCGAAACCCTTGCGGATGAACAGGCTCAGCTTGGGACTGGGTACGCGCTGTACGCGCGGCTGGCCGATCAGATGTCGGCCTGCATCGGGGCCGGTTCCATTGGATATCGTCGCTGTCATGGCACGGGTTAAGCCGATGCGATGCGGTAATTTCAAGCCGGAAATCGGGCGGTTGCCCGGTGAAATAATAGCGTCATATTACAGTCATCGACCGGCAACACTATCGCACTAGCGGAGCATGTCGCCCCGGGGGAACCACATGCGTCTAAGTCTTGATGGCAGAGCCCGGCGCTGGTTGCGCAGCATGCCGCACATGAACGTCTATAGCGTGATCGAGATCGCGCTGCTGCTGCTGCTCGCGGTGCAGTGCGCGCGTCTGGTCTGGACGGTGCTGACGCCGGTCGGGCCGTTCGGCGACTGGCGGCTCACCGATCGCACCGCCGGCGCGGTCGCCAATCGCGCCGAACTGTTCCGCGGCTTCGACCCGTTTTTCCGGCTTGCCGGCGGCGGCGGCGCGGCGGTCGTCACTTCGCTTCAGCTCAAATTGTTCGGGACGCGGATCGATGAGGTCAATGGCCGCGGATCGGCGATCATCGCGGGGCCCGACGGTGTCCAGAACAGCATCGCCGTCGGTGAGGAGATCATGCCCGGCGTGATGCTGAAGAGCGTGGCGTTCGACAGCGTGACGATCGATCGCGGCGGGACGATCGAACAGCTTTTCATCGATCAGTCGGTGCCGGCCCCCGAGGCCGCGGCGGTCGCACCCGGAATCTCGCTCGACGGCGGCCAGCCCGCCGCCGCGCCGCCGCCGGGCGGCCGCACCGTTTCCGCCACGCAATTGCGCGGCGGCATCGGATTCCTGCCGCGCACCGATGGCGGTCGCGTGACCGGCCTTGTCCTGCGTCCCAATGGCGATGGCGCGACCTTTCGCAGCGTCGGCTTTGCCGAGGGCGACATATTGGTCGCCGTCAACGGCCAACAGATCACGTCGCCGGCCGATGCCGAGCGGTTGCTGGCCCAAGCCACGCCCGGCGCCAACGTCACCGCCAGCGTCGAACGTGGCGCGAACGTCATTCCCATCGTCCTTTCGATAGCGAGATAATGCGTAGATTATTGACCGGCGCCGCAACGGCCATCGCGCTTATTCTGTCGCAGCCATTGGCTGCGCAGCAGACCACACTCAATGTGCGGGATGCCGATGTCCGCGCCTTCATCCAGGACGCCGCGCGCGTCACCGGACGGACCTTCATCGTCGATCAGCGGGTGCAGGGGAAGGTATCGGTCGTGACCGACCGGCCGCTGTCCAAGTCCGAATATTTCGAAGTGTTCCTGGCGACGATGCGCGCCAACGGGCTGGTCGCGATCCCGACGGGCGGTGGCGCGTTCCGCATCCAGCCCGCCGATACCGCGGCCGCCCAGCCGGGCCGCGTCGGCACGCGGGGCAGCGCACAGAATGCCTTCGTCACCGAAGTCTTCCGCCTGCGCTCGATCGACGCGGCCTCGGCGGTTGAGACATTGCGGCCGCTGGTCAGCAAGGAAGGCTCGGTCACTGCCAATCGCGCGGGCAATTCGGTGGTGGTGGCGGATTATGCCGACAATATCCGCCGCATCCGCCAACTCGTCCAGCAGATCGACCGCGATAGCGCCTCGACGACGCTCATCGCGCTGAAGAATGCTGGCGCGCGCGAGATCGCGACGTCGCTGCAGCAGCTTGTCGGCAACGGCACGGCGGGCGCCGATGGCGCGACGCGTGGGCCGGCGGCGACGATCGTCGCGATCGACAGTTCGAATTCCGTGGTGCTGCGTGGCGACCCCTCGACCGTCTCGCGTCTGGCGGAAGTCGCGCGCGATCTCGACAAACGCGCCGAACGTGGCACCGAAATCCGCGTCTTCTGGCTGGAATATGCCGATGCGGGCCAGCTGCTCCCCGTGCTGCAGCAACTGACCGGCCAGCCCTCGAGCCAGGCGACCAGCTCGGTCGGCAGCGATGCGAACAACAGCAAGGGCGGATCCGGACTGGCCGCGCCATCGGCACCGACTCAGGCAGCGATATCCAGCGTGCCGGCGGGGCAGGGCATTCAGGGGCGGTCACAGGCGATCGTGACCCGCTTCGAAGGCGCCAACGCGATCATCATCGCGGCGCCCGCCGATGTGCAGCGCCAATTGGGCGAAGTCGTCCGTCAGCTCGATGCGCGGCGGGAGCAGGTGCTGGTCGAGGCGATCATCGTCGAGATCTCGGACACCGCGGCGCGCAATCTGGGCGTCCAGTTCCTGCTCGGCGGCAAGCCGGGCAGCGGCGTGCCTTATGCCGTCACCAACTATTCGAACGCGACGCCCAATATCGCGACGATCGCCGGTGCGATCGCCGCGCGCGAGCTCGACCGGACGACCACGGTGATCAACGGCACGACGGTCACCACCAGCAGCGGATCGGCGATCAGCGACCAGCTTCAGGCCGCGGCGGCGCAGCAATTGCTGGCCGCGAAGGGCGGCATCGCCGGCATGGCGTTCAATATCGGCAAGGATGCGATCTTCGGCGCGATCATCAACGCGGTGAAGTCGGACTCCAAATCCAACCTGCTTTCCGCGCCGTCGCTGATGACGCTCGACAATCAGCAGGCGAAATTCCTTGCGGGCCAGGAGATCCCGGTCACCACCGGCGAGGCGCTGTCGGGCAATTTCGACAATGCCTTCCGCACCGTGCAGCGCCAGAATGTCGGCATCCAGCTCGAGGTGAAGCCGCAGATCGGTGCGGGCGGATCGGTGAAGCTGTTCCTGCGCCAGGAAGTCTCCTCGATCGCGGGGCCGGTTTCCAACGACTCGTCGGACCTGATCCTCAACAAGCGCGAGATCACCACCACCGTCGTCGTCGACGACGGCCAGATTGTCGCGCTGGGCAGCCTGCTCGACGACAATGAGCGGCGCACGATCGAGAAGATACCGTTCCTTGGCGATTTGCCGGGGCTCGGTGCGCTGTTCCGGTCGAAGGCGCGATCGCGCGGCAAGACCAATCTCGCCATCTTCATCCGGCCCACCATCATCAAGAACCGCGCCGATGCCCAGGCCGTTGCCGAGCAGCGCTATGGCTATCTGCGCGATCAGCAATTGCTCGACCGGCCCGATCGCGAGCCGACGCTCGACGAGCTGGTGCGCGATTATATGGGTGCGGCGCCGCCGATCCCGCCCGAGCAGAGCGCGACCGACCAGGTCGTGGCGCCGCCCGCCGGTTCCGTGGAGCCCAAGCCGTGAAGATCGGTCGGGGCGATGCATCCGAAGCGACGCCGGCGGTGACCGTGGAAGAGCCCGTCGCGGCGCCCGTGCTGATCGTCAACATCCCCTATGGCTTCGCCCGCAAATTTGGCGTGGCGCTGCTGGGCAAGGACGAGGGGCGTTTCGGGGTGGCGTTGCGCGACGGCAGCGACCCGCGCGCGCTGCTCGAGATCCGGCGCTGGCTCGGCCAGCCGCTGGTCGTCGAGACCGTCGATGTAGACGCGTTCGACCGGTTGCTTTCCGAACGCTACGCCATGGATGGTCAGGCCGCCGCGATGGCGGCGGGATCGCTGGGCCTCGGCGACGAGCTGGACATGCTGGCGACCGACCTGCCGACCGCCGACGATCTGCTCGACAGCGCCGACGACGCGCCCGCCATCCGCCTGATCAACGGCATCATCGCCGAGGCCGCGCGTCAGGGCGTGTCCGACATCCATATCGAACCCTATGAAACCGGTCTGGTCGTGCGCATGCGCGTCGACGGCGTGCTGCGCGAGACGTTGAGGATGCCGGCGCATGTCGCACCCGTCGTGGTCAGCCGCGTCAAGGTGATGGCGCGGCTCGACATCGCCGAACGCCGCCTGCCGCAGGATGGCCGTATCGGCCTCACGCTCGGCGGCAAGCTGCTCGACGTCCGCGTCTCGACCCTGCCGAGCCGCGCGGGCGAGCGGGTGGTGCTGCGTATTCTCGACAAGGACAATGCCGGCATCGACCTCGACGTGCTCGGCATGACCGCCGAGACCAACGCCTTGCTGCGCGAGGCGCTGTCGGAGCCCAATGGCATCATTCTCGTCACCGGCCCCACCGGTTCGGGCAAGACCACGACGCTCTATGCCGGATTGCGGCTGCTCAACGACGGGACACGCAACATCCTGACCGTCGAGGATCCCGTCGAATATGCGATGGACGGCGTCGGCCAGACCCAGGTGAATGCCAAGGTCGGCCTGACCTTCGCCGCCGGGCTGCGCGCCATCCTGCGCCAGGATCCAGACGTCGTGATGGTCGGCGAAATCCGCGACCGCGAAACCGCCGAGATTGCGGTGCAGGCCTCGCTCACCGGCCATATCGTGCTGTCCACCGTCCACACCAACGATGCGGTCGGCGCGATCACGCGGATGCGCGACATGCGGATCGAGCCCTTCCTGCTCGCGTCCACCCTGCGCGCGGTCGTCGCGCAGCGGCTGGTGCGCCGGCTCTGCCCGTCCTGCCGCCGCCCGGTCCAGGCCTCGGGGTCGGTCAGCTCGCTGCTCGGTTTCGACCCCGGCACGGTGATTTACGAGCCCGTCGGCTGCGAGGCGTGCAACGGCACGGGGTTCAAGGGCCGGATCGGCGTGTTCGAGGCGATCCGCATCGACGACACGATCCGCCGCCTGATCAACGATGGCGGGGACGAGGCGATCATCGCGCGCCACGCCTTTCTCAACGCGCCCAATCTCGGCTCCGCCGCGCGTAAGCTCGTCCGCGAGGGGCTGACCACGCCCGAGGAAGCGGTCCGCATCTCGCGGCGCGAGGCAGCCGATGCGTGACGGCCGCCATGCCTGACTATGACTATCTCGCGCTGGATACCGCCGGCCGCGAACAGCGCGGCAGCGTCGCTGCGCCGAGCATCGAGGATGCGCGGGCGCGGCTCGACCGCAAGCGTCTCTATGTCGTTCGCATCGAGCCGGGCAGCGGTGTCGCGGCCCGGCCGCCATTGCTGTCGAAATCGATCTTTGCGCGCCGCAAGCTCACTCCCAAGCAACTGACCTTGTTCACGCGCCAGCTGGCGACATTGGTCCAGGTCACGCCGCTCGAGGAATCGCTGCGCACCATCTCGCGGCAGAGCGAGGAGGCGCATGTCCGCACCGTCGTCGAGGCGGTCCATGCCGGCGTGGTCGAGGGACGGCGCCTGTCGGAAGCGATGGGCCGGCAGCCCAAGAGTTTCCCGCCGCTATACCGGGCGATGGTCTCGGCGGGCGAAAGCTCGGGCACTTTGCCGGTGATCCTCGAACGGCTGGCCGATCTGCAGGAGCGGCAGGCGCTGGTGCGCGGCAAGGTGATGAGTGCGCTTGCCTATCCGATCGTCCTCGCCTTCGTCGCGATCGGCGTCGTTGTCGCGCTGATGATGTTCGTGGTGCCCAAGGTGGTCGAGCAGTTTGACACGGTCGGCCAGCAATTGCCGTTGTTGACGCGGATCGTGATCGGCCTGTCCGAATTCCTCGTCGGCTGGTGGTGGGCCTTGCTCGCGGCCGGTGCGATGCTCGGCGTGCTCGCCTGGCGCGCGCTCAGGGATCCGGGGCTGCGATTGCGCTTCGATCGCGCCCTGCTCGGCATCCCGTTGATCGGCCGCCTGATCCGCGATCTTCATGCCGCGCGCATGGCGCGGACGCTGGCGACGATGGTGTCGAGCCGGCTGCCATTGCTCGAAGGCCTCAACCTGACCGCGCAGACCGTCCACAATCGCGCGCTGCGCCGCGCGTCGGAGGATATCGTCGAGGCGATCCGTGGCGGCGGCAGCCTGTCCGCCGCGCTCAAGCGCGCCGGCGTCTTCCCGCCCTTGCTCGTCTATCTGACCGCGAGCGGCGAAGCGGCGGGGCGGCTCGACATGACGCTCGAGCGTGCCGCCGACTATCTCGAACGCGAATTCGACGGCTTTACCGCCGCGGCGCTGTCGCTGCTCGAACCCGCGATCATCGTCTTGATGGGCGGCATCGTCGCGCTCATCATCCTGTCCATCCTGCTTCCCATCCTCCAGCTTCAATCGCTGGCGGGCATCTGAGGTAAAGTCATGACGCGTTTCACCCCCGATTGTCATTCCAGCGAAAGCGGGACACGCCAGTGCGGCGAAGCCAATCCAGAGGATCTTTCCGCTCCTGCTCGTGCCGACGAGCATTGCAAGGATTCCCGCTTTCGCGGGAATGACAGAGAAGAAGAGCGGCAAAACGAACGCGGCTTCACGCCCCTTCGGCGTTCCGCCGAAAACGGCTTCACGCTCGTCGAACTGATGGTCGTCATCGTCATCATCGGCCTGCTCAGCACCATCGTGCTGATCAATGTGATGCCCGCGCAGGACAAGGCGATCAGCAAGAAGGCCGAGGCCGACGTGCTCACGCTGGAACAGGCGGTCGAACAATATCGGCTCGACAATCTGACTTATCCCGCGGCGTCGGACGGGCTGCGCGCGCTGATCCAGGCGCCGCCGTCGCTGACCCGGCCCGAGCGTTACCGGCGCGGCGGCTATATCAAGCGGTTGCCCGAGGATCCCTGGGGTCGGCCCTATCTCTATGCGGTTCCCGGCCGCAACGGCAGCTTCGACGTCTATTCGCTGGGCGCCGACGGCCAGGAAGGCGGCGAGGGTGAAAATGCCGATATCGGCAACTGGCGCTGAGGCAGATAGCGGTTTTACGCCCGTGAGGCGTTCCGCCGAACACGGCTTCACACTCGTCGAACTGATGATCGTGATTGCGATCATCGGTGCGATGTCGGCCATCGTCATGCTCACCATTCCCGATCCCCGTGGCCGTCTGGTCGACGCTGCCGAGACCTTCGCCGCGCGCGTGCGCATCGCGCGCGACGGCGCCGTGGTCGATGGACGCGAGACCAGCCTGGCGATGGACCCGCTGGGCTATGGCTTCGAGCAGCGGAGCCGCGGTGCCTGGCGCCCGGTGCCGATCCGCGAATTGCGGCGCGCCGAATGGGGCGCGGGGATCGGCGTCGCGATCGGGCATGATGCGCGCAAGACGGTGAGCTTCGACAGCACCGGCCTGCCGAGCGAAGCGGTGACGGTGACGCTGCGGCGCGAGGGCGAACAGGTTGCCGTTGCGATCGGGCAGGATGGGACGATCCATGTCGCACCCTGAGCACGTTTTCGCGGCAAGCCGGCGCTCCACCGAGGGCTTCACGCTGATAGAAATGATGGTCGCGCTCGCGGTCTTCAGCCTGGCGGCGCTTGCATTGCTGCGACTGGAGGGGGCGACGCTGTCGAGCACGCACGAGCTCGACCGCCGGACGATGGCGCAGATCGTCGCGCGCAATCTGGCGGCGGAAACGCTGACCGATCCCGCGCCGCCGACGCTCGGCGAAACCAGGGGCGAGGAAGTCAATGGCGGCAGCACCTGGCGCTGGACGCGCGCCGCGCGCCGCATCGGCGACGGCATCGCGATTCGTGTCGATATCGCCGTGGCGGACGAGACGGGGCAGGGGCTCGCCGACCTGACGCTGGTGAGGCGCGCGCAATGACGGTCGGCTGCATTCACCCTCGGCGTTCCGCCGAAAA
>NZ_JBYSZM010000033.1:0-62527 GCF_058787155.1 Sphingobium sp. FW305-3-2-15-F-TSA7 | reverse complement strand
ACGGCTTCACGCCCCTTCGGCGTTCCGCCGAAAACGGCTTCACGCCCCTTCGGCGTTCCGCCGAAAACGGCTTCACGCCCCTTCGGCGTTCCGCCGAAAACGGCTTCACGCTTGTCGAACTGATGATCTCGCTCCTGATCTTCGGGATATTGGCGGCGGGCGGGGTGATGCTGTTGAGCTTCAGCGTGAGTGCGCAGGCATCGGCCAAGACCCGGCTCGACGATATCGCGACGATCCGCCGGCTCGGCTCGGCATTGACTGGCGATCTGGCCCAGGCCGTGCCGCGCACCACACGTTCATTGTCGGGCGATCGGGTGCCTGCGTTCCGCGGCACCGCCGGCGCAGGGGTGGAGCCCCTGATGGCATTCGTCCGCGCGGGTTGGAGCAATGCGGCGGGGGCGTCGCGCGCATCGCTTCAGAAAGTGGAATATCGTCTGAACGGTGATCGACTCGAAAGAGTCGCATACCCCATGCTAGACGGCGGCGAGCCGCAGGCGGGGGCCGTGGTGCTTGAGGGGGTCCGCTCGATTCGCATGCGGTATCGCAAGGATGGCGAATGGCTCGACGCTTGGGCCGAATCGCAACCCGAACTGCTTCCCGGTGCGGTGGAGATGGTGATCGATCGCGGCGATGGTGCGCCGATCCGCCAGGTCTTCGTCGCCGGATCGGGCTATCGCCAATGAAACGCGGACCCATCAGGGATGGTGAGCGCGGCGCCGCGCTGCTCAGCGTGCTGCTGCTGGTCGCGGTGATGGCGGTGTTGTCGGTCGGCGCGCTCGAACGGCTCAAGCTGTCGACGCATCTTGCCGCCAATGCCGCGGCGATCGATCAGGCGCGCGCCTTCGGCCAGGCGGCGGAGACGCTGGCCTTGATGCGGATCGACGATCTCGTTTCGCGCGATCCTGCCAAGACGACGCTTGCCGGCGGCTGGAACGGCCGGAGTTTCGACCTGCCGATTCCCGGCGGCATCGCAACCGCGCGGGTGCGTGACGGGGCCAATTGCTTCAATCTCAACAGCGTTGCGATCGGCCAGGTGCCGACCAAGCTGCAGCCCAATCCTGCCGGCATCGCGCAGTTCGTCGCGCTGATGGAGGCGATCGGGATCGAGACCAAGGTGGCGCGTCGCGTCGCCGCCGCGCTGGCCGACTGGGTCGACGCCGACGACATGCCCGCGCCCGAAGGGGCCGAGGATGATTATTACCGGACGCTCGCGGTCCCCTATCTCGCCGCCAATGCCCGGATGAGCGATGTCAGCGAATTGCGCGCGGTCGCGGGCGTCACGCCGGAGCTCTACGCGCGACTTCGCCCCTGGATCTGCGCGCTGCCCGTCAACGCGCTGTCGCCGATCAACGTCAACACATTGCTGCCCGACCAGGCGCCGCTGTTCGCGATGCTGCTGCCCGGCCGCCTCGATGTGCCGCGCGCGCGCCAGATGCTCGCCCAACGGCCGCCTGGCGGCTATGCAAGCCTGGTGGATTTCTGGCGGCTCCCCGCGCTCGAGGCGCTCAATCCCGGTCAGGAGGTGATCAGCCAGACCAAGCTGCGCACCGACTGGTTCGCGCTCGACATCATGGTCGAACTGGGTGGCGCCGAACTGGAGGAAACTGCACTGATCGATTCGACACGCGAGCCGGCCCGGCTCGTTTCTCGCCAATGGGGCGATCCGACATGAGTGCGCTGCGTCTCCTGTTCCTCTCTGCCGATCCCGAGGCGCCAGTGGCGTGGCGGCTCTATGACGGGGATCGCGAAACCGCGGCGGGTGACGATCTCGTCGCCTGTCCGCCCGATCAGCCCGAAGCGCGAATCGTCGCGATCGCGCCTGCCGCCGCGACCATGGTCAATTGGGCCGAACTGCCCGCGCTGGCGCCCGCCCAGGCGCGTGCCGCCGCACGGCTGCTCGCGGCGGAGAACAGCGTGGTTCCGCTCGATACGCTGCATGTCGCGCTGAGCGAGGCCGACGATGCCGGGGACCGGGCGATCGTCTCGGTCGATCGTGCATTGCTGACCGGCTGGATCGCGCGATTGCAGGCGCTCGGTCATGAACCCGACGCGATTCTGCCCGCCGCATTGCTGCTGCCGCGTCCCGAGGACGGGTTCGTGCGTGGCGCGTTTGCCGGGCAGACCGTGTTGCGCGGCCGCAGCAGCGCATTTCTCGAAGAACCCGGGCTTGCCGATCTGATCGTGGCGGATGCGCCGGTCGTCACGCTCTCGCCTGCCGAGGCCGAGGCGGCGATGCTGGCGGCCGTCGCCGATCCCGTGGTCGATCTCCGTGACGGTGGTTTCGCGAAGCGCCGGCCCTGGCAGGTCGATTGGGCGCTGATCCGTCGCCTGGCCTGGCTTGGCGCCGGCGTGCTGATCGCGACATTGCTGATCCATCTCGTGCTGATCCTCAAATACTCGACTTCGGCCGACGCGATCGAACTGCGCACGCGCGCGGTGGCGCAGAGCGCGCTGCCGGGCGGCAGCGGCGACGCCAATGCGCTGTTCGCGCTCGACGAGCGCTTGGCGGCGGCGCGCGGCGGCGGCGCCGGCTTCTCCGCGACCGCGGCGTCGATCTATGCCGCGATCCGCGCGGTGCCCAATGTCGAACTGACCCAGTTCGATTTCGGCGTCGACGGCTCGCTCAGGATCATGCTCGCGGCCGCGACGCCGGAGGATATCGCCGCGTTCCAGCGTCAGTTGGAGCGCTACGGCTTTGACGGCACCGCCACCCAGCCGCGCGTCGAGGCGGGACGGCAGATGGTCGAGATGACGGTGAGGCTGCCATGAGTGAACGGATCAGGACCTGGTGGCGCGACCGGTCAGTGCGCGAACAGCGCATGCTGCTCGTGATGGTCGGGCTCATGCTGGTGGTGGTCGCCTGGCTTTTCGTCAGGATGATGGACGATGCCCTGTCCGATGCGCGCGAACGGCACGGCCGCGCGGTGATCGAACAGGCGGAAGTGACGGGCAAGGTGGCGGCGCTGAAGGCGCTGGAACGCGGCGCGGGCCGCAGGCTCGATGCGCCCGTCGATGTCGTCGTGGGCCAGTCGGCAAGCGAGGTCGGTTTCGTCCTGTCCCGCACCGAACCTCAGGGCCGTGATCGCGTCGTCATCGCAATCGCCTCTGCCCGGCCCCAGGCGTTTTTCGGCTGGCTCAACGATCTGGAGGCGCGTGGCGTGTTTCCCGAACGGCTCACTGCCCGCGCCAACAGCGATCAGACACTGACGATCGAGGCGACAATGCGGGGCAGGGGGTTGTGATGCGCATCCGCCTGCCGCTTGGCCGCAGCCTGGTCTTCCTCTGCGCCTTCCTCGTCGCCCTGGTCGCGCTGACGCCGCTTCGCCTTGCTCTGGGCTGGCTCGCGCTCGACCAGAAGGGGCTTTCGGCGCGCAAGGCCGATGGCAGCATCTGGCTGGGCGGTTTGACCGAGAGCCGGGTCGGCGATGCACCGCTTGGCGATCTTTCGGCGCGACTCTCGCCGATCCAGCTTCTTGTCGGCCGTGCCCGTGTCGATATCGCGAATCGCGAGGATGGCCGCGGGCGCATCGCCGGTGGGCTCGGCGTGACGCGGAACAGCTTCGGCGTCGATGATCTGACCGCGGCGATCCCGGTCGCGTCGGTCTTCGCACCCTTGCCGATCGAGACGCTCGACCTGTCGGACGTCAGCGTCCGATTCGAAGATGGACAATGCGCGCGTGCCGAAGGGCAGGTGAAGGCTGCCTTGTCCGGAGAGATTGCAGGGATCAACCTGACCCAGGGCCTGACCGGCAATGCGCGCTGCGACGGTGGTGCACTGCTTCTGCCGCTCCAGGGCCAGTCGGGCATGGAGAAACTGGCGCTCAAGCTGTTCGAGGATGGCCGCTACGAACTCGACCTGTCGGTCCGTCCGAGCGATCCGGCGATCGGCCAGCGCCTCGCCGCCTCGGGCTTCCGCCAGACCGCACAGGGTTATGCCTTTCAGATGCAGGGACGCTTCTGACTTTCGGATCGTCATTCCGGCGAAGGCCGGAATCCCGGTTTTCTGGTCATACACGCCAAAGAGAGGCGGGATTCCGGCTTTCGCCGGAATGACGGTGTGGATGGAGAGGTTTGGTGCGGGACATATGCTTGACCGAATTCGAACCTCGGCGTAAGTGCGCGCCCGGCCTTTCGGCCATGTGGCGATCGTAGCTCAGTTGGTTAGAGCACTGGTTTGTGGTACCAGGGGTCGGGGGTTCAAGTCCCCTCGGTCGCCCCATTTTCTTCCGGCCACCTTTGGTCTGGCGCTTTCTGGTTTGAAATATTATTACGCGAGTCGGTAATGATATTTCAATGGCTGGAGCGGACATGACCTCGGTTTGGGACTTGCCGGATTTCGACGACCATGAGGGCGTCCACCTTTTTCGCGATGCGGCGAGCGGCCTGACCGCGATCATCGCGGTTCATTCCACCCATCTCGGCCCAGCAGCGGGCGGTGCGCGCTTCTGGCGCTATTCCGATCGTCAGCTCGCCGTGACCGATGCGCTGCGGCTTTCGCGCGGCATGAGTTTCAAGAACGCGATGGCCGGGCTGCCGATGGGCGGCGGCAAGGGCGTCGTGCTGGGCGGCGAAGGGGTCGAGAAGACGCCCGAACTGCTTGCCGCGTTCGGTGCCGCCGTCGAATCGCTCGGCGGGCGTTATGTCACGGCCGAGGATGTCGGCATGACCGATGTCGACATGGTCGCCATCGCGAGGGCGACGCGGCACGTGTCCGGCCTGCCGGTGACGCAGGGCAGCGCGGGCGGGGACCCGGGGCCGTTCACTGCGCTCGGGGTCTTCCTGGGCGTCAAGGCGGCGGCGAAGCGCGGCCTGGGGCGTGACGACATGTCGGGCGTGCATGTCGCGATCCAGGGCGTGGGCAGCGTCGGCGGCGGGCTGGCGCGGCTGCTCGCGGCGGAGGGCGCACGGCTGACGCTGGCCGACGCCAATATCGAACGCGCCGGCGCGCTGGCGGCCGAACTCGGCGCCGGACTGGTCGGTGCCGACGAGATCCTGGCGGTCGAAGCGGATATCGTCAGTCCCAATGCGCTGGGCGCTGTCCTCACCGCGGAATCGATCGCCGCGCTCCGCACCACCGTGATCGCGGGCGGCGCCAACAACCAGCTCGCGGCGCCCGAGGATGGCTGGCGCCTCCAGTCGCGCGGCATCCTCTATGCGCCCGACTATGTGATCAATGCCGGCGGGATCATCAATGTCGCACTCGAATATCTGGGGCAGGGCGATCGTGCGGAGGTGGAAGCGCGGATTCATCGCATCCCTGCGCGGCTGATCGAAGTGTGGGACGAAAGTGACGCGAGCGGCGAGCCGGCGTCCGATGTCGCCGACCGGATCGCCCGGCGACTGATCGGGCGCGGCTGACGCAGGGGGCGGTTCGCTTCGTTTCCGAAATCATAATATTTGCCGGTTAGTGATCGGCCGATGGCGGGGATTCCGATCAGTCGGGCAATCATGCCCAACATGGCCATGCTCGCCATAATGACGTCATTCGCGCTGATCACATCCTATCTTTCAGGTATCGATGGAAGCAGCCTGATCCTCGCCTATCTGGTGCCGACGCTCTACGTTGCCATCGTCGCGGTCGTGCTGTGGGCCGGCTTCATGCTCGTTCGCCTGGCCGTTCAGCGCGCCGATCGTCCGGCTGCCCAGATCGTATCGCGGCTGCGTGCGGCCTTTCCCATGCTGCTGCTGCCGGCGGTCATACAACCGCTGTTCCTGGCGGCCTTTACGACGGCGAAGACGGCGATCGCGCCGCTGACGTCATTCAGCTGGGATGCGCGCTTCGCGCAATGGGATGCATTGATCTTCGGAACCGATCCGTGGCGATTGACCTTTGGCCTGATCGGCGTCGAAGGGAGCCGTGCGCTCGAGATCTTCTATACCGTCGGCTGGGGTTTGAGCCTGGTGTTCGTCCAGGCGCTCGTGGCGCTTTTCGCATCGCGACGCTTTACCGGGCGCTTCTTCCTCGCCATGAATCTCTGCTGGTTTCTCAGCGGCTTCGTCCTTGCCTATGCGATGCCGGCGGCCGGTCCGGTCTTTGCGCATCTGTTCGATGCCGGGCTCGCCGGGCGATTTGACGGGCTTCACGCGGCGCTTGCCACGCACCTCGTTTCCGATGGGCCCATTTTGCGGACACAGGCCTATCTCGTGTCGGCGCTCGGTGCGCAGAGCGTTCAGATCGGCAGCGGAATCTCCGCCATGCCGTCGGTTCATGTGACGGTGGCGATGCTTTACGTCTTCGCCGCGCAAGGGATGCGCTGGCGCGCACCGGCGATAGTGTTCGCGATGTTGACCTTTATCGGCTCGGTCCATTTTGGCTATCATTACGCCGTCGATGGGCTTGTCGGTGCCGTCGTGGCGCTCGTCAGCTGGAAGGTGTCGACGCTTTACTTCGCAGAGCGCTCATGGTCGGCCGGCCCGATATGGGCGCGCGGCGCGAAGCCGGAGCATGCCGCGATCGGCTAACGGATATGCCGAGGGCCCGATGGGCTTCGAGTGACCGGCCATATCGGACGGCTTGATGGAGTGGGGTCGTGCCGGTAGAGCGAGGCGTCTCTCACCGAAGGTCAGCCGCTTCTCGATGCATGGTTTCGCCAATCCGGCGCGGTTCCTCAAGATCGCCAGACCGCTGACGCCCTGGCTGGCGTGGTGTGGTGTGCTGCTGATCGCGATCGGCATGGGCGCGGGGCTGTTCTTCACGCCGCCCGACTATCTTCAGGGCGAGACCGTCCGAATCCTCTATATCCATGTGCCCGCCGCCTGGCTGGGCATGGGGGGATGGACCGGCCTTGCCATCGCCAGCCTGGCGCAACTCGTCTGGCGCCATCCGCTGGCCGGCATCGCGGCGCGCGCGATCGCGGCGCCCGGCGCCCTCTTCACCGCGCTCTGCCTCGCCACGGGCTCGATCTGGGGGCGGCCCGCCTGGGGCACATGGTGGGAATGGGACGGGCGGATGACCTCGATGCTGGTCCTGCTGTTCCTCTATGTCGGTTATATCGCGCTGGCCAATGCCAGCGACGAGCGCGGCAGCGTCAGTCGCGTGACCGCGATCTTCGGTCTGGTCGGTGCGATCAATGTGCCCGTCATCAATCGATCGGTGGTCTGGTGGAACACGCTGCACCAGAAAGCGAGCATCACCATGACGGGTTCGAGTATCGACGCATCGCTGTTGTGGCCGCTCGGTTTCACCACTTTGGGCTTCAGCCTGCTGTTCGGTGCGATCGTGCTGATGCGCATGCGTGCGAGCCTGGCGCAGATCCGCGTCGAGGCGCGACTGAGAAGGATGACGGGCGAATGAATCAATGGGCCTATGTCATCGCCGCCTATGCCTTGACCATCGTCGCGACCACGGGGGTCGCGCTCTGGGCATTCGCGTCGATGCGCCGTGCCGAGCGGACCGCTGACGCGCTGAGGCGCGACGCGTGAAGGCCAAGCATCAACGGCTGACGCTCGCGCTGGTGGCGCTGGCGGCGCTGATCGGCGCCACCCTGCTCGCCATGTCCGCGCTGAAGGATCAGGCCGCCTATTTCTATTCGCCGGGCGACGCACGAAAGGCCAATTTGCCGGTCGGCCAGGCGATCCGCCTGGGCGGCATGGTGGAAAAGGGCTCGATCGTCCGCGCGCCGGACGGCGTCACCATCAATTTCGCGCTCACCGATGGGCTGGTCGGCGTACCCGTGCGCTTCAAGGGCATCGTGCCCGATCTGTTCAAGGAGGATTCGGGCGCCGTGGCGGAAGGGCGCTTCGATGCGTCCGGCACTTTCGTCGCCGACAATATCCTGGCCAAGCATGATGAGCGCTACATGCCGCCGCAGATCGCGGGCGACATGCACAAGACGGGCAAGGTCGAATGATCGCCGAAGCCGGTCTCGCCGCACTCTGGCTCGCCTTTGCGCTGGGCGCGCTCCAGCTCGTCCTGGTCCTGCTCGGCATGACCGGCGACCGCCGGGAACTGCTCGGCGCGGTGCGGCCGGTCGCGGTGGTGCAGGGGATTTTCGTCTGCATCGCCTTCGCCATGCTGATCTGGCTGTTCCTGCGCTCCGACATGTCGGTGAAGCTGGTCGCGATGAACAGCCATTCGGCCAAGCCCTTCATCTATAAATTCGCGGGCACCTGGGGCAATCATGAGGGGTCGATGCTGCTCTGGGTCACGGTGCTCGCGGTCGCGGGCGCCGGCGTCGCCCTGTTCGAGCGCAATCTCGAACGACTGACGCTGATGGCGACTTTGGGCGCCCAGGCGTTCATCGGCCTGGGTTTCTACGCCTTTCTGCTGTTCGCCTCCAATCCGTTCGCGCGGCTCGACCCGGCGGCACCGGAGGGGCAGGGGCTCAACCCGTTGCTCCAGGATCCCGGCCTCGCCTTCCATCCGCCGACGCTCTATTTCGGCTATGTCGGGCTTTCGATCGCCTTTTCCTTCGCGGTCGGCGCGCTGGTCACGCGTGACGTCGGTCCGGCCTTTGCCCGCGCGATGCGGCCTTGGGTGTTGATCGCCTGGATCTTCCTCACCATCGGCATCACCGCCGGCAGCTATTGGGCCTATTACGAACTGGGCTGGGGCGGCTGGTGGTTCTGGGATCCGGTCGAGAACGCATCGCTGATGCCATGGCTCGCCGCCACCGCATTGCTCCATTCGGTCACCGTCCTCGCCACACGCGACGGGCTGCGCGCCTGGACGGTGATGCTGGCGGTCGTCGCTTTCTCCATGTCGATGGTCGGCACCTTCCTGGTGCGTTCGGGCATTCTGACCTCGGTCCACGCCTTTGCGGTCGATCCGACCCGGGGCAGCTTCATCCTCGCGCTGCTCGCCATCTATATCGGCGGCGCGATGGTGCTGTACGCGCTGCGCGTCGGCACGGTGAAGGAAGGGACGCAATTCGATCCGGTCAGCCGTGAAGGCGCGCTCGTCGCCAATAACCTGCTGCTCTCGGTCATCCTCTGCCTCGTCTTTCTCGGCACGCTCTACCCGCTGATCACCGAGGCGATGGGCTTCAAGGTTTCGGTGGGACCGCCCTATTTCAACCTCGTCACCGGGCCGATCGCGCTGATCCTGGTCGCGATCATGGGGGCTGGGCCGTTGCTCAAATGGCGGCGCGACGAACTGAAGCCGCTGCTCAATCGTCTTGCCATTCCGATCCTGCTTTCGGCGGTCGCGCTGCTGGCGCTCGTCCTGTTCGTGCCGCGCACGCACATCCTGCCCTTGCTCGGGCTGGTCGCGGCCGCAGGTGTCGCCGCCGCCAGCGTCGCGCCGCTGTGGAAGCGCAATCTGCGCCGCACGCCCGGTTTCGTCTGGGGCATGGTAATCGCGCATCTCGGCATCGCCGTCAGCCTGGCGGGCATGGCGGCGGAAAGCAGCTTCACCAAGGAAACGCTGGTTGCCGCGCGCCTGGGCGAGAGCGAGACCGTCGGCCCCTTCACCGTGCGCTTCGACAAGGTGGAGCCGATCGCGGGACCGAACTGGACCGCGCTGGAAGCCACCTTCACCGTCACGCGCGGCAATGGCAAACCGTTCATCCTCAAGCCGCAGGCGCGGATGTTCGCCTCGCCCCCCACCGAAACCAACGAGGCCGCAATCTCGACGCAGCTCGACGGCCAGCTCTATACTGTGCTGGGCAAGGAGGATGAGCAGGGCCGCTGGCAGCTCCGGCTGTGGTGGAAGCCCTGGGTCACCCTGATCTGGCTGGGTGGCGGCATGATCGCGCTTGGCGGCCTGTTGTCGCTGATCGGGCGCGTCCGGCGCGAGCGGCGCGCGCAAGATCGAAAGGCCTATGCCTGATGAAGAAATCCTGGCTCCTCTGGCTGCCGCTTGGGCTGTTCGGACTGTTCTTCGGTATCGTCGCTTATGGGCTGATCAATCCGGCGGAGCGGACGATCGATTCCAAGCTGGTCGGCAAGCCGCTTCCGCAATTCGCGCTTCCCGCCGCGACGCCCGGCATAGCGGGGCTGAGGCATGCGGATCTCGCCCAGGGCGGTGAGCCGCGCCTGCTGAACATCTTCGCAAGCTGGTGCCTGCCCTGCATCGCCGAGGCGCCGGTGCTCGAGGGGCTGGCCGGGCAGGGTGTGCAGATCGACGCCATTGCCATTCGCGATCGCCCCGAGGATGTCGCCGCATTCCTCCAGCGTCACGGCAATCCCTATAAAAGGATCGGGTCGGACGTCGACAGCCGGGTCCAGCTTGCGCTCGGCTCGTCGGGCGTGCCCGAGACCTTCGTGATCGATGGCAAGGGTGTGATCCGCTACCAGCATATCGGCGACATCCGGCCCGAACATGTGCCGATGATCCTCGATCAGTTGCGGAAGGCGCGGTGAGGCGGGCGCTCGCCCTTTTGCTGATGCTGTCGCCGGTTCCGGCGCTGGCGGATTCGGCGATGCCCGCCGCGGCGCTCGCCGATACGCAGCTCGCCGATCCGAAGCAGGAGGCGCGTGCCACCGAATTGATGGAGACGCTGCGCTGCGTGGTCTGCCAGGGCCAGTCGATCGCGGACAGCGATGCGGAGATTGCCGGAGACATGCGCGCTATGGTGCGCGAACGGATCCAGCGCGGCGAGACGCCTGACCAGATCCGCGCCTGGATGATCGAGCGCTATGGCGAGTGGATCAGCTATGATCCGCCGCTTTCCGGCCGGACGGCGCTGCTCTGGATCGCGCCATTGCTGCTGCTCGGTGCCGGCATCTGGCTGGCACGCGGGCGTTTCCGCAGAAGGACACGCTGATGGGCTGGGTGATGGTCATCGCGATGGCGGCTGCTGCCTTTCTCGCGCTCTGGCGAATCGGCCGGGTGCCGCGCCCGACCTGGGAACTGATCGGTGCCGGTCTGTTGCTGGGGCTGGCCGGCTATGCCTGGCAGGGAAGCCCCGGCCAGGCCGGTACGCCCGTCGTCGCGCGATCGGCCGCCGCGGAAATCGATCCCAAGCTGATCGAGCAGCGCAAGGCGATGATGGGCAGTTTCGGCACCGAGGCGCAATGGCTGGACACGGCCGACACGTTCGGTCGCCTGGGTTCGGCGCGCGACGCGGTGACGGTGATGCTCGGCGGTGTCCGGGCCTATCCCAAGAGCGCGGACATGTGGGTCGGGCTGGGCAACGCGCTGGTCAACCATGCCGACGGCATGATGACGCCCGCGGCGCAATATGCGTTCCAGACGGGCGCGAACCTGTCCCCCGAACATCCTGGGCCGCCATTCTTCATGGGGCTGGCGCTTGCCCAGTCCGGCCAGTTCGACCGGGCCGAGGCAATCTGGAGCGAATTGCTCGCGCGGACCCCGGCACAGGCGCCCTGGCGCGCCGATCTCGAGGCGCGGCTCGGTGCACTGCGGACCCAGCTCGGCAGGCCGCCGGTGCAGGCGCCGCTCGCGCCGGCACCGGACCAGCGCGCTTCCTGAGGCCGGCAATCCATGTCATCCCCGCTTTCGCGGGGATGACAGGTCAATTGAACGGCAGGTCGAGCGCCTCCGCGACGGCTTTGTGACGGATCTTGCCGCCCGACACGTTGAGCCCCGCGGCGAGATGCGGGTCGGCCGCCATCGCGGCTTCGGCACCCAGATTGGCGAGCCGCAGCGCAAAGGGCAGAGTCGCGTTGTTCAACGCGAACGCTGACGTCCGCGCGACCGCGCCGGGCATGTTGGCGACGCAATAATGGATCACGCCCTCGACCTCGAACACCGGATCGTCATGGGTGGTCGCATGGCTGGTCTCGAAACAGCCGCCCTGGTCGATCGCGATGTCGACGAGCACCGATCCGCGCTTCATCGTCTTGAGCATCTCGCGCGTCACCAGCTTGGGGGCTGCGGCACCGGGCACCAGCACCGCGCCGATGACGAGATGCGCGTTCTTCACCGCCGCCGCGATCGCCGCCTTGCTGGCATAGGCGGTCTTGATCTGGCTGGAGAAGAACATGTCGAGCTCGGCCAGCCGGTCGTTGCTGATGTCGTAGATCGTCACGTCGGCGCGCATGCCGACCGCCATCTGCGCGGCATTCACGCCGGCGACACCGCCGCCGAGGATCGCGACGCGCGCGGGGGCGACGCCGGGGACGCCGCCGAGCAGGACGCCGCGTCCGCCCTGTTCCTTCTCCAGATAATGCGCGCCGACCTGAACCGACATGCGGCCGGCGACTTCCGACATCGGCTTGAGCAGCGGCAGGCCCCGGTTGGGTGAGGTCACCGTTTCATAGGCGATGCAGGTCGCGCCCGATTTCATCAGTCCCTCGGCCTGCGGCTTGTCGGCGGCGAGGTGAAGATAGGTGAAGAGCAGGTGGCGGGGTTCGAGCAGCGCGATTTCCTGCGGCTGCGGTTCCTTCACCTTCACGATCATGTCGGCCTTTGCGAAGACCTCAGCCGCGGTGGCCGCGATCGCTGCGCCGGCATCGACATAGTCGCGATCCTCGAAATCGATGCCGCTTCCGGCCCTGCTTTCGACGATCAGCTCATGGCCGGCCGCGACCAGTTCGGCGACCGACGCGGGGGTCAGGCCGACGCGATATTCGTGATTCTTGATTTCCTTGGGGACGCCGATGCGCATCATTCTCTCCTGCACGAGGATTTTGCGGAGAATAATCCCGATCGGCCGGGAAGTGCTTGCAAAATGGACCTCCGCTACAGCCTCGAATGGGATGAGATTGTGCATTTTGTCGAAATCGCGCAAAATGCTTTGGCATGGATGCGATAGATCGCAAAATTCTCGATCAGTTCGTGATCGACTCGGCGCTGACCAGCGAACAGCTCGGTGCGCGCGTCGGTCTGTCGCCGTCGGCGGCGCACCGGCGGGTCAAGGCGCTTGAGGATGACGGCCTGATTCTGGGATATCGCGCACACCTGTCCGCCGGTGCGCAGGGCAATCCGTCGACGGTTTTCGTTTCGGTCACGCTGGTCGATCAGCGCCAGGCGACGATGATGGCGTTCGAAGCGGCACTGGCGAAAACCCGGCAGGTACGCGAGGCGCATCTGATGAGCGGCGAGTCGGATTATCTCATCAAGGTGCTTGTCCGCGCCGATGACAGCTATGAGCGAGTCCATCGTGAGATCCTCTCGGCACTGCCCGGGGTTCACCGGCTGGTGACGCAATTCACCATCCGCACGCTGGCGGCGGGAGATTGACGCGGGCTCGCAATGTTGCTGTGCGATGAACGAGGTGCTAATGGCCCCGGGCTCCAGCGGTGGGGCAGTTGAGAGTCGGTCTTTTATGACCTTTTTCCTAGACGTTCAGGCGCGCTGACGCCTCCATGAGCACATCGGCAACGGATGTGGAGGCGGTCGAGTCTTCGCACGCGCCAGACAGCCAGCCTCTGGTGAAGCTGGCGGTGGCGGCTATCGGCATCGTCTTTGGCGATATCGGTACCAGCCCGATCTACGCGTTCCGCGAGACGTTCACGTCGGAACACCACAAGCTCGTGCCCGATCAGCTCCATATCTACGGCGTGCTGAGCCTGATCTTCTGGTCGATGATGATCGTGGTGACGATCAAATATGTCACCATCATCATGCGCGCCGACAACAAGGGTGAAGGCGGCAGCCTGGCATTGCTGGCGCTGATCAACCGCGAGACCGGCAGCGCCAAGCGCTGGACCGCGCCGATCGTGATGCTCGGCGTCTTCGCGACCGCCTTGTTCTACGGCGATTCGATGATCACCCCGGCCATGTCGGTGCTGTCCGCGGCCGAAGGTCTCGTCACCGTCGATTCGCGTTTCGAATCGTGGGTGCTGCCGATCGCGGTTGCGATCCTGATCTTCATCTTTTCGATCCAGGCACGGGGTACGGCACGTGTCGGCCAGCTTTTCGGGCCGATCATGCTGGTCTATTTCCTCACCATCGCGGTGCTTGGTCTGATCCAGGTCGTGCGCGACCCGACCGTGCTGATCGCGTTCAACCCCTGGTATGCCGTCCAGTTCTTCATGGCGGAGCGGATGCTCGCCTTCCTGGCATTGGGATCGGTCGTTCTCGCGGTGACCGGTGCCGAGGCGCTCTACGCCGATATGGGGCATTTCGGGCGCAATCCGATCCGTGTGTCCTGGCTGTTCTTCGTGTTGCCCGCGCTGATGCTCAACTATCTGGGGCAGGGGGCGATGATCCTCTCGCTCGATCTGGCGGGCGCCGCGGAAGCGATCAAGAATCCGTTCTTCATGCTCGCGCCCGACGGTTTCCGCCTGCCGCTCGTCATCGTCGCGCTGATGGCGACGGTCATCGCCAGCCAGGCGGTGATCTCCGGTGCATTCTCGCTGACCCAGCAGGCGATCCAGCTCGGCTTCATGCCGCGCATGCAGATCCTCCACACCAGCGCCAGCGCGGCGGGGCAGATCTATATCCCGGTGATCAACTGGGCGCTGTGCGTCGCGGTGATCGTGCTGGTGCTGTTCTTCGGATCGTCGAGCAATCTCGCCGCGGCCTATGGCATCGCGGTGACGGGCGCGATGTTCATCGACACCTGTCTGCTCGCCGTGGTGCTGTTCAGCCTGTGGAAGTGGAACAAGCTCGGCGCCGGGCTGGCGCTCGCGATCTTCCTCATCGTCGACCTCGCCTATTTCTCGGCGAACCTCACCAAGGTGCCCGATGGCGGCTGGTTCCCGCTGGCGGTCGGCTTCTTCGCCTTCACCATGCTCACCACCTGGTCGCGCGGCCGCAAGCTGATGATCGAGCGGATGCGCGAGGCGGCGATGCCGGTGAAGGTGTTCGTCACCTCCGCGGCGAACTCGGCGACGCGTGTGCCGGGCACTGCCGTGTTCATGACCTCGACCGCCGACGGCGTGCCGCATGCGCTGCTCCACAATCTGAAGCACAACAAGGTGCTGCACGACCGGGTGATCCTGCTGACGGTGAAGATCGCCGACGTGCCCTTCGTCGTGCAGGAGAATCGCTGCATGCTCGAGGATCTCGGGCAGGGCTTCCACCGGCTCGTCATCAAATTCGGCTTCATGCAGGAACCCGACGTGCCTGCCGCGCTCAAGCTCGTCACCGGCTGCGGCGCCGAATTCAAGATGATGGACACCAGCTTCTTCCTGGCGCGCCAGACGCTGTTGCCTTCCGAACGGCCGGGCATGGCGCTGTGGCGTGAACGGCTGTTCGCCTGGATGATGCGCAATTCGGAAAGCGCGATGGACTTCTTCAAGCTGCCGACCAACCGCGTGGTCGAACTCGGCAGCCAGGTCGAGATATAGCCGCGGCGCCGATCATCGTATCGGCGCTGTTCGGCCCGGCCGATCACGCATGGCTGACCGCGCTCCGGACCGCGCATTATCCGGCAGATCGCAACCGGCTCGACGCGCATCTGACGCTGTTCCATCATCTGCCGCCCTCGATCGAGCCGGAGCTGCGGACGCGGCTGGCAGAGGCGGTGCGGGGCCCACCGCCGGCGGCGACCATCGCCGGCATCCTCGATCTCGGCAGAGGCACGGCCCTCCGCGTCGAATGCCCCGTGCTGGAGGCGATCCGCGACCGCCTGGCCGATGCCTTCGATACGCTGCTGATGCCGCAGGATCGCACGACCTGGTGGCCGCATGTCACGATCCAGAACAAGGTCGATCCCGCCGTTGCGCGCGCGCTGCAACGCAGCCTTTCCGCGGGCTTTCGACGGCAACCGATCATGATCGCCGGGCTTGCCGCCTGGCATTATCGCGATGGCCTTTGGGAACTTGCATCGCGCCATCCGTTCCGCGGTTGACCGCTTCCACGCCGCCCACTATAGCCCGCCTCCGCGCTAAGGCGCGCGCCCTTGGGGCGGAGTAGCTCAGCTGGTTAGAGCACCGGAATCATAATCCGGGTGTCGGGGGTTCAAGTCCCTCCTCCGCTACCATTTACATGGTCCTGATATCGCACCCTGTTAGCTCAGAAGCTCCTGGTCGATCATGCGTGCCACCTCCTCGATTTGTTCGGGTGGCCATCCGGGGATCTCCATGCCGAGGCGCAGGCCCATGCCGGAGAGGATCTCCTTGATCTCGTTGAGCGACTTGCGGCCGAAATTCGGCGTCCGCAGCATCTCCGCTTCGGTCTTCTGCACGAGATCGCCGATATAGATGATGTTATCGTTCTTGAGGCAGTTGGCCGAACGCACCGACAATTCCAGCTCGTCCACCTTCTTGAGCAGATAGCGGTTGATCCGGTCATTATCCTCTTCCGACGCCGCGGGGAGGGCGGCCGGCATCGGCGTCTGCGCCATCCCCTCGTCGAAATGGACGAAGACCTGCAACTGATCCTGAAGGATACGCGCGGCATAGCCGAGCGCATCCTCGGGGTGGACGGTGCCGTCGGTTTCCACGCTCAGGGTGAGCTTGTCGTAATCGAGTTCCTGTCCGACACGCGTATTCTCGACCCGATAGGTGACCTGACGCACGGGCGAGTAGAGCGCGTCGATGGGGATCAGGCCGACCGGCGCATCGACCGGCCGGTTCGCAACCGCGGGCGCATAGCCCTTTCCGGTATTCGCGATCAGTTCCATCGTGAGCGAAGCGCCTTCGTCGAGCGTGCAGATCACAAGCTCGGGGTTCATGATCGTCACGCCATCGGCACCCCCGATCATATTTGCGGTCACCTGCCTTGGCCCCTTTGCCGAAAGCCGGAGCCGCTTGGGGCCGTCGCCATCCATGCGGATCGCGATCTGCTTCACGTTGAGCACGATATCCGTCACGTCCTCGCGCGCACCGGGAAGGCTCGTGAACTCGTGCAGCACGCCGTCGATGCGAATCGACGTGATCGCGGCGCCCTGGAGCGAGGAGAGCAGCACGCGGCGCAATGCGTTGCCGAGCGTCAGGCCGAAGCCGCGTTCCAGCGGTTCGGCGATGAAGGTCGCCTTGCGTCGGTCATTGGCCGCGTGCCTTGCCAGTTCGTCCGGTCTTTTGATTCTCTGCCAGTTGCGGGCGTTCACACGGGGGGCCAGTCCGCCTGTGCCTGTCGCCACGGCGACCGGGACGCGTCGTGAGACCGGTTGCGATTGCTCGGTCATGACTTCGACCCGACCGTCCCTGCGCAAGGCGCCCACCGTATCGCGCAGGTGCCGGAAATTATCGGGTGCGGTGCCGGCAAGATAGGTTGTCGCATCGGCGATCAGCTGGTCGAGTTCCGCGCCAATGGCGATGCGTTCCCGTGACGGAAGCGCGAGAATGCGTCCCGCATGACGATCGAGCTCTTCGCCGACACGGTCGAAGTCGTGCCAGAGCGGCAGGCGCCGCGTCACCGCGCTCACATATGCCTTCGCGACACGGGCGTTGCCCACAGCCTCGACCTGCGCGCCTGCTTCAAAGGCTTCCGCCCAGCCGAGCGCTTCCTCATCGACCAGGAAGTCGCCGAAATCCGAAATCGAGGCGCCGATCAGCGCGCCGAGATCGTGTACATCTCCATCCGCCTCGATCCGGGCGATCAAAGCCATGTCGCTCTGCGACAATATGACGGGTCCGGAAGCAATGCTCGCCATTCGTCAGCCCTCGTCGATCTCGAAAAATTCCGGCTGCGCGTTGTTCGACACCCGCCGTGCCTTTTGCCAGTGGATGAAGCGCAGCAGCATGCCTCTCATGCCCGATTTGGCGATGCCCTCGCGGCTGATGACCTCCGCCGTCGAAAAGAGCCGGATCTGCCCCTGACGCGCAGCGTCCCACTGGCAGTCCGCGGTGAAATGCTGCTCGCAGTCGAGCACCGCATCCCGCTTTTCCAGCTCGCCGGGGCGGATGGTCCAATAGGCGGTGTCGGTCTGCGTCTTCTGGCGGATTTCGGGCGTGTAGTCGGTACCCAACACCTTTCGGGCGTCGGATTTCTTGTTCGAGAATGCGAACTCGCCGACTTCCGCATCGAGGCCGACTTCCTTGAATCCGACCTTGATGCCGATCTTTGGATTGGCCTTGATCGTGCGCTCGCTGCTGCTTTCGGTCGTGCGCTCGATGCCGATATCCGGCGGGGTGGCCGCGGTCACGGAGAGCGTGCCGCCGATCGTCCGAAATTGCAGATTCGCCTCGCGACACGCGACCTTATAGGGGGAGGGGGTGCCGTTCTGGTCGATGAAGGTGACCGGCGTTATCACCATCTTCAGTCCGACCGAAACGCCGTTACCCCGGACTTCCGGGGTCAGGGCGAGCGTGATCGTGGTCTGGAGCCCCTCATTCCGGCTTCGAATGGGAAAATGCAGCGTCTGCCCCAACGCAACTCTGTCCACCGCCCACTCCCCGATTTCTCAAGCAAGATTCGGAGACGTAACAAATCCTCCACCGACGGCGAAGCGGGAATCAATCCACTTGCGGGGGCCAGGCGGACAGGCGCGACCCGGGTCGAAGCGGCCATCGGCGTTCCGCACGATGGTTGCGATAGCGCCATCCGTCGACGGAAGTGATAGGATAGCGAGCCGCGTCGAATGGCGCATGGGCCGAAATGAGGGATGGCCCGGAGCGGCTCGAACAATCACAATATTCATGTGCGATTGGCAGGCCCATATCGGCGTGGATATCCATAGACTTCATGGAGATCGTGATGGAGGGTTCGCTTGAGGTCGAGCTGAAGCTGGAGCTGGATCCGGTGGCGCTTGGGAAAGTCGATCGGGATGCCCTGTTTGGCGTGATGCGTGCGTCCGATCGGCTTGAATCCGTCTATTTTGACACGCCCGGCCTCGATCTGCGCGCTGCAGGCTTCTCGCTGCGCATCCGCAAGAAGGGGCGGCAGCGGATTCAGACGATCAAGGCCGATGCGAAGGCAAAAGCGGGCTTGTTCGTGAGGCCCGAATGGGAACACCCCATCAAGGGAAGCACGCCGATCGTCGACGAAACCGCCGGCCCCCTGACTTCGATGGTCGGCCGGAAAGTGCTCGACGCGCTTGTCCGCCTTTTCGCGACCGATGTCAGGCGGACGATCCATCTCCATAGCGAGCGGGGGGCGACGATCGAGATTGCGATCGACGAGGGCGACGTTCGGGCGGGCGAACGCTCCGAACCGCTTTGCGAAATCGAACTGGAGCTGAAGAGCGGGCCGTCCGGTGTCCTGTTCGACATCGCCCGACGCATGAACGAGGTCCTTCCGGTCCGGCTGGGCGTACGCTCGAAGGCCGAACGGGGCTATGCCCTGGTCGCGGGCGATGCCGTCACGGCTTTCGGGAACGAGCCCATCATACTCGATCCCGGCGACGATGCGGCGCACGCTTTCGAAACGATCGCGCACGCATGCCTTCGCCAGTTCCGTTTGAACGAAGCCTTGCTCCTTGCCGGGGGAGGGGCGGAGGCGCTTCACCAGGCGCGGATCGGCCTGCGCCGGCTGCGATCGGCTTTTACGCTCTACAAGCCTTTGCTGGCCGGTGATGCGAAGGCGCAATTGCTGCGCGGCGAGCTCAAATGGCTGGCGGCGGAATTGGGCGAGGTGCGCAATCTCGACATAGTGATCGACAGGGTCGAGGCAGGCGAGCGCGAACCGATCATGGATGCACGCGCGCGCATCCATGATGTCGTCCGGACCGAACTCGAGTCCGCGCGAACCCGACTCCTCATGATCGATCTCGCCGAATGGCTCGCGCTGGGCGACTGGCGGATGCGACCGCAGGATCCGACCGCGCTTCACCAGCCGGTCCGGCTGCTGGCCGACGGCCTGCTCGAAAAGCATCGCAAGCGGATGAAACGCCGTGGCAGGAATTTCGCCTCGCTGTCGGACCGGGATCGGCACGAGGTCCGGATCGAGGCCAAGACACTTCGTTATGCCGCCGAATTCTTCGCCGCGCTCTACCGCGACAAAAAGTCCCGCCGACGGCAAAAGGCGTTTCTGAAGGCGCTGGAGGATCTTCAGGACAGACTGGGCGCCTTGAACGATCTTGTGACGGTCCCCCAAGTGATCGGGAAGCACGGGCTGGACGTCAAACTCCCCAGGATCGGACGTCGAGAGCGGGAGCGGATGCTGCACCGGGCGGAAGGCGCATTCGAGGCGTTCATGGATATGAAGCGCTATTGGCGTTGATCCGGCCAATGCAAGGATATGATGCGGTGTACGCCAGTCAAATTGCAGTGGCGAAACCGCCTCATGGCTGATAGTCGCGATGGACCTGCCGACGGGATCGGCAAGCTGCGATCTGTTGGCGGGCAGGATTTTCAGGGGCGATATGCAGGCCTCCCTAGAGCGATTTTTAGTTCGATGGAATCATCGAACGGCTCGAAAATCGCGACAAGACAAAAGCCTGGGGCATGCGATCCCGCATGCCCCAGGTCGGAAGGCATATTCTGTAGCCGTGCGGAAAAGTTCCAATTTTAGGGTTTGAACATTGCGACGGAAAACGCCGATTCAAAGCAGGGCAAAGGTAACCTCGGAAGCGATATTGGAGGCGGCCGAGATCATCATCCTCAAAGACGGATATGAAAAGGCGACGACAAACTATATCGCCGAAAGGGCCGGCGTCAGTATCGGTTCGTTATATCAATATTTTCCGAACAAGGATGCCGTCCTCTCGGCGCTGATCGAGCTGAAGGTCTCCAGGCTCGCGAATGGCGTACGGCTCATCTTGCGGGAATCGATGGAGTTCCCACTGGATGAAGCCAGCCGCAGGATATTGACATATCTGCTCGAAAATTTCCGCGAGCATAAGGTCCTGCTCTATTCACTTGCCAAGCAGACACCGGAACTTGTCCAGCTGACGCGAAATCTGTCGGTGGAGAAGTTCACGCACGCCACCAGCAAGGCGCTGTTCGAACGGCATCGGAGCGAGATCACCCCGAAAAACCTGGATCAGGCGCTCAACATCCTCGAGATCGCAGTCCTGTCGAATATCAGGCGCTACATCATGGAAGAGCCGGCCGACATGACCGATGAGGAATTCATCGACGAGATGGTCAAGCTGTCGATGGCCTATATGCGGGCATAGGCCCGGCAGGCTGCACGATTTTGTGACGCACCCACGGCGTCATCTCCGCGAAAGCGGGGATGACAGCAGATCTAAGCCTCGATGCCCGAGACATGCTCCTCCACCGCGAGCATGATGATCGAGGCGCGATCGAACAATTGAGACTCGTCTGCCGTGACGATCGCGTCGACCTTCGGATCGGCACGGTGCAGCTGAAAGTGCTGGAAGTCCGCCTCGTTCCAGAACCAGACTTCGACCATGACATCGAAGAACGGCTCGATCCGCGGTGACGGTATCGCCGGTATCGGGCGCTGCGCATCGGCCTTTGGAAAGCTGCGGCGATAGCTTGCAAAGGCCGGTTTGCCGTCCTTGGTAAGGACACTGAGCGCCAGCGGGCAGTGGCCGTCCTCATATCGCCGGATGAACGCATCGCGCGACATCCCCGCCTTTTTGCGGATCAGGCCGATCAGCTTGATTGCCGGCCGACCGGCATGGCTGGCGGGGCGCGGCTGAAGCATGGCGTCCGGCGTGACGAATTCGTCGCACTCGAACATGCCGGCCTGATCGAAGAGCGCCGCCTCGCTGTTCCGTATCGCAGTCGCGATGCCGTCATCCTCGATCGCCGCGGCAAGCGCCGTCAGCTTGTCGCCATCCTCGTACCAGATCTCGGTGACGACATCGAAATCCGGCTTCGACGCGGCCTGGCGCGAAGGATCCCGCGACAGCATCGCGCCCGGCAGCACATAGCTTCGGTGATAGGCGGAGAAATAGGGGAGCAGCGATTGCACCAGCGGCACATGGCCGGTTTCGTAACGATCGATGAAGGTCCGGGGCTCCATCCCGTCCCGGGCCTTCAGGAACACCACCTGCTTGATCATGCGTCATCCTTCCGCGACCGGGCGGCGATATCGTTCGCCGCGATATAGGCAAAGACCGTTGCCGGCCCCAGCGTGCCGCCGGCACCGGGATAGCAATTGCCGAAGGGCGACCCCGCACAATTTCCGATCGCGTACAGATTGCCGATCTCGTCGCCCAGCTTCGTTAGCACGCGGGCATGGGCGTTGGTTTTGAGGCCGCCCTTGGTGCCCAGGTCGCCAAGGTCGATCTGCACCGCATAGAAGGGGCCCTGGTCGATCGGGCCCATACAGGGGTTGGGCGCGACATCCTGCTTGCCGAAGAACATGTCGAACCGGTTCTGTCCGCGGCCGAATTCCTCGTCCCGGCCGGTGGCCGCATATTGGTTCATCCTTGCGACGGTTTCGGTCAGCGTGGCGGCATCGACCGCCATCTTTGCGGCTAACTCCTCAAGGCTGTCGGCCTTGAAGACATAGCTGTCCCACCATTCGACCGGAATACTGCGATCCGGCATGACGAAACTCGGCAGGATCGCGCCGCAGGGATAGGCTTTCCGGAATTTGGCGTCGAAGACCATCCAGCACGGCGTGTTGGCGCCGGTTTTCTGGTGGTCGGCGATCATCGCCTGGCCGAATTCGTCATAGGAGCAGCTCTCGTTGACGAAGCGGCGGCCGAGCCGGTTGACGCACAGGCTATAGGGATGCCGGTGATCGAAGAACATCGGCTGTGCGATGTCGAGATTGGGCACCGTGCGCGACGGCAATTGCATGCTCGGCGCCCACCAGTTCGCGTCCAGCGATTCGGTATCGGCGCCGACCGCCATTCCCGCCGTCAGCCCGTCGCCGACATTCATGCCCCGCGGCGTCAGGCTCCAGCTGCTGCTGGTGGGAACCGGCAGCAATGCGTCGCGCAGCGCCTGGTTCTGTTCGAATCCGCCCGCGGCAAGGATCACCGCATGACGCGCCGTGAAGGTGGTTGTCCTGCCCCTGGAAAGCGCCTCGACGCCGACCACCTTGCCGCTCTCGGTCACAAGGCCGGTGAGCGCGCAGTTGAGCATGAGCGGAATGTTCCGCTCCAGCATCGCCTTGCGCAATCCGCCGATCAGCGCGCGGCCCATGGTCAGCCGGCGATCATGCGGGGTCCTTCCGCGCCAGGGCAGGTCCAGCCAATATTTGAGGATCAGCTTCGCCGCGGTCCATTGCCAGCCGAATTTCCGTGCCGACAAGGCAAAGCTTTGCTGGAGGTTGAGCGCATAGCGATCGAACAGCTTGTAGCCGGATGGCGACTCCCTCAGATGGAAGAAATCCGCACCGAGATCTGCGCCGTTCATTTCCACCGGGAACAGCGAGCGCCCGGTCGATGCGCCGGGCGCGCCCGCGATATAGTCCGGAAATCCGGGGATCGACATCATCGCCACGCCGATGTCGGACAGGAAACGGATCATGTCGCGGCCATGGTCGACATAAGCGGCCAGCTTGTCGGTGCGGAAGTCGCCCTTTGACACCGCATCGAGATAGGTCAGCGCCAGTTCGCGGCTGTCCGGCTCGACGCCGATGCCATGATCGGGGATCCAGATCCCGCCGCCCGATGTCGCCGACGTCCCGCCATATCGGGATGATTTTTCGACGAGCAGCGGGCGCAGGCCCAGATCGTGCAGGCGGACCGCGGCGAGCATGCCCCCGGCGCCGGCGCCGCAGATGACGACGTTGAAATCCGTCTCCATCTAAAGGCTGTAGCCGCCATCGAGCGTCAGCGTCTGTCCCGTGACGAAACGCGCGCGGTGCGATGCGAAGAACAGCACCGCTTCGGCGACCTCCTCCGCCGTCCCCAGCCGCTTTAGCGCGGAGTTTCGTTTCGCCGCTTCGATATAGGCATCGTCATAGGCGACCCCGATCATCTTGCGGAACAGGCCCGCGTCGATCAGGCCCAATGCAACGGTGTTCGCGCGAATACCGCTGCGGCCCTCTTCGCGCGCGATGCCGGTCATCAGCGCGTCGATCGCAGCCTTGGGCACGACCGACAGCGCGTCCTTTGCCGGCCAGCGCAGCAGGCCGGTGGTGCTGATCGTGACGAAGCTTCCACCCCGTTCGCGCATATGGGGCAGCAGCGCGTGGACGAGGTTGAAGAAGCCGTTGGTGTCGGCATCCATCACCTGTCTGAACTCGTCGGTGCCGATATCGCCGATGAACTTCATCGCGATGTGCGAGCCGCTGGCATTGACCAATGAGTGGATGCGGCGATGGTTCGCCACGATCTCCGCGCAGACGGCGGCGACGCTCGCCGCATCCTCCATCGCGAGCGCATAGGATGCCGCGCTGCGGCCATGTCCGTTGACCGCCGCGATCGCCTGGTCGGCGGCTGCCTTGTTGGTGCGGTATGTCAGCACGACATCGCTGCCCGCCTCGGCGAGCTTCTCGCAGATCGCGCTGCCGATGCCGCCGCTGCCGCCGATGACGAGCGCGACGCCGTCATCGGGGAAATCCGGGGACGCGACCATGATCAAAAACTCCTCGAGATGATTTCTTTCATGATCTCGTTCGTGCCGCCGTAGATCATCTGCGCGCGCGCATCGGTCCATGCCCGCGCGACCGGATATTCGAGCATATAGCCATAGCCGCCATGGAGCTGGACGCACTCGTCGAGCACGCGGTTCTGCAGCTCGGTGCACCACCATTTGGCCATGGCCGACGCTTCGGCGCTCAGCGTTCCGGCGCAGGCCAGCTCGATGCACCGGTCGATATAGACCCGTGCGATCTGCGTCTTGGTCTTGCACTCCGCCAGCTTGAACTTGGTGTTCTGGAAATCGATCAGCTTCTTGCCGAACGCCTCGCGCGATTTGGTGTAATCGATGGTCGATTCCAGCGCGACCTCGCAGCCGGCGACGGCGCGGATCGCGATCATCAACCGCTCCCACGCCAGTTCCTGCATCAGGTAGCGCAGACCCTCGCCCTGGCGGCCCAGCAGATTGCCCCGGGGGATCCGGACATCGTCGAAGAACAGTTCGGCGGCGTCCTGTGCCTTTTGCCCGACCTTGTCGAGCGGCAGGCTCTTGCTGACGCCGTCACGGTCCGCCTCGACTAGGAACAGCGACAGGTTGCTGCCGCCATCCTCCTGCTCGGTCTTGGCGGCGACGATGATCAGGTCGGTGATATAGCCGTTGGTGATGAAGGTCTTGGTGCCGTTGAGGATGTAATCGTCGCCGATCGCGACGGCGCGGGTCGTGATCGCGCGCAGATCGGACCCGCCGCGCGGTTCGGTCATGGCGAGCGAGCCGATGACTTCGCCGCGGGCGAGCCTTGGCAGCCACGTCTCCTTCTGCGCCTCGTCACCGAAGCGTTCGATATATCCGGCGACGATCTCGGAATGCATGACGAAACCGGGGCCGGCTGCATTGGCCCTTTGCTGTTCCTCGATCATCACCGCGCTGTATTTCCGGTCGGCGCCGGCGCCGCCATATTTTTCGGGTGTCGTCAGGCAGAGGAAGCCATGCTTGCCCGCCTCCAGCCAGACCTCCCGATCGGTGTGGCACTGCTTGTTCCACTTATCGAGATTCGGGATGACCGAATCCTGCATGAAGCGCCGGACGTTCGTCCGAAACAGCTCATGCTCGTCCGTGAATATCGTTCTCTCTATGGGCAGGAAATGCGCACCGCTCACTTGTTGTTTCCCCTGAATTCCATTGGCCGCTTTGCTTGTTTCAACGGAAATCGGAGTGACGACCGCACATTGAACAGGCGAAATCCTACGTCCCGATCGGGCTCATTTTGAACTCGTATTCCGCAGGATGAGCGCGCCATTGGGCGTTGTGTCGCAGGATGTGACAAGGCAGGTCTGCGCACCCGCGATCTGCGTGCAGGCATCACCGCGAAGCTGCTTCACCGCCTCGGTCATCAGGTTCATGCCGTGGAGATAGACTTCGGCCAGGCTGCCGCCCGATGTGTTGACGGGCAGCCTGCCGTCCGCACGGGTGTCGCCGCGCGCGACGAAGTCGCCGGCCTCGCCGCGATCACAGAAGCCATAGGCTTCCAGGCTGAACAGGACCAGAGGCGAGAAGGCGTCGTAAAACTGCGCGACATCCACGTCGGCAGCCTTGATGTCCGACTGTCTCCACAGGTTGGCCGCGCAACTCCATGACGAACTGCGCAGCGGATCGGCGCTGTGATAATCGGTCATCAACTGGTGCTGCGGCTTCATGCCTTGCGAGAAGGCATGGATATGGACCGGCGGTTTCGGGCAATCGGCGGCGCGGTCGCTGCGGACAAGCACAAGCGCGATCGCACCGTCGCTCTCCAGGCAATTGTCATACAGGCACAGTGGGTCGGAGATCATCCGCGCGCCCATATAATCCTCGATCGACAGCGCGCGCGATCCCATCAGCGCCTTAGGATTGTTGCGGGCATAGCTGCGCATCGACAGTGCCACTTCGGCGAGCTGTTCGCGCGTCAGGCCATATTCGTGCATATAGCGCTTGGTCAGCACCGCGACCTCGTCGACGGGGCGCAGCAGCCCCTGCGGCCTCGACCATTTCCAGTGATCCTCGACGACGCTCTGGACCCCGGCCCAGAGCCGTTTCGATGGTGCGCCGCGTTTGCGCGATCGCCAGACGACGCCGACATTGGCGACACCCGCGGCGATAGCCAGCGCCAGATGCCCGACCGCGCCGCAACCCGCGCCGCCGCCATGCGGCGATTGCGACAGATAATGGACGTCGCCCATGCCGACGCTGCGCGCAATCTCGAACTCGGGCGTCTGTTCATAGGTGTAGCAGGACAGCGCATCGACTTCGGACGGGTGGATGCCGGCATCGTCGAGCGCAGCCTTGATCGCCCGGCACGCCAGCTGGAATTCGGATTCCTCCAGGTTTTTCGAAAAGGGCGTCTCGCCGATCCCGACGATCGCGGTCTTGTCTTTCAGCATGATGGTGACGCCCGCTATCCTGTCTGTTCTATTCTGCCGCCACGAGCGTCGTGGCCTGCGGCGACGGATGGAAGAAGCGCTCGAGCAGTTCGGCAAGCCGGGCCTGCGCCTTTTCGAGATGCTCGTCCTTGACCGTGTCGTAGCCGCGGATCAGCTCCGGATAGGATGCGATCTCGACCGCGAGGCCGTAATTGCCGGCGTCGAGCGCCGCGAGAATGTCGCCGATCATCGTCTCGTAACTGGCGATCAGCTCGCGCTCGATTCGGCGGTGGCCGCTATAACCGAAGATGTCGAAGGGCGTGCCGCGCAGGACTTTGAGCTTCGCCAATATGGCATAGAGGCGCATCGTGCCGCGACCGAATGTCCGCTTTGGGTAACGCCCGGTTTTCAGATCGCGCTTTTGCAACAGTGGCGGCGCCATATGGAATTCGAGGCGCAGATCGCCTTCGAACTCCTGGCTGAGCGCCTGCATGAAGCCGGCATCGCTATAGAGCCGGGCGACCTCATATTCGTCCTTGAAGGCCATCAACTTATAGAAATAGCGGGCGACTGCCCTGGTGAGCGCCTGATCGTCGCCGAACCCGGCATCGACCGCGCGCACCCGCTCGACCAGCACCCGGTATCGGTCTGCATAGGATCGGTTCTGATAGCCGACCAATTCGTCCGCAAAACGATCGACGAGCGATGCGACCGTCTTGTCCTTTTCAACGGGCGCCTGTTCGGATCCCCCGAACGCAATGGCTTCGACCGCAGGCAGATTGGTGGCGGCGATCCGGCCCCAGGTCAGCGCGACATTGTTCATCTCGACGCTGACGCCGTTCAGCTCGACGGCCTTCAGCAGCGCGTTCAGGCCGATCGGCATCCATCCCTTCTGGAAGGCATAGCCGACCAGGAACAGATTGGCCGCCACCTCGTTGCCCATCAACGCATAGGCCAGCTTTCCGGCATCGACGAAAGCGCTGCGGGCGTCGCCCAATATGCCGAGGATCGATCCGACCATCCGGTCCGCGGTCAGGTTGAGATCGGGATTGCTCGCAAAGGCCGATGTCGGGGCGACGCGGGTATTGACGACCGCGCGGCTCCTGTCCGGCGCCATTTTCGAGACGACCTCCTGACCGGTGGTCACGACGATGTCGCATCCCAGGATCAGGTCCGCGACGACGATGCGGGTGGCGTGCAGTTCCTCCGGTCGCGCGGCGATCCGCACATGGCTGGTCACCGGCCCGTTGCGCTGGGCAAGGCCGGCGACGTCGAGCACCGAACATCCCTTGCCCTCCAGATGCGCGGCCATGCCGAGCAGCGCGCCGATCGTCACGACGCCGGCGCCGCCGATGCCGGTGATCAGCAGGCTGAACGGTGCATCGAGCGGTGCGACATTCGGTTCGGCCAATTGCGCGGCGAGCATCGCGGCTTCGGCGGGCAGGGCCGATCCATGACTGACACTGCGCTTGCGCGGCGTGCCGCCATGCACGGTCACGAAGCTAGGGCAATAGCCCTTGGTGCAGGAGAAATCCTTGTTGCAGGCGGATTGGTTGATCCGTCGCTTGCGGCCGAATGCGGTTTCGACCGGCTCGATCGCGATGCAATTGGATTGCACGCCGCAATCGCCGCAGCCCTCGCACACGCGCGGGTTGATGAAGATGCGCCGGTCGGGCTCCTCTGCGGTGCCGCGCTTGCGGCGGCGGCGCAATTCGGTCGCGCAATATTGTTCGTAGACGATGATCGAGACGCCCTCGACCTCGCGCAGTTCGGTCTGCACCGCGTCGAGCGTGTCGCGGTGGTGGATCGTCACGCCCGGCGCGAAATCGTACCGGCCGTCATATTTTCCGATATCGTCGCTGACGACCGCGATCCGCCGGATGCCTTCGGCATGGACCTGCCGGGTCAGTTCGTCGACGCGGACCTTGCCTTCGATGCTTTGCCCGCCGGTCATCGCGATCGCGTCGTTGACCAGGATCTTGTAGGTGATGTTAACCCCGGCGGCGACGGCCGCGCGGATCGCGAGCAGGCCCGAATGATAATAGGTGCCGTCGCCCAGATTCTGGAAGATGTGCGTCTTGTGGGTGAAGGGGGAGAGGCCGATCCATGGCGCGCCTTCGCCGCCCATCTGGAACAGGGTCGGCGTATTCCGTTCCGGCAGGAACGTCGCCATGCCATGGCATCCGATGCCGCCAAAGGCGACGCTGCCCTTGGGCACCTTGGTTGACGTGTTATGCGGGCATCCCGCGCAGAAGCTCGGCAATCTGACGAGATTGCCGCCCTGTCCGACGGGCGCGGCAGCGGATCTGGGCTGCCATCCTGTCGCCGCGAGCGCCGCTTCGCCGCCCAGCCGCGCCAGCAGCGCGCCGATCGTCTCAGCCAGGTTCGGCGCGTTCAATTCGCCTTCCGACGAGATCAGGGGAAGGCCGTTTTCGTCGAGCTTGCCCAGCAGCAGCGGCGCGGCCTTGTCGTTGACGAACAGGCTGGCCAGTTGCGGCTCGATGATCGGCCTTTTTTCCTCGACCACCAGGACGTATCGATAGGACCGGGCAAAGTCGGAAATCAGCTCGGGCTCCAGCGGCCAGGGCATGGCCACCTTGAAGACGCCGATGCCATGGTCGCGGCATTGGTCGTGATCGAGGCCGAGTTCCTCGATCGCCTGCATCAGATCGGGATGCGCCTTGCCGGTGGTGACGATGCCGAGCAGGCCGGTCTTGCCGTGGATGATCGGACGGTTGAGCCGGTTCGCCTTCACGAACGCCTTCACCGCGGGAATGCGCTTCTGATATTGGCGCTGTTCGACCATGACGGGATGGATGCCCCAGCCCGCGTTCAGCGCGCCCGGCTGATGCTCGTCCTCGTCGGGCAGGGAAATCGAGACCCGATCGTCCGACACATTGACCGATGCCGAGCTTTCGACGGTGTCGGTCACGCATTTCATGCCGACCCAGCATCCCGAAAAGCGGGAGAGCGCGAAACCGTAAATGCCGAAATCCAGATAATCCTGCACCGACGACGGATTGAAATAGGGCATGCCGTAATGGACGAACGCGTGATCGCTCTGATGCGCGACCGTCGACGATTTGGCGCCATGGTCGTCGCCGGCGAGGACCAGCACGCCGCCATGTTTCGACGATCCGGCATAGCTGCCATGCTTCAGTGCGTCGCCGGCCCGGTCCAACCCGGGGCCCTTGCCGTACCAGAGCGCGAACACGCCGTCATAACGCGCCTCGCCGAACAGATCGGTCTGTTGCGATCCCCAGACCGCTGTCGCGCCGAGTTCCTCGTTGATGCCCGGCTGGAAGACGATGTGATGCGCGTCCAGCTCTCGCCGGGCGCCTTTCAGCGCGGTGTCGTAGCCGCCGAGCGGCGAGCCGGTATAGCCCGAGATGAAGCCGGCGGTGTTCAGCCCGTTGGCGAGATCGCGATCGCGCTGCATCATCGGCAACCGCACCAGCGCCTGCGATCCGGACAGATAGACGCGCCCCGCGGTCTTGCGATAGCGATCCTCGAGAGCGTAGTCCTGCAGGCCTTGCCCGGACGCGGTTGCAGGCTCGGTCACGATGAGATCTCCATATGTCCGTCGGCACAATCGACGGCGAGTACCGGGCGGCGCAGCGGGGGCATGATGGTCAGGTCCATGACGACAGCGCCTTCGTGCCGAGGCGCCAGAAGGGCAGGGTGCAGCCTTCGGACACCTGGCGGAACTGGATGCGGATGGGCTGGCCGATCGTCACATCGTCCGCGGTCACGCCCGTCACCTCGCCGCGCTCGTCCCTGATCGCCATGCCGGCCATCCTGATCTGCGGATTCTCCTTCAGCGCGCCGATGATCGTGACATAGGGCGCCAGTGCCTCGAACGCGGGCAGCAGGGGCGAGCGAGGACTGGCAAAGGACCAGACCACGCCTTCGCCCGAGACCTGCTCCCAGACCAGGTCTTCCGACTGGCAATGCGGGCACATCGGACGCGGCGGAAAGCGCATTTCGCCGCATGAAGCGCAGGCCTGGACGACCAGCCGATGCTGCCGTGCATTCTCCCAGAACACGCGGTCGAGCGGATCGTCGGTCGAGGGCAGGGGGATATCGTCGATCATTTGCCGTCCTGCCCGGAATAGGGCGCCCAGCGCGGTGTTCGCTTCTCCGAAAACGCGCGGATCCCTTCGACGAAATCATGTGACTGGTTGTGCGCGACGATCGCATTCCATCCATTGATCGACGCGTCGTGCAGGCCCGTTTCCTTCGCACCCCAGATCGCGCGCTTGGTCCGCGCCATGGCGCCCGGCGAATTGCGTGCGATACGTGCCGCCAGCGTGCGTGCGCGATCGAGCAGGTCGCCGGCGGCATGGATCTCGTTGACCATGCCCAGCCTGAAGGCGTCCTGTGCGGTGATTGTCTCGCCCCGGCCGCCCAGTGCCATCTGGAGCACCGCGCCCATCGGCATGCGCCGGGCGAGCGCGATCGTCTCCAGCGCGGAGACCAGGCCGACGCTGACATGGCTATCGGAGAATTCGGCATGGTCGCAGCTGAGCACGATGTCGCACTCGGCGACGAAATGCAGGCCGCCGCCGATCACCGCGCCGTTGATCGCGCAGATCACGGGTTTCCAGACATGGTTCTGGAGCGGGGTCCATCGGATCGACGCGATGTCGGGCACGCCATTCCCGTCGACGATCATGGCGGGCAGGTCGGCCAGGTCCGCGCCCGTGCAGAACGCCTTGTCGCCCGCGCCGGTCACGATCGCGACGATCGCCGAAGGATCGGCGTCGAACAGTCGCCATGCCTCGGGCAATTCCCGGCTCATCACACTGTTGACGGCATTCAGCCGCTGCGGCCGATCGAGCGTGATCAGCGCAACGCCATCGCTGACGTCATAGGTGAGAGTTTCGAACTGAATTTTCCGATCCCCTTCCATAAATCGCTGTTTTCCTTGATGTTCGCGTGACGGGTCCGCGGCCATGCCACGGGGAACGCACCCGGCGACGGATGCGCGAAGGCGCTGCATTCGATTGGGATCGCGTCCGTGGATGGCCACTCCGGACTGCGGCCTTCCGTCAATTTATGTTATGGATAGCGTTCAGGATAAACTCGCATTGGCGGACTTTGGGCATCGCCGGCTTTAGTGAGTTAAAGCGAGTTTCACTTGAGTGTCCTTCGAGGTCTTCTCTAGTCAGTCATGATCGGGCGGGGATATATGCGATTGGCACCAGCGGATTGGAATCCGGCGGCACGGCCCAGCGGGTTCACGCACCGGCGCAACAGGCGCGCGACATGAAGCCAGTCGCCGTCAACGGTTCGGCAGCGCAGGATTTCGACGTCATCGTGGTCGGCTCCGGCGCGGCCGCGCTGCTGTCCGCGGTGCGTGCGACGGACCTGGGTGCGCGCGTTCTCGTCCTTGAGAAGGAGGGCAAGTTCGGCGGGAATTCGGCGATGTCCGGCGGGGGCATCTGGGTACCCAACAACTCGAAGATCGGATCGGCCGGCATATCGGACAGCGCGGAGGATGCCTTCGCCTATCTGCGCTCCGTCATCCCGGCGGAGCAGATCGGCGACGATACGATCCGCATGTATATCCGCACGGCGCCGGCGATGATCGATTATCTCGGCCAGATCGGCGTGCCCTATAGCCCGGTCGAGAAATATCCCGACTATTATCCCAGCATGCCCGGCTGGAAGCCGGGTGGGCGCACCATGGATTGCGCGCCGCTCGACGGTCGGGCGCTTGGCGGCCATCTGCAGCAGCTCCGCGAGATGCCGCCGGCCTCGAAGGCATTCGGCAGGATCAACCTGTCGATCACCGAGGCGTCTAAGCTGCAGGCGGTCGCCAAGGGCTGGCAGAAGATCGCGGCGGGATCGGTGGTGCGCTACGCTCTGGATATCGGTGCCCGATTGCGCGGCGGACGCGACCGTCGCCTGTGCATGGGCGAGGCGCTGGTCGGCCGGCTGTTCCTGGCGGTTCAGGCGCGGAAGATCGAATTCAGGACGAACACGCCCGTGTCCGGGCTTGCCTATGAGGCTGGCCGGGTCTGCGGCGTCATCACCCAGGACAAGGGCGGGAAGACGCGCCTCCTGACCGCTCGCAAGGGCGTGATCGTCGCGGCGGGCGGGTTCGAGAAGAGCAAGGCGATGCGGCTGCAGCATCTCGCCAACCCCACCTCGCCCGACTGGTCGGCCGGCAGCCCCGGCAACACGGGGGACCTGATCGCGGCCGGCCGCAAGATCGGCGCCGCGACCGGGCTGATGAACGAAGCCTGGTGGGCGCCCTCGGTTCGCTGGGGCGGCCGGACGATCATCCTGTTCTTCGAGAAATCAAAACCGGGGCTGATGATCGTCGATCGCACCGGCCGGCGCTTCATGAATGAATCGATCACCTACAATTCCTACGGCAAATGCATGTATGGCGAGAATTACGATCTGAAGGATCGGGTGCCCGCCTATGTGATCTTCGACAGCCGATATCGCGCGAGATACATGTTCGGCGGCTTGTTGCAGTCGGGCATGTCTCCGGACTGGATGAACCCCGGTGCGTTCGGCAAGAACGGGATGCTGACCAGGGCATCGACCCTGGGCGAGCTGGCCGCGAAGCTCGGCATCGATCCGGCCGGGCTGGAAGCGACGGCGGCCGAAATGGGCCGCTTCGCCGCGACCGGCGTCGACGAGAAATTCGGGCGTGGCGCCGACGAACACGACCGCATGTATGGCGACGAACGCGTCTCTCCCAATCCATGTCTGGGGCCGATCGACAAGGGGCCGTTCTACGGCACGCTGCTGTTCGCCGGCGATATCGGCACCAAGGGCGGCCTCGTTATCGACGACGATGGCCGCGTGCTCGATGAGGCGGGCGCACCGATCGAAGGGCTCTATGCCGCGGGCAACAGCACATCGTCGATCATGGGCGACAAATATCCCGGCGCCGGCTGCACTTTGGGGCCGGCGCTGACCATCGCCTATCGCGCCGCGGCGAAAATCATGGGCGCCAACCAGATCTGAGCATCCGGCCGGATACGGCCGCATTCTTCGTACACATCAAGACAATATGGGGACGTTGGTCGTGGCCAAATCCAGAGACTATAAACTGGGCGAGTTCGACTTTCCGCGCGGGTGGTTCATGATCGCCGAGGCATCCGAACTCGGCAAGGCGCCGCTGCCCTTGCGCTTCTTCGGAAAGGATTTCGCGCTGTTCCGCGGCGAGAGCGGGCGGCTGGTGCTGCTCGATGCGCATTGCGCCCATATGGGCGCGCATCTCGCCGCATCGACCAGCGCCTCGATCGTCATCCATGGCGAACAGATCGAGGGTGACGCGATCCGCTGCCCCTATCATGGCTGGCGGTTCAATCATGAGGGCTATGCCGACGACATTCCGGGGTTCGACGGGCCGTGCCCCAAGGCGGCGAAGCTGGGATCCTATCGCGTCACGCAGGTGATGGGCGCGATCATGATGTGGCACGATCCCGAAGGCGGAGAGCCCGATTTCGATCCCCCATCATTGCCCGAATGGGATCGGCGCGACTGGATCAACGGCGCTTATGATCATCTCGGGCGGCTGGAGATCCACCCGCAGGAGATCCTCGACAATATGGCGGATTCCAACCATCTCGGCCCGACGCACGGTGCGCCCTGCGAATATTTCGAGAATGAGTTCGACGGCCATCTCTATTATCAGCGGCAGGGCGGATTTCGCCGCGAATATGACGCCTATCTGATGACCTATACCTGGTATACCGGGCCAGGCCTGCTTCTCTCGAAACAGGCGATCGGCGATATCCGCTCGATCGAATTCATCTTCCACACCCCCGTCGACGACGGTGTGACCCAGGTCTGGCACAACAATCTGCTGAAAGCGTCGAGTGACGCACCGGGCGACGAAGAGCGTGCCAAGGCAGCCTTCCTCCAGAACGAAGTGCTGTCGGCGTTCAAGCAGGATTTCGATATCTGGCGCAACAAGGTGCCCGCGTTGCAGATCATGAGCCTGCCGACCGAACGCAATTTCCGGCTCGGGCGGAACTGGTACAGGCAATTCTACAACCCGCGCGAGCGGGCGGGGGAGTTCCATGCCACGACGGACGGGAAGCACATCCCGATCCACAAGAGGCCGCCTTATGAGATGTCGCTGGAGCTTGAGGGCGATTAGGGCGCAGGCTCATAAACTGGACTGTCCGTTGACGCCCCAATAGCGGACCTTGCCTCTGACCACCAAGCGGTCCAGCATGTGACTATGGCAGAGGAAGAACGAGAGTTGCTGATCGCGCTAGCGTGGATGTGCGAGCAGTACATCGGCACTGGCAAGGCCGATTGGCTCGACCATATGTGCATGGGCGCCGGAGAAGATGCAGTGCACCTGCTCGTCAAGTACGGATTGGTCGTGCCATCTGGCAGGGGCGGCACGTGGACTGAAGCGGGTAAAGCTCTTCTAGATTCTGCATAATGTGAACGGCAACTAACCACCCTAGTCGGCCGTTGCGCACGCTGCGGACGCTCCCGATCCTGCCGGTCAGCTAGCGCCCCAGATGCTGCCGTGCGTTCCTAAAGGGGATTTTGGGCGAGGTAGTCCGCTAAATCGGCTTCGTCTATTCCCGGCGCCCCCAGCTTAAGCCAGCCCTCAAATTCGTCTGGATAGGGCGTCATATAGCGCCCATCCTTTTCAGCGCCTGAAACCGGTCCAAATTCGGAAAGGAACCTTATGTGATATATAGCCATGACCCATGCTTTCCGGTCGCCCGGATCGTCCGGCGCGCCCAGTGAGCGATTTGTATACTTCGAAGCTCCTTCGATCATGTCCCTCAGATCCGCGAACCTAGAGGATTGAATCATCGCTCTAATAAGTTGGGCAGCCTCCACGCTCAGGTCCATTCCATCGAGTTTAGAGAGATATGTGCCTGCGACAACGGCTGATTTCCACCCATTATGCGCCGTCCAGCAGTGACGAAGCCGCTCTAGGACCGGTCAGGCCGCTCACGCCCCAATAGCGGCCGTCCAGTCTGATGTGGTATGCTGGACCTATGGCAGAATTGATCCATGAAATCTGGTGCGACGTCTCGGGAGGCGAGCAATCCATGTCACAGGCGAGCGAGCAGGCTGACAAGCTTCGTCTAGCGACGATGCCTAATGCCAGACTCGCGCACACCTTCACCGCCACGTCCGATTTTGATGCGTTTCAGAAAAACTACGATTGGAATGGATGGGGTATTTGGCGACCAGAGCCCCATTGGGCCGAGCGACCTTTCACCGACGAGGAAGAGGCCGCGCAGCAAAAATACCTAACGAACCGGAACGGCAGCTAACCACCCAAACTTCGCCATTAGCGTCCACTGTTGGGTAGGAGAATTGCGGGGCCGCTTCCGCCCCGGCTCCGGAAGTAGATTGACGATCGGACGGCACCTGATTGCACACTGGCGCCTTTCCCGGTCGATTTGCCGCTGCCCGTGGGACCGGTCACGAACACACGCACAGCTTACCTCTCCCGACAGGCAAATGGTGCGCGCATTATATGGCCGCTTATGCGTTGGTGCAGGACAAACCCGACAAAGCTGCCGTTTTCCACGTCATGGCCGGAACGGCCGGCGATGGCGCAATCACCGCGGGATCGAACGCGAACGCCGATAGCCGAAGCGGCTGCTTTCGAACGATATCGTGGCTCCGGCATTGTCGCCGAGCGGAATGTCAGCGGTGCCATAGGCGCCGCGCGTGCCATTCGTTCCGATCATGAAGCCCATCTCGCCATGGATGCCCCGTCCGAAACCTTCCGATTCCGTCGGCTCGCGGCGCGCCGCAGCGGCGCGTTCCTCGGTGTTCGCGTCCAGGATCGCGTCCCGCTGCTCGTCCGTCAGGCGAATCGGATCGGCATCGGTGGAGGCGGGCGATGCGGGCTGTGCCGTCGCCGGCGCCGCTGCCGGTTGCGCAAATACGGTCGTCGACCAGCCACAAGTTCCCGCCGCCAGGGCGAGGGCGATCGGGAGGGCACGGAAGTTCGATGGCATCGATTGGGTCATTGCGCCTTATGGACCGAAAAAGCCTGACCGCAAAATGAACGGAAAGGGGCGGGCATGTCCGCCCCCGATCCGTCTCGCGGAAGGTCGGGGCGTTATCGCCCCGTGAATTGCGGCTTTTCCTTGTTCTGGAACGCTTCCAGCGCGATGCGGTGATCGTCGAGCAGCTGGGTCACATTCTCATAGGCGGCTGCGCGGTCGATGACGGCATTGGCGGTCACTTTCAGGCCCGCATTGATCGATGCCTTGGTCCATTTGATCGAATGGGTGGCGCCCCGGGCCAGCCGTCTCGCCATCTTCGCCACGGTCTCGTCGAGCGCATCTGCGGATACGGATTCGGTGATCAGGCCGATGGCGGCGGCTTCGGGGGCGGAGATGGGATCGCCCGTCAGCAGATAGCGGCGCGCCCGCGCATAGCCGATCAGCTGCGGCCACATGACCGCGCCGCCATCGCCGGCGACGAGGCCGACCGAGACGTGCGGATCGGCGAACACCGAATGGTCCGATGCGTAGACGAAGTCGCAATAGAGGGCGAGCGAGCAGCCCAGCCCGATCGCGGGGCCGTCGACCTTGGCGATGATCGGCTTCTCCAGGTCGAGCATCGAATTCTGGATCTTGCGGTCGCGGCGGATGCCGATGCTGGTCGCCGCGGCGTCGCCATGCAGCGACAACAGCCATTTCAGGTCGCCGCCGGCGCAGAAGGAACCGCCCGAGCCGGCAAGAATGACGACATCGACGCCGTTGTCGCGATCGACCTCGTCGAAGATCATCGAGAATTCTTCGTGCAGGGCCTGGTTGATCGCATTTTTGGTCTCGGGACGGTTGACGGTGATCGTCAGGATAGTGCCGTCCTGTTCGACGCGAAGTTCCTTGTAGCGATCATAGCGCATGCCTGTTTCCCTCGATTGATGAAACGGATTCGGACGGCTGGCCTTCGATGAGGCCCAGCCGCTCGGATATCTGTCTTTGGAGTATGAATTTCTGGATCTTGCCGGACGGCGTCAGCGGGAACGCGTCGACGAATTCCACATAGTCCGGCACTTTCCAGCGTGAGATCCGCGCGAAGCACCATTGCCTGATCTCTTCGCCGGTGATGTCCGCCCCGTCGCGGAGGCGCACCACGGCGCAGGCCACTTCGCCATATTTCGTATCGGGCACGCCGATGACCGCGACATCGCCGATCGCCTCATGCGCCTTCATGTAGGTTTCGATCTCGACGGGAGACAGATTCTCGCCGCCGCGGATGATCATCTCCTTCTTGCGGCCGACGATCGCTACGAAGCCGTCATCGTCCATCCGCGCCAGGTCGCCCGACGCGATCCATGCCGTGCCCCCGGATCGGTCCGGGTCGCCCGCCATGCTGCCATAGCCCTGCATGGCGCCGGGGCCGCTGTAGAAGAGTTCGCCGATTTCGTTGCGGGGCACCGATCGGCCCTGATCGTCCCGGATCGCGACGCTGACGCCGGTAAGCGCTGCGCCGCTCGTCCGCGTCTTCTTTTCGGCGCTGTCGGCCGGGATGGTCGTCGTCGTCACGCCGCAGGTTTCGGTCTGTCCATAGCAATTGATGACATCGGCGCCGAAAACCTGCTGGCAGCGTTCGAGAAGATCCATGGTCACCGGCGCGCCGCCGACGATGATCGTCTTCAGACTGTCGAACCGGCGGCCGGCGATCGAGGGATCGTCGAGCATCGCGATCAACATGGTCGGCACGCCGATGAATGCCGTGCATTCCTCCCGTTCGAGAATGTCGAGCGTGATCGCGGGCTTGAAGATATGGAGCGGCAGCGTGGTCGCGCCGACCAGCGCGGCGCCGGGAATGGAATTGCCCGATCCGCCGACATGGAACAGGGGAAAGCCGGGGCAGACGCGGCTGGTCTCGTCCAGCCCCCATATCCGATAGGAATTTTGGGCGGTGGTGTTGATCGCCCGGTGCGAAAGCCGCACCGCCTTTGGCACGCCGGTCGTCCCCGACGTGTACTGGATCATGAAGACGCTGTCCGGATCGACGTCGATATGCGCGCGCGCATAGGGCGATGCGCGCATCAGCCCGATCCAGATGCTCGAAAAGCAGTGGACGTGGCGAAGACCGGGCGTGTCCCTGCGCGCTTCGGCGATGACGTCGACGGGCGATGCGCCGCCGATCAGATCGGCGTGGAAAATGCCCGCGGCGTTCGAATCCCGCAGCGCGAATTGCAGCTCGCCCAGTTTGTACAGCGGGTTCAGCGCGACCAGCACCAGCCCCGCCTTTGCGAACGCATATTCGAGCAGCACCCATTCGGGATGATTGGGGCCCCAGATGGCGACCCGTTCCCCCGGCCGATATCCCAGGTCAAGCAATGCCCCCGCCAGGCGCTCCGCATTGTCGTTCAGTGCGGCATAGGACCATATCGCATCGGCGATCGCGGGTTGATGCCGGTAGACGACGGCCTGCTTGTCGCCCCATTTGCGCGCGGCGTCGGACAGGGCGGCGCCCAATGCGAGGCTGCCTGAACGGGCTTGCCCGGCGTCCTGCGGCGCAGTCCATTCGGAGAGAGGGGAATCGAGGCTTTTCACGCTGATTGTCTTGCCGATGATCCGGAGTCGCGATGAGCGTCCGAATGCCGGTTCGCCCTGTGTCGGAGCTCGGACTAGCCTCGCATAGGGCTCACCTTAAACTCGTTTTCCTCTGCCGATTGTAGTGCCTGATCGGCCGTCCGGCGCACATTTATGCGAGTTCAAGGTGAATGGCTTTGGCCTTACGTCGAGGCTGAATTTAGCTCGTTCATAAAGAAATACGCGCGGTCCGACGCACAAGGTCGGCGCGTATTCATGGGAAGAAGATGGATCATTTTCCGGAGTCCGATCACATCCAGATGCTGCGGGAAACGCTTTTGCGTTTCATCGAAAAGGAAATGCCGCTGGATCTGGTGAGACAGTGGGATCGCGACAATGTCTTCCCGCACGACGTTCACGCCAAGCTGGCCGAACTCGGGCTGATGGGGCTCACCGTGCCCGAGGAATATGGCGGCGGCGGGCGCGACGTTCGCGCGACGATCGTCGCGATCGAATTGCTTTGCGGACGCAGCATGGCGGTCGGCGGCCCCTATATCCAGTCGGCCTGCTATGCCGGGCTCAATATCGCGGAGGTCGGCAGCGAGCGGCAGAAGCGCGAGCTGCTTCCCCGGGTCGTCGATGAAGGCATGATCTTCGCCTATGGCATCAGCGAGCCCGACGTCGGCGCCGATGTCGCGGCGGTGCGCACGACGGGCCGGATCGACGGCGATCGCCTGATCGTCAACGGATCGAAGCGCTTCTGCTCCGGCGCGAAGATCGCCGACTATATCTACACGCTCGTCCGCACCGGGCCGAAGGACGAGAAATACAGGAACCTCTCCCTCGTTCTCATCCCGTCGCTCGCCGAAGGCATCACCTTCGAGGCACAGGACGCTTTGGGGCTGAAGGGCACCGGCACCTATGACGTCACTTTCTCCGACGTTTCCGTTCCGCTCCGGAACATCGTCGGGGAAGAGGCCGGCTGGAACAATGCCTGGTCGATGCTGGTGGGCCCCGGCCTCGATATCGAGAAGATCGAAGTCGCCGCGATGGCGCTGGGCATTGCCGCTGCTGCCGTCGACGAGGCCTGGGCCTATGCGCAGGATCGCTGCCAGTTCGGAAAGCCGATCTCTGCCTTTCAGTCGGTCCGGCACATGCTGGCCGAGGTGAAGACCAAGCTGCACGCCTGCCGCGTGCTCACATATCAGACCGCCGAGACGCTCGATCGCGAGGGCAAGGCGCCGCTGGAAACCGCGATGGCCAAGCTGTTCGTCTGCCAGGCCGCGCAGGAGATCGTGCTCACCTGCCAGCAGATCATGGGGGCTTATGGCTATATCAGGGAATTCGACATGGAGCGCCATGTCCGCGACATCCTGATCATGCCCATTCTTGGCGGCTCTTCGGCGATCCAGAAGAACAATATCTGCAACATGCTGAAATTGAAGAAGTGACGGAAATGCAAATTTTATCAAAGGTGAGGGCAGGCGGGTAATGCCGAAGATCAGCTTCATCGCGCATGACGGCGCCGAACATGTGGTCGAGGCCGAACCGAGCCTTTCGGTCATGAAGGTCGCGATCAACAATATGGTGCCGGGCATCGACGCCGATTGCGGCGGCGCCTGCGCCTGCGCGACCTGCCATGTCTATGTCGATCCCGCCTGGATCGCGCGCACCGGTGTGCCCGACGACATGGAGCAGGCGATGCTCGAATTCGTCTTCGAACCCGAAGGGAATTCGCGCCTGTCCTGCCAGATCACGGTCACGCAGGATATGGACGGCCTGGTCGTCCGCTTGCCCAAGCAGCAGGGGTGATGGATCAATCCGCCTGAGGGACGCCGTCGACCAGGACGAGTTCGGTGGTGACGCCGCTGTCCTTGCGCAGCTGGATCATCCGGGCATAGCCGGGGTCGCGATACCAGCGCTCCGCGGCGTCGCGATCGGGAAATTCGATCAGCACCAGCGCATGGCCGAGCGGTTCGTTGCCCTCGAGCTTTTCGCTCCGGCCGCCTTTGATCAGGTAGCGGCCGCCATGCTTTTCGACGAGCGGCTCGGTCACCGACCGGTATTCGCGATACCAGTCCCAGTCATCGACGATCAGCTTTCCGGTTATATATGCGGGCATGGTCCACCTTTCCTTCGGGCAAACCATATCGGCGCATCGGCTCACAATGAACTCACCTATCGCGGGCGCGCATCAATCCCCGATTGCGGCGGGGTTGCCGCTTGCTACAAGATATCACGGCATCGGCTCGCATATGGCGGTTCGCCGGAACGATGCTGTAATCTATTGATCGAATAAGAAAAATATCAGGAGCTGGACTGTCGATGCCGCCTCACCCCTCGCAATCGGAAAACACGGGCGACAGTCACCCGGACGGCGATATCGGCCGGCGCAAGGATCCCAAGCAGCAGCGCGCGGTGATCACCGCGGCTGCGATCACCCAGGCGACCGAGCGGATCATCATCCGCGAGGGCTTCAAGAACGCGACGACGAACAGGATCGCCGAGGTTGCCGGGGTGAGCGTCGGATCGCTCTATCAGTATTTTCCGAACAAGCAGGCGATCGTCAGGGCGCTCATCGAGGAGACGGTGTCCAAGACCGCGGCGAAAGTGCGGGAAACCCTGCGCAACCTGATGGACGAGCCCTTCGAGCCCGCGCTCCGCCAGATCATGACGCTGCTCGTCGACATTTATAAGGAAAATCACTTCATCCTGTTCCGGATATCGGATCAGGTGCCCGAGCTGAAGAAATACACCAAGAGCCTGGCGATCGAGACTTATACCCATTCGACGAACCTGGCATTTCTCGAACAGCATCAGGATGATCTGAAAGTGTCGGATCTGCGGACCGCTTTGCTGATCATCGAGCGCGCGACGATCCACAACATCGAATATTTCCTCGCCGAGAATCCGACGAACATCACCGAGGAACAGTTGATCGACGAGTTGACGCGGATGGCGGTCAATTATCTGACGAAATAGGGGGGCTGCTCCCTCGCCCCCTTTAGGGGGAGCGAAACGCGGTGCCGCGGTCGATCGTGCCCCCGGCACGATCTGCGAAATGCCGGGGGCATTTCGCACCTCGGTATCGCGCTTCGCTGGCTGGGGAGAGGGGGCAGTCGGGGCAGGATCGAGCGTTGGCGCCAAGGCCACTCCCGACGTCCCCCTCTCCCGACCTCGCTGCGCTCGGCCACCCTCTCCCCCTAAAGGGGGCGAGGGAGGTGACGCTGTCCAATCTGCGCCATCCGAGCGATGAAGGATCGCGTACTAACCCCCCGAAATCCTCTGCCGGATCGCCGCGAGCCGTTCCCGGACGAAGGGCGATTGCAGCAGTTCGTGGAAACTCTCGGCTTCCTCCCGGATCGCGGCCTGCACCGCCTGGCGGCCATCGGCTTTCAACAGCTTTTTGGTCATCGCGACCGCGTCCGGCGACAGTGCGGCGATGCCCGCCGCCACCGCCGCGACATGGTCGACTAGATCCTCCGGTGACACCGTCTCGTTGACGATCCCCAGCCGCACCGCCTCGTCGATCCCACAGCGGCGTTCCTTCAGCAGCAGGGCCATCGCGCGTTTGTGCCCCATCAACTGCGGCAGGAAATAGCTGGATGCGAATTCGGGGATCAGGCCCATCTCCGCAAAGGGGAAGACCAGGCGGCAATCCTGCACGGCATAGACCAGGTCGCAATGGAACAGCATCGTGGCGCCGATGCCGACCGCATCGCCATTGAGCGCGGCGATGACCGGCTTGGGAAAATTCGACAGGGCGTTCATGAACAGGAAGGATGGCTTCTCGTCATAGGCGAGATCCATGCCTTGCGTGAAACCGCCGACGTCATGGCCGGCGGTGAAGATCGAGCCGGTCGATGCGAGGATCAGGCAGCGCACGGCGTCGTCGCGCTCCGCGGATGCGATCAGCTCCACCAGCGCACGGTACATGGCGTAGGTGATCGAGTTCCGCTTGCCTTCGCGGTTCAACCGGATCGTCATGACATGGTCCAGGACCGTGACCACGAGGTCGTTCGCGTCTCCGTCGACAATGGGGTCCTGCATATTCGGCTCCATCTGCACCCTATGGAGCCACGCTAGGGGCCGGTCCCGCTTAGATGAAACTCGCATTCCCGGGCCGGGCAGGGGCGAACACGAGTTTATTGTGAGTTGTCCTGCCGAATAAGCTGAGTGCCAGTTCAGGGACCGGGTTCGAGCGCCGCGACGCGGATTCACACAGTGAAAAACACAGAACGACGGTGCCAGGCAGAGGTTGTAGATGATGAATTACGATCCGTTTTCCGATGAGGCGATGCGCGATCCGCACGCAATCTATCGAGAATTGAGAAAACAAGCGGGCCCGTATTTCATCGAAAAATACAATGCCTGGGCGATGGTCCATTTCGACGATATCTGGACCGTCAGCGTCGAGCATGAAGCGGACATCACCTTCACCGCGGGGCAGCCGCTGACCAATGTCCTGCTGAACGAGCCGGTTCCGCACGCCTTTCCCAGCATGGACATGGCCGAGCATCGCAAATGGCGCCGCATCGTCCATGCCGATTATACCAAATCCAATGTCGAGGGCGATCGCGAACGGATCACCGATCTGGCGCGCGAGCTGCTGGCGCCGCTGATCGAGCGGAAGCGCTTCGACTTCTTCGCCGATTATGTGAACCGGCTTTTCGTCATCAACGCCGGCCATAATCTCGGCCTGTCGCGCGAGGATTCGATCGAATGGCGGCGGCTGATCGACGAGACCATGCACCGCGAAAAAGGGCAGGTCGGCACCTCGTCGGCGCGCAACCAGGCGGCCGGCACGGCGCTGTTCGAGCAGCTGCATGCCTATGTGCAGAAGATCCGCGACGATCCCGAACTCGCCGGCGGCCATTGCCGGAAATATCTCGAGGCCGAGGTGGATGGCCGACGCCTGGACAATCAGGACATCGTCAGCATCATCATCATCTTCCTGACCGTCGGTTCGGGCACCACCCCCAATGTCTGCGCGGGCGCCGTCTATCATCTGGCGCAGCACCCGGATCAGCAGGATGCGGTGCTCGCGGATCTGTCGCTGACGCCCAAGGCATTCTTCGAAGCGGCGCGATACGACCAGCCGACCAACATATTGTGCCGCCGCGCGGTGAAGGACTTCACGGTCGGCGGAAAGCAGATCAGGGCCGGCCAGAATCTGCTGATGGTCTATGCATCGGCCAATCGCGACGAAGCCGAGTTCGAGCGCGCCGACGTCTTCGACATCCATCGCAGCTATCCGCGCGACCTGACCTACGGGATCGGCGGGCATAAATGCCTGGGCATGCACCTCGCCACCATGGCGGGCACGATCGCGCTCGACGAGTTCTTCAAGGTCGCCGGCCGTTACCGCGTCGACACCGATCGCTGTACGCGCGCCTACAGCGAATTCCTCTCCGGCTTCGATCATGTCCCCGTCGAGCTTGGCGCCTAGCGCTGCCGCCTCTCACCAATTCAGGAGCGTTACCATGTCAATTCGAAGCCTCGGCTATGTCGGGTTCGGCGCGCCGGATCCGGCGGTCTGGCTGGACTATGCCACCAATATCCTGGGGCTGATGCCCGCGCGCGCTTGTGCGGGCGAGGATTGGGGTATTCCCGCGATCCCGGGCTCCGGCCCGAAAAGCGCGGGCAGCGGCATCGCGGAGGATGGCAGCATCTATCTGAAGATGGACGAGTGGCAGTGGCGTATTGCCGTGCACCCGGACGAGACCAATCGCGGGATCCGGTATATCGGCCTGGAGGTCGAGGATCACGCCGATCTGGAGGCGTTTGTCGATCGGCTGAGGGACGCGGGCTTCCCCGCCGAAATGGGCACGACCGCACAGGCGCGGCAGCGCGCGGTGACCGCGATCGCCCATACGACCGATCCGTGCGGCAATGCGATCGAGCTGTTCGTCGGCCCGACGATCGACCGGAAATTCCAGTCGCCTCTGGGCATGGAGTTCCTCGCCGGCCATCTGGGGCTGGGCCATATCAACCTGATCACCTCCGACAAGCTCGAGGCTGCGCAGCATTTCTACACGCGCATCCTGGGCTTCGGCCTGACCGACTATATCCGGTTCGGTGGTGGCAATTCGGCCAATTTCTATGGCTGCAATCCCCGGCACCATTCGATCGGCCTGCTCAAGGTCGGCAACGTCGTCGGCATCCACCACATGATGCTGGAAGTGACGCAGGTCGACATGGTGCTGCAATGCCTTCAGCGCGTTCAGGACGCGGGCATCCACATCACCTCCACGATCGGCCGGCACGTCAATGACGACATGCTGTCCTTCTACATGCGCTCCCCCTTTGGCTTCGAGGTCGAGATCGGCTTCGGCGGGCGGATCATCGACGAGAGCTGGACCGCGAACGAATTCGTCGAGGGCGATATCTGGGGTCATCGCGGCCTCGATCCGGCGACGATCGAGAAGAACCTCGCTTCGGCGCCGAGAGGATAGGGCCATGGTCGCAATTCTCACCGCTCCGCAGCTCGATATCGGGCTGGTCTCGGCCGACATCGCCGGGCCGACCCGCTTCTACCATGACGTGCTGGGCTTCCCGCTGGCGGGCAGCGTCGACATTCCGGGCGTCGGACAGGTCACGCGCTTCCAGGTCGGCAACAGCATCCTGCGCATACTCGTGCCGACCGCGGCGCCGGCGCGGTCGCACGCCGATGGCGGTTTCTCCGGCACGATCGGCATCCGCTATCTCGCGCTGAAGATCGCCAATCTTGCCGAGACCGTCGATCGCGTCGCGGCGGCGGGCTTCGCCGTCGCCGTGCCGATCCGGACATTGCGCCCCGGCGTACAGGTCGCGCTGGTCGAGGATGCCGATGGCAACACCGTCGAGCTGATGGAGGACAATGCGTCGTGAACTTTTCATTTTCCGATGAGGAGATGGATTTCCTGAAGCATTTCCAGGATTTCCTCGACCGCGAGAAACAGCGGCCCGACGCCGCGATCATCTTCGCCCCGCAGCGGGAGACCGATTCCTGGCTGGTCGATTCCCCCGAACGGCGCGGCTTCATGAAGCGGCTGGCCGAGGCGGGCTATATCGGCATGTCCTGGGCGCGCGACTATGGCGGGCGCGAGATGCCGGGCATCTACGATTATCTGCTCAACGAAGAGCTTTCGAGCCAGGGCGCGCCGATCATCGGCAAGGGCGTCGGCTGTATCGGCAAGACGATCATCGCCCACGGATCGGACCGGCTGAAACGGGAATTCCTGCCCCGGATCCTGGCGGCCGATATCGAATTCGCGCTGGGCTATTCGGAACCCGGCGCAGGATCGGACCTGGCGTCGCTGAAGCTGCGCGCCGAGCGCAAGGGCGATGCCTGGGTGCTGAACGGCCAGAAGATGTGGACCACATCCGCCCATTTCGCCGACTGGTACTGGGTCGCCGCGCGCACCGATCCGGACGCGGCCAAGCATAAGGGGATCAGCGTCTTCCTCGTGCCGATGGATCATCCCGGCCTCACGATCACCGAAATCACGACGATGGGCGATCACCGCACCAACCAGGTGTTTTTCGACGATGTCGAGGTGCCCGGCGACTATCTGGTGGGGCAGGAGAATGCCGGCTGGCGCTACGTCTGCGAAGCGCTCGATTATGAGCGGTTCGCGCTCTACACGGTCGGGCCGCTGCTGCTGAAATTCCAGTCGCTGGTCGAGCTGCTGAAATTGACCAGGCGCGACGGCGCGCCGCTGGCCGCCGATCCGGTGATCCGCGCGCGTGTCGCCGAACTCGCCTGCGAGGTCGAAACCGCGAAGATGCTGCAGCGGCGCGTGATCGCAAAGGCGATCAAGGACGAAGTGCCGAGCGTCGAAGCCGCGATGTACAAATTCTACAGCACCCAGCTCGGCCGCCGCATCGCCAACTATGCGATCGACTGTCTCGGGCCGCTGGGCCTGCTGCGATCCGAGGCGCCGCACGCGCCCTTCGGCGGCAAATGGGAGATGTCGGACCGGGCGACGGTCGTCGACACGATCGGCGGCGGATCGTCCGAAGTGCAGAAGAATATCGTCGCCCGGCGCGGGCTTGGCCTGATGGTCGGAGCATAGACATGGATCTCGACCTCAACGAAGAACAGCAGCTGCTGCGCGACACTGTCCGCCGGATCTGCGAGACGCTGTTCGACACGCAAAGGGTGCGCGCGCTCGAAGGCGAGCCGGACAAGCTCAACCGCGATTTCTGGGATGCGCTTGGCGCCAATGGCCTGTGCGCGCTACGCATCGATGAAGGCCATGGCGGTGCCGGCATGGGCGCGCTCGACCTCGCTTTGGTCTTCGAGGAATTCGGCCGCGCGCTGGCATCGTCGCCCTTCCTGTCGAGCTGCGTGCTCTCGGCGAAGATCCTGGCATCGCTCGGTTCCGATGCAGTGAAGGACCATTGGCTGCCCCGGATCGCGAGCGGCGAGGCGGTGGTCATCCCCGCCTGGCAGGAAGACGACCTGTCCGGCGGCGGGCAGGGGACGGTGATCAATGCTGCGCGCGGGGTCGTCAACGGCGAGAAATTGCTCGTGCCCTTCGCCAGCGTCGCGGACCTGTTCCTTGTTCATGGCAGTGGCCTGGACGGCGCCGGCTGGGCGCTGGTGCCCGCCGATGCCAAGGGCGTCTCGATCGCCGCACAGCCCAATTATGCGTCGCAGGCGCTGTTCGCGGTCCGCCTCGACGATGTGGCGATCGATCGCGCGCAGATCCTGTCCGACCCGGATCCCCTGGATGTCGGCGCGGAGGCATTCTGCGACGTGCTGATCGCGGTCGCGGCCGAAGCGGTCGGCGCGTCGGACCGGCTGCTGGCGCTGACCGCCGACTATGCCAATCAGCGCAATCAGTTCGGCCGGCCGATCGCCGCTTTCCAGGCGGTGTCGCATCCGCTGGCCGATTGCGCGACCGAGCTGGAGGGCGTCCGCCATCTCGTCTACCAGGCCGCCTGGGCCAGCGACGGGCAGATGCCCTGTCGCCATCTCGCACAGATGGCCAAACTCCAGGCGACGTCGCTGTTCCGGCGCCTCGCCACCGTCAGCGTGCAGGTGCATGGCGGCATCGGCTATTCGACCGAGGGCGGCCCCCAGCTCTTCTACCGCCGCTCGAAATTCCACGAACTCATGTACGGCGCCGCCGCCGATCTGAAGGCGCACATCGCCGATCATGTCTTCGCATGACCGCCGCGCCCGATGCATTGGACGATCGCGTCCTCCGCCTGATCGGCACGCCCCAATATGTGACCGACGCGGGCATCGCGGCGAACCACATCAACGTCCATGCGATGTGCGCGGCGGTCGAGAACGGCAATCCGGCGCATTGGAGCGAGCCTGTCGCGATCGAACTGCTCGGCGCCCCCTGGTGCCCGGCGACGATGCTCGCCGCCTGGGGCCGGCCCGACTTGTGGCAGCCGGGGCAGGGCGAACCGCTCAAGGCGCTGCAGGCGCATTTCGATCTCAAGGCGCTGCTCGGCTATTCGGCGTCGATCGCGGTCTCCAACACCATAACATTCTATGCGCCCGTCCGGATCGGCGACCGGCTGAAGACGCAGCAGGTTCTGCGCCAGGTCGGCGATCTCAAACGGACCAGGCTCGGCCTGGGGCGGTTCTGGACGATCGACATGCAATATCTCGATGCGGAGGCGAACCTCATCGGCGTCGAACGCTATGAATTCTTCGGCTTCGAGCGGGGGGAGGCATGACACAGCGCCTGATCGGCGACATCGCGCCCGGCACCACCATCCCGGCGCTCGCATTCGACGTCACCGCGACGCGGCTGATCGCCGGCGCGCTGGCGAGCCGCGACTATTCGCCGCTCCATCATGACGGCCGCTATGTCGCCGACATCGTCGGACAGCGGGATATCTTCGCCAACACGCAATTCCAGGCGGCCTTGTTCGAGCGTTTCCTGAACGACTGGTCCGGCCCGTCCGGCCGGCTCGCGCGCATGACGTTCAGGATGGTCTCGTCGATTTTCGCCGGCGACGCCGTCACGATCACGGGCACGGTCGATCAGGTCCTCGCCGACGGCCCATGCGGCGCGGCCGTGGCGGTGACGCTGCAAATGTCGGTCGGCGCGCTCGTCGCGACGTCCTGCGACGCGCTTTATGCCTTGCCCGCGTTCGCCGGCGACAATCCATGGGGTCGGCGCGGCGCGCAATGGCTTCGGCCGGATTGAGGTGCGTGGACGGGAAGGGCGTCAGCGCGCCGCCATCGCCTCATGTTCGGCCCGGGCGGCGGCACGAAAGAAAGAAGCCGATATCAGCCACAGCGTCGTGAAGAGGCCGCTGAACAGCAGGATCCTGGACCCGCCGTCCGGCAGGCTCGCGGTCGACGGGTCGGTCGCAATGAGCAGGCCGAGCAGTATTTGCATGATCGCGACGCCGAGCATGGTCCGCGCCATGCCCGCGGGCCGAAACCAGGCGGAAAAGCCGCCGACGCCCGCGGCCATGATCAGCATGAAAAAGCCGATGCCATTGCCGTCGTCGCGAACCACCGTGGTCCACACCGTCAGGATCGATGCCAGGACGGCGGCGGCAACGCCGGCCCGACAGCTGCGATTTCCTCTCGCCCGTTCGTTTGACCCGGTCATGGACTCACCTCATGCGAATTGAGCAGACATCTTCAAGGAAGCGACGTGCACGCCGCTCGGAACTGGCGATCGATATCGGCGCCGGGCACCCCGACCCGATCATGCTTGCGCACATCATAGACCGAAAGCTGCGGCGATGGGAAAGCCGGATCGGCGAACGCGCCGGGCGCCATGGCCCGCGTCCCGGCATCATCCCCGTCCGGACTCTTGCATTCCCGCCGGGGGCGGGGCACCCCCTGCGCGGATGCACACCGGGACAGATCTGGAAACCACTTTGCTGGGGCCGGTCCTCGCCGATCGCGCCTGCGGCGATTGCACGGCGTGCTGCACCACGCTCACCGTGGACACGCCCGATTTCAGCAAGCCGGCGGGAACGCCCTGTACCCACCTGACCTCGCATGGGTGCGGCATCCATGCGGTGCGCCCGCATATCTGCCGGACATGGTTCTGCGCCTGGCGCAGGATCGCGGGGCTGCCCGATGACGCCCGGCCGGACCGGTCCGGCATCCTGGTCTCGCTCGATTTCGTGCGAGAGCCGCGCAACTGCTTCGAAGGCGTCTCGATCATGGTCCGCCTGCTTCCCGGCAGCCAGGCGATCGGGAATGGCATGGCCGGCACGATCCTCGATGCGCTTTGCGATCGGCTGGTGGCCGTGTGGTTCAGCGACGGATCGAGGAAGATGTTGATGCATCCCGCGGACGAGGTCGCCGGCCTCGTCATTTCGGGAGAGCCCGCGCCCGCGCATCTCAGCGACGAAGTGGCCGCATGGCGAGAGCAATATGGCGTCTTCGCCGGCGAAGAGAAATCGCGTTGAAATGAAGGGTTGAAACGGGCGACCCGGTTCGCTCGCATCGAAAACCCTTCCAGCCGCCTGCCGGCATTCGGCGCCGGGCGGGCCGAGAACGGCCATCCGCGCCGCGCCCGCGCTTCATCCACATTCTCCTCACATATCGAACGCGCCCGGGCGCGCTTGACTGTGTCATGGAAACCTGACATATTGTCAGTGTCACAATACAAATTGCATTGCGAATCGACCGTGAAAAACAGATTGAAAGTTCTGAGGGCGGAACGCAACTGGACCCAGGCTGATCTGGGGCAGAGGCTGGATGTCTCGCGACAGGCCGTGAACGCCATAGAGACGGGTAAATATGATCCTTCCCTGCCGCTTGCTTTTAAACTGGCACGGATATTCGACATGAAGATCGAGGAGATATTCGATGATGGAGAGAGCTAAGTCGTTATCGGCGGGATCGGCGCGCCATGTCTATCTCCATTCGATGCTGGGCTATTTGCTGCTCATAATTGTCATGAAGACGCTGACGAGCATCGGAAACAAGTCGACTGTTCCCGGTGAGAGAATATATGATCCGGTCTTCGGCATAATGATGGCGTCCGTGGGGACGATCGGATTTGTCGCGATCACATATTATCACTTCACGCGCACCGACGAGCATGACCGGATGGTCAATCTATGGGCCTTTGCCATGGCCTTCCTCGCATTTTTCGTCGTCGTGATTCCCTGGGGGATCCTCAGCCAATCCGGAATCCTCGGCCCCGTGAACGACAAACATGCGATGGCGATCGCCATATCCATCGGGAGCATGGTGTGGACATGGCTGCGGTGGTTCCGCTGACACTGACGACACCGGCCAGTGGATCGTATCCGGCAAAAGCGTCCTCTTCTGTCGGAGGTCCGGTCCACTCAGATTGCCTGGTGGTCTGATTTTTCCTGCCTTGGACCAGACCGCCAGGCAATCCAGAGTATCGGCCAGAGCACCGGCCAGATTTCGCTGACAGTGCACTCAATCGCCGCTGAGTGGGTAGCGGTTCATTGTGCCCGAAGGGGTTGAATTCACTGTCACTGGAATCCCCGAAAGCCATCAATCCTCCACTCTTGCACCGCATTTGCGGCGTGCTAGGCTTGCGGCCTTGAAGAGGGGAGAACGCCCATGCCGCCACCGCGTCCGCCCAATTATCCGCTCGACGTCGATCCGCGTTTCACGACGCAAAAAATGCAGGCGATCGGTGCGGGCTTCAAGGCCAGCGGACAGTCGGTGGGCGTGCTGCACGAGGAGGATGGCGACCTCAGGACCTGGGTTGCCGTCGAGCACGTCAAGGGCGCGCTGAAGGACCTTTACACGGTACACGCCTATCTCGCCTTCGCCGACGACAAGGCCGATCGCCTCGTCGAAGGCCAGGACGTGATCCGGCAAAGCGTCGGTGCGCTGGCGGTGCAGGTCGATCAAAGGATGAATACGCTGCAGGCGCGCATCGATACGGTCGCCGCGCAGGTGGCGCAGATTGCCGCCATGCTCGGCTCGGTCATCCCCGATTGGCAGACGCGGACGGAGGTGGAGAATGGCGACGACATGGGGCTGGAACGTCCCAGCGCCGCCGAGCGCGAACTGCTCGTCGATTATGTCATCCTCCAGCGTGAACCGGGCTATTCGCACGAACAGGTGGTATGGATAGAGCCCGCGCCGGGGACGATGGTGCGCAAGGGCAGCACCGTCAGGGTGGCGATCAGCCTCGAAGGTTGAGGCGGGGGAACTGCCGAATGAAGGGTAGTTCAGCTCTTTTGGACCGTTGTTCTAAGACGATTGTTCTTCACCCGGTGCGCTACGCGCTGCGGGCATATCCAGCCTGAAGATCAGGCTGTCACGATCGGGAAAGTCATAGCTCTCCGGCAGTTCGGTACGGCTCACCATGCGATAGCCCCGGCGCTGATAGAAAGCGTGGGACCGCGTCGCGACTGATGGCGTGTCAAGAAAGACGGCGGTAAGGCCCCGCGCCACGGCCCATTCCAGCGCCTTGTCGTGCAGGCCATGAGACGCCCCGTCCGGACCGCGATAATCGTGCCGAACGAACAATTTCTTCAATACGCCGCTCTTGCCATAGCGCATCATCCCGATCGTGCCGACGATGTCATCGCCCGCCATCGCCACCCAGAAAGCGCCGTCGCGATATGCACCGGCGATATCGAGGAGTTCCGGCTGCTCCTCGATCGGGACATAAAGGCCGACATCCTCGCGTTGAATGGTGAGGATGAGCGCCGCAACCTCGGGATCGCGTCCTCCGGCATAGTCGACGATCTCGTACCCCGGCATATTGCCCCCTGAATGATATGGCGGTCGCTCTTAGAGCGATTTGTAGTTCGATGGAATCATCGAATGACTCGAAAATCGCGTTAAAACAAACATCTAGAGCAGGTGATCCGCTTCCGTCGGATCACGGCCTGCTCTAGCGTAGCGAAGGGAGTCCTGAATGGAACTCGCCGCGCATCATCGACCGGTCCGGAAAGTGGCACTGGCTTATCGCAAGGCCGCAACTGGTGTTAGCGGACGTTGTCGTGGTTCGAAACGGCTCAGTCCGAATAATCGCGACCACTCCAGTCATACATTGATGTGCTGCTCTCATCCCTGTCGGATGGCGGCCCGCCACCTCTGAGAAATTGGACAAGGCACCAGAGCATGAAGGCGCCAAACGGGATGATCCACCATAGGCTGCTCATGCGGCGCTCGCTTTGTATGTCCGCGCGGCTTGGATGCCGGGGTCAGTCCATCAATCTTAGCGATGGACCTGCGGTTTGTCACCGGAATGCTACAACAGCGGACGTTCGCGACGTGTTAACTGGTAACCGAGATATCTGTGCCTCCACTATCGCCAGGAACAAGAGTGATGAACAGGATAGTCGCTCTCTTGGTCACCAGCATCGTCGTCATATCTCCACCTGCGAAAGCTATGATGCAGGCGGATGATGAGGATAGCTTCGATTTTGCCGTCATGCGGACACCGGCGTGGGTCCTTACGGCTACAACCCACGTGAACTGGGGCGATTCTCCGGCCGTGAGATACCCAACCGTTGCCAGCGTCGAATGCATCGGCGAAAGCCGGCAATTCCACTTTAGCATGGACAGCTCAGGCGAAGTCAGTTCGCTACGTGCTAGGCTCTTGGGCAAGGCCGACGAAGATGGCGAGCGAGATGAGATCACGCTCTTGGGGATCACCTTTGGCTCTATGTCGATGGGGAGAAGTGGGAATACGCAAATATCCCGGCGCGTTCGATTGAGTTCTCCAACATTCCGTACCCCCCACCTGAGAGCGACATGCTTCTGCCGGTCTGGCGTGGGCACCAGGCTGTCAGAAGGGCCGATGACCAGCCTTGGATCAATCTCAAGCTGATCTACCATCGTCTGATCACCGCAAAGCAGATCGAATGGAGCTTCAAATCGAGAGATTGGGCCGTCGTCGATAAGAAAAACGTAGAAAACCAGCTTCCGACGGGCTGGCAAAAAACACGCTACAAGGTCGACAATGCTGGGCTGCACGCTGCTATCGTCTGGTGCGCACGACAGGTCTCATCGGAGAATGCTTACATTCTGCCGGCGAGGTTGCGTGAAAGAGGTCACCTAACCACAGACGGTCGGTAACCCGCTCCCGGTCCCCGAAGAGCGGTTCGGCTTCGGAACCCAACGGCATCTTTTTAAGCAGCCTGCCAGCTGATTTGAGCGACCGCGATTGGGGCGCTAGCCGTCGTCGAACCATGCCAGCCGAGCAACATCGACGGAGGTGCCGCCCATATGTCGAACGAATGCGTCGCGTAATCCGTCGATGTGCTTTTGCCATTTCGCGATGTCTTCGTTCGGATCGACACCATCGGCTTCAAATAGCCAGCCGGCGAACTGGTCGGCTGTCACAGTCCCACTCGCAGGCAAGAAATGGGTGACATGCATCGGACGGTCGTCAACGACCGATCCACACCAGCCGCGTTCTACACAAACCTCATGCATCAGAGCATGGAAAGCCTCTCGATCCGTCATTCCCCAATTGTAGCAGGGTTCGCCATGATCGTTAACTGGAACGCCGACGGTCGCCTCGGATGACTTGAAGGGGAGCGCTTCCCGTCCGAGCGCTTTTCCCGCGGATGCAGACGGTCTGCTTTCGGCTCTTCGGTTTCATGCGCGGCCGGCCGTGAACGGCTGGAAGCGGCTGGAAAACAGACATTGGCGCTAAGCCTGATCCGCATTGTCGAATTTTCTGACCTCGACCGTGCTTTCATCGAAATCATCGAGCAAGCGCGCATTGACGCCCATCTTGCCGAAGTCCTCACCAAGAGACTCCCAGTGGGTCCCGCAGCCGCAGATCGGGCAATGGTGAATGCCGATCATTCGATCGCCCCAGACATAGGCCTTGGTCTCGCCTGAAACATGCACCTGGTCCGGCGGGAAATAAGCCACACGCCATGCGAGCCGCCGACACAGCGAGCAGTTACAGTCCGCAACCCATGTGGGCTTGCCCGGCAATTCTATCCGCACATTGCCGCAGTGACAGCTTCCCTGAACGCCCATGGCATCTTGTAACCGCCAGTTCGGAACGGCCGCAAGTGGGGCGCTTGCCGGCCGGCCGCTTTCCCTCCTGGCAGCCGACCGGCAGTTTTCGGTGTTCGGGACACGTCATCGTTGTGCGGAATGTCCGTGAGTGGGTGGTCAGCGGACATTTGCTCGCTCACGCGATGGTCCGCCCAAGGCGCCGCCGCCGAGAAGAATGATCGCTCATGGTCTCAAATTCGAGGAAGGGGTTGCTGTCAATGCGAGGGAACCAGCGAGGTTCGCCGATAGTAATCCCGGCGTTGAAATGCATTCCGATCTTCTCCATCAGGCAGCGAACAACCTCCCGGTCGCGCGGCGTGCTGCGGCTGAGGATGAAAAACTGATGGCTTAGCTGGCTATTATTCCGAACCGGGTCGACGGCGCCACAGTCCCGGACTATTTGCAAAAGCGTCTCCATAAAGTCGGGAACGATGCCATTCGTCCCTGGCCCTGGTCGGGGCGGCCATGGTCCCACGCCTTGAATCCTTCCACGACCGCCACGAACACCGTCAGGAAAGATGAACATGAGTTGAGGTTCGCTCGCTCGCTCAACATCGTGGGTTTCTGGCTGCAATCTTCCCGTTCCTCTTTGCGCCATTGGGTCCAACTCGCCAACAGTGATGAGCGCCAGACCAACAGCGAGTGCGCATTTGCCGAGCATTCGGCGACCATGGCTTTCAGCGGGGATGTCTGCAAGTGGGGCGCTTGCCGGCGGGCCGCTTTCCCTCCTGGCAGCCGACCGGCAGTTTCGGTGCTCGGGGCACGTCACCGTTGTGCGGAAGGTCCGTAAGTGGGTGGAAGGCGGTCTGATCGTTTTCGGCGAAGGATGCCGTATGGCTGGCGTTCAAAAATCGCCGGAGGGTCGTTCCTTGAACCGGTCGATCACCTTCATGCAAGCTGCCTCACCATACGACTTTGCCCAAGCCTCCGCTTTATCAAGCTCAGGCTGCATCGCCTGCAAGGCGTCCGGCTGCCATAGGTTGCGATCTGCTCCCATCGGGAAGCGGTCAGTTTCGCTATTGATCCCGAAGAACGTCATGAACTCGTCCATATTATCTATGCGAGCGGCAGATAGCTTTGCGAGCACGACACGGCTGCCTTCGATATAGGAGAGTTCACCGTCCAGCATCTGTTTTGCCAAAGCCGTGATCGCTGACCGCGCTTCTTCGATTTCAGTGAGATTGATACTCATGTATTAAGCATAACGGGTCGAAAGAACGACCGCTATGGGGATCGAAATGCGATCTCGGGTACGACTATAACTGGTATATTTCCCCGCCGACTCGCTTTTCCTCCGGCGCAATTCCGACCTTCGGCCGCCTCGGCATGCCCCCACAAATGGCGCAGCCCCCGCGCTTCCCGCCACCTCGATTTTTTCCGCTCGCCGCATGTAAGATCTCCCGGCCTCGTGCGACTATCACAGCCGAACGGAGGGATCGGATGGCGCGGGGGCATGGCAATCAGCATTGGAATGCACGCTGCGCCGATGCCGCCCGCACCGGCATCGGGTTGCGCCGGTGCCGCGCCGCGCCGCGGCGCCGTTCCGGACGCGGATCGACGATATCGACGCATTGATGAGAGGGAAGAGATGAGAAAGCTTGCAGGACCAGTGTTGACGATGCTCACCTTCATCGCGCTTCCCGGGGCCGCCCATGCGCAGAACGACGCCAGGCCGGCGGCGACGCCCGCACCGGCGCGGCCGCAATTGCCGGCCAATTGGACGCTGCCTTCGGATGCGAAGATCGCGGAACTGATCGACGCCCGCATCGCCCAGCGGCGCGGCGAGGGGATCGTGATCGGCGTGCTCGACCGGTCGGGCCGGCGGATCGTCGCGCGCGGGCCCGGCGGCGGCGCGGCCCCGTTCAATGATCGCACCGTCCTGGAGATCGGTTCGATGTCCAAGATATTCACCGCGCTGTTGCTGGCCGACATGGCCGTGAAGGGGGAGGTGTCGCTCGACGATCCCGCCGAGAAATATCTGCCCGCCGGCGCGAAGATGCCCGAGCGCAACGGCCGCAAGATCACGCTGCGCGATCTGTCAAACCAGCATTCGGGCCTGCCGCGGCTGCCGAGCAACATGCCCTTCGGCAATCCCGAAGATCCCTATAGCGATTACACCGAAAAGATGATGCTCGACTTTCTCGGCGGGTATCAGCTGACGCGCGATATCGGCAGCCAGTTCGAATATTCGAATCTGGGTGTCGGCCTGCTCGGCTATCTGCTCGGCCGTGCGGGGCGCAGCGATTATGAGACCATGATCGCGCGGCGGATCACCGGCCCGCTCGGCATGCGCGATACCGCGATCACGCTTTCTGCCGACCAGAAGGCGCGCTTTGCCCAGGGGCATGATCAATATATGCGGCCCACCGGTCCCTGGAGCCTGCCCACGCTGGCGGGCGCCGGCGCGCTCCGGTCGACCATCAGCGATATGCTGATCTTCGTGGGCGCCGCGCTGGATCCGAAATCGCCGATCGGGCCGGCGATGAAACTCGCGACTGCTGAGCGGCGGCCGCTCGGAGCACCCGGCAGGGCCATCGGGCTCGGTTGGATCATCAGCGAACCGGAAAAGGGCCGGGAGACGTTGTTCCACAATGGCGGCACCGGCGGATTCCGCGCGGCGATGCTGCTGGAGCCCGCAAAAGGAAATGCCGTCGTCGTCCTGACCAATGCGTCGGTCGAACCCTCGAGCGACGATCTCGCCTCGCACATCCTGCTCGGAACGCCGATCCAGCCCCTCGTTCCTGTCCCGCCCGCGCCGCCGCCACAGGTCGCGCGTACGGAGGTGACGCTGCCGCCCGCCGAGCTGGACCGCGTGGTCGGCCGCTACGAATTCGCACCCGGCATTGCGCTCAACGTCGAGCGTGACGGCGCAGGACTGAAGGCGCAGTTGACCGGGCAGCCACCCTTGCCGATCTTTGCAGAGGCACCGCTCAACTTCTTCCTGCGCGTGGCGGACGTGCAACTGCGCTTCACCGCGGGTGCGGACGGGAAGGTGACGGGCGTGACGCTCGTCCAGGCCGGTCAGCCGCAAGAAGCCAAGCGTATCACACCCTGAACCCCGCGCGGCGATTTGGGCTTTCCGGCGCCGCAATATCAAGGCTCGATGAGCATGACTCATCGAGCCTTGATATTAGAGCGATTTGCAGTTCGATGGAACCATCGAACGACTCGAAAATCGCGGTAAAACAAATGCCTGGATCAATCTGTGTGATTCCCAAATCACGCAGATTGATCTAGCCTGCGCGGAGCTTGAGCGTTTCAAGATGCGGATGCGTCAGCATCCCTGCGCCTTCGTATAAGGCGTCGGAAAAACGGGCATATGAGCCCCGTCAGGCCCGGGCTTCTGGGTGAAGATCGGCGGTTTCCGGTCCGGCATCCGCCGGCATAGGGTCTTCAGCCGGCCGCCGCATTCAAACGCCGCTCATACTGGTCGGCCAGCCGTTGCAGCGCTTGCGCGCCGTCGCCGCGGTAGGAGGATCCATGCATGATCGCCAACAGGTCCGGCGCCAGTTCGGCCAGTCGGCGCAGCGTCGGCGCGGTCAGCGGCGTCAGGCTGGTCGCCCCGAACATATCCTCCGCGGCGATCGCTGCGGGAATGATGTCGTCCCCGGTCACCGCCTCGCCGTCACCGACATGCGTGAACAGGTCGCCGCAGAACAGCGTGTTCGTCGTCTCCTCATAGAGCACCTGCGCTTCCCATCCGTGCGGGACATGCGGTGTGGCGATCAGCCGGACGGTCTTGCCGCCAAGATCGATCGCTTCATCCTCGGCCAGCGCCCTGGGCGGACGGTCCGCAAGATCGTTGACCGAAATGTTGCAGCCGAGCGGACTATAGACGATCTGCGTATTGGGTGCCGCCGCCAGCCACAGGTTCATCGCACCGCATTCGTCGGCCTCGATATGGCCGAAACTGATCCAGCGGAGACGATCGAGCGGAATGATGGTCGCGACCGCCGCCGACACCAGCGGGAACAGCGAACGCGGCCCGCAATGAAACAGCAGGGGCTCGTCGGCGACGATCAGGAACTGATTGAAGGTAAAGCCCTCGGGCGGCGCGATTTCGGTCAGGTGCGTCGACAGGCGGTGGATGCCCGGCGCGATCTCGGTCGTTCGCGTTTCGATACGTCCCTCCCATCGAAGATGCGTCGAAATGGTCGCTCCCGAGTTTCGACGAAACCGCGATGGAAGTCGAGCGACTCTATTCGTGCAAGGCGATCTCGAGCCGGTCCCGCACCTTCTTGCTGAACAGCCCCCCGACATCGGTGACGAATTTCTGCGCGATGGCGGCGTCACCGAATGAGACCATGTGCCCGCGAAGCAGGCGGCTGTTCGTGATGCCCTTGAGTTCGACGGCCCGGGTGGCGAGCAACAGGCCACGCAGCATATTGCAAATCGCCTCGGCGTCGTCCTTGCCCTCCAGGCGGATCGTAACCGACGACAATAACTCGGAATTATTCTCTTCCAACTGATCGTTCCCTCATAAAAGCAGCGGCCGCGCTATCGCGGCCTGGAGCAATGCATCGTTCGGATGCGTTTGTTGTGGGCGCGATACACAGGCTTGGGTGGTGGCGAAAGCCTGTAGCTTCAGGCGCGGGCTGGGGCGTGAAGCCAAAAATTGGAACGCCCGAGATTGGTGAATCTCGCCGGCCGGCGTTCGGAAGGCAAGCCGAAAAGCGGACATACGGTCGATCAACGGCTATCGACTGCTTCGCGCCCTAAATCCAGCCGTTCACGACTATTACAGCCGATCCCGAAAGCGGCCGCCCGCGAGGCGTGCAGCGCAAAAATGGTGACCGTAAGCCACCACTCCTGTGCTTATGAACCTTGGCCTCCCGTCATGGATCATCCTTTTGGCGCGGATAGCGCAAGATGACGCGCAGCCCGTTCGGTGCCCTCTGCTCGAAGATCACCTCCGCACGGTCGCGCCCGGCAAGCGCACGCACGATTGCGAGACCCAGGCCCGCGCCCCCGGTCTCGCGGCTGCGCGAAGGGTCGAAGCGTTGGAAGGGCACCCCGAGCCACGACAGCGCGTCGGCCGGAACCCCCGGACCGTCGTCCTCGACAACAATATTGACGGTGGCGCCTTGCGCGTGTGCCTCGACGGTCACGCAGGTTCCATGGCGCAGCCCGTTCGCGATCAGATTGTCGAGCACGCGCCGCAGCGCCAGCGGTGTCGCCGCGATCGCGAGATCCTCGGGCACCGGAACCAAGGTCACCAAATCCCCGAACTCGACATGGGCGCCGACGATATCGCCGAGGGCCGGGCCGAGCAGCACGCGTTCGGGCCGGGCCGGCGGCGCACTGTCGCGATCGGCCAGGAAAAGCGTGTCGTTGACCAGCGCGGTCATCTCGTCGAGATCGCGCACCGCGCGGTCGCGGTGCCCGTCATCGTCGATGAACTCGGCCCGCAGCCTGAGGCGCGTCAGATAGGTGCGAAGATCGTGCGCGATCGCACCGAGGACGCGCGTGCGCTCGGCGATCAGCGCGCGAATCTGCGCCTTCATGTCGTTGAATGCCATCGCGAGTTCGCGGATCTCCCGCGGCCCCTTCACCGGCAGGTCGGGCGAGTCGAGATCGCCGGCAAAGCGGCGGACGCCGCGCGAAAGCGCGCCGAGCGGGCGTGTGGTCTGCCGAACCGCCAGCATCAGCACGCCGAGCAGAGCGATTGCGCCCAGCGCACCGATCACCGCGCGCCCCTGGAGATAGGCGCGCAGGTCGTCCGATGGCTGACTGGTGAGGAGCAGGATCTCGCCGTCCCTGAGGCCGATCGCCACTCGGATCGGGGCAAGGAAGCGCGCCGGGCGCGCGGCGTCGCCGATCCATCGGCTCAGCCGGGGTCGCTGACCGTCGACGCTGATTGCGCGCCCTTGCGCAACGGTCCGATAGCGCTGGGCGAGATCCTTGAGTTCGTCGGAGGAGCGCCAGCGGGCGGGAAGCGCCCTTGCCAGCCTCAGCGAATAGAGCCCGCCGTCGAATGCCCCGACCAGTGCCTTGCGCTGGGCGGGTGGCGCGCGGTCGAGCGCATCGGCGATCGCCGCAGCCTCGTCCGGCCTGGGAAGGCCATAGGACCGGCCCGACTCGCCGGACGCCGGCAGCGCGACTGCTGCGATCAGCAACTGGAGCAAGATGAAGCCGACAAGCAGGATTGCCGCGAGGCGCAGCGAGAGGTTGGAGCCGATGGTCATGCGCGCTCCACCGGCAGGGTGAACTGATAGCCGCCGCCGCGCACCGTCTTGATGATCGTGTCGCCATCGGGCGATTGCGCCAGCTTGCGGCGGAGTCGACTGAGCTGGACGTCGATCGCCCGGTCGAACGGCCCGGCGCTGCGGCCGCGTGTCCAGTCGAGCAATTGGTCGCGGTTCAGCACGCGCTGCGGATGGGTGACGAAGCAGTGCAGCAGGTCGAACTCGCCGGCGGTCAGCTCGACTGCGCCACCATCCGGCGCCACGACCGCGCGCGCGCCGGCGTCGAGCGTCCACCCGCCGAAGCCGTGACGCTCATTGGCGACCGGCGGACCTACCCGGTGCTGGCCGCGCGTCCGGCGCAGGATCGCGCGCACCCGCGCCACCAACTCGCGCGGATTGAACGGCTTGGGCAGATAATCGTCCGCGCCGATCTCGAGCCCGACGATCCGGTCGATATCGTCCCCCTTGGCGGTGACCATCAGCACCGGGATATCCCCCGACGCGCGCAGGCGCCGGCAGAGTGAAAAGCCGTCCTCGCCGGGAAGCATCACGTCGAGCACCGCCAGGTCGATGCGCCGGCGCTCGTTGAGCTGGTCGAACTCGACCGTGGTCCGGCAACCGATGGCTTCGAAGCCTTCGCGGTTGAGCAGGTCGACGACGAGCGCGCGGATTTCGCGATCGTCTTCCACCACGGCGATGCAGCTGGTCTCCATGCCGTACAGATAGCGTCGCTTCGCACCGGCGTGAACGCGGCGCGGGCTTGCGTTACACTCTGTTACCCTTCGTCACCGCGCGGTCGCATCCGGATTACACCTCGCGGGCATAAGCACGGTCAGCGGCGGCGGACCGTCGCCAGTGCAAGGAGTGAAAAGATGTACAAGCAAGTTCTGAGCCTCGCCGCACTCGCCGCCGGCCTTGTGGTGGCGGCGGCTCCGGCCGACGCCCAGGTGCGCCGCGGCCATGTCGTGGTAGGCCGCGGCGCGGCCGGCCATGGTTTCGCGCAGTGGCGCTCGGCATCGCGCCAGCCAGGATCGGCGACGATCCGCCGCGGCCTGCAGACGTCGGACGGCCGCGGCTACCGCCACGAGCGCAGCCGCGACTATGGCCCGGGCCATTATTCGGCGGACCGCAGCACACAGTTCAACAACGGCCGCGGCGCGACCACGTCGCGCGACGCGAACTGGGGCGACGGCAGCTTCAACGGCAGCCGCACCACCACGCTGAACAATGGCAACAGCTTCGGCCGGACGACCAGCGCTACCAACAATGGCGACGGCACCGCGAGCTACTCGAGCACGGTCACCGGCCCGCAGGGTGCGACGCGCACCGTGAGCGGCACCGTCCCGCGCCGCCCTTAATCTT
>NZ_JBYSZM010000032.1:0-90111 GCF_058787155.1 Sphingobium sp. FW305-3-2-15-F-TSA7 | reverse complement strand
CTCTCCCGGTCTCGCTAGCTCGACCACCCTCTCCCCCCTGAAGAGGGAGAGGGGGATAGGTTCTACCGCGCCGGCAGCGCCACCCGTCCCGCGCCCAGCGGATGGTCGCGCGTATAGAGATGGACGAACAGCCGCCCGGCGGCGAGGTCCGCACGGGCGCGGGTGTCGAGGCGGATTTCGGACGCGCCCGTGCGCTGGCCGGCGCGCAGCAGCAGCGCGATCACCGCGCCCGGCTTGCCCTCGTCGCTGCGCTGCAGGGTCAGCGCCACGGGTTCGTCGCGACCAAGCCCCGCGATCCGCGCGTCGAAGCGGAGATCGGCGGTCAGCGGATCATAGGTGAAGGCGATGTTCGCGCTCGGCGCGCCCACCGCCTTGTCTGCCACCGTCTTCACCGTGAAGCGCGACGCGCCGGGCGCCTTGCCGTTCACCAGCGCCGGGGTGCTGAACGGCGGGGTGCGCGGATGCGCGGCCTGTTCCCAGCCATAGGCAAGGTTGAGCAGCCGCTGCTCGTCGAACGGGCGGCCAAGCAAGTCGAGCCCGACGGGCAGCGCGTTCGCGCTCAGCCCCAGCGGGATCGCGATGGCGGGCAGGCCGGTTTCCGAACTCATCGCGCAGGTGCCGATACCGAACGCCTCCGCGCCCCAGAAGAGCGGCGGCTGCATCGCGCTGGGATAGGCGAGCACGTCGACCTTCGCCTTCTCCATCGCGTCCAGGATCATCTTGCGCGCCACGTCGCGCTTCGCCAGCGCCTCGACATAGGCCTTTTCGTCGCGCTTGTCGGTGGTGGCGCGGATCTTCAGCCGGGCGTCGATCGCCTCATGCGTCAGCCCCTTGCCCGCCATGTCCGCGATCGAGGCGACCGGCGCGCCGGGATGCTTCGCCAGATAGTCGGCGAAATCGAAGCGGAATTCATGCGCGATCACGCTCGCCGCCTTAAGCACCGGCTCCAGGTCGGGCAGCGCCACATCGACCAGCTCGGCGCCCTGCGCCTTCATCGCCTCCAGCGCCTCGTTGGTCCTGTCGCGCATCGCGCCGTCGAACAGCTCGGGCGTCAGCAGCGCGCGCAGCACGCCGATGCGCGCGCCCTTCAGCGCGCCCGGCCGCAGCCCGGCGGCATAAGCGGGCGCGGGTCGCCCCTTCATCGCCGCCGTCACCGGATCGGCGGGATCGGCGCCCACCGTCGCATCCATCATGATCGCCAGGTCGATCACGCTGCGCGTCATCGGCCCGGCCTCGTCCTGCGTGGAGGAAAGCGGGATCACGCCCGCGCGGCTGGAAAGCCCGGCGGTGCCGCGCATGCCGAACAGGCTTTGATAGGCGGCGGGCACGCGGATCGATCCGCAGGTGTCGCTGCCCATGCCGGCTGCCGCGAAGCTGGCGCCGATGCTCGCCCCGGTGCCGCCGCTCGATCCGCCCGGCGAGCGGCGCGGATCATAGGGATTGCGCGTTTCGCCGGTGAGCGACGCCACCGTCATCACGCTCATCGCCAGTTCGTGCATCGTCGTCTTGCCGAGGATGATCGCGCCCGCGTCGCGCAGCCGCTTCACCTGAAAGGCGTCGTCCTTCACGCGGTAGGTGGCAAGCGCCAGCGTCCCCGCCGATGTGGGCATGCCGGCGGTCGCGTAATTGTCCTTCACCAACACCGGAATGCCGTGGAGCGGGCCGCGCGGCCCCTTTTCGGCGCGTTCGCGGTCGAGCGCCGCCGCTTCCTCCAGCGCGTCCGGGTTCAGCGTCACGATCGCATTGAGCGCCGGTCCCCGATGATCATAGGCGGCGATGCGATCGAGATAAGCCTGGACGAGCTGGCGCGAGGTGACGCGCCGTTCCGCCATCGCCGTCTGCAGATCGGGGATCGACGCCTCGAACACTTCGAACGACGCCGCCTTGCGTTCGGCGGCGGCGGTCGCGGCGGGGGCAGCCGCGATCAGCAGCGCGGTCAGGAGCCAACGGGTTCGCATCAGGATTTCACCACCTTGTTCTCATTTCAGTCAATCGACGCGACGAAAACGGAGCACGCCGGCACGACGCCGATCGTCACCCAGTGCAAAGCCGCGCTGGTCGTTGTCTGGGACGATCTTGAACGTCCGGCCGGTGAAGGATCCGTCCGGTGTCTTGCTCAGTTCCACCACGCGATGGCCTCCCGGCCCGCCGGGTTTGGGAGAGATGGTGACGGTCAGCTTGTCCGCGCCGTTCGGTGCCAGCGTGTAGAAGACCGGCAGGTCGGGGCTGTCATAGCGGCCCGCCAGCGAGACATCCGCCTCGCGCATCGACGGCAATACACCCAATATGTCGACGATCATGTTCGCCATTTTCGCAGGCGTCGCCGTGCCGTTGTTGCACAGGATATGGATTGCCGCCTTGCGGTCCGGCAGCCAGGCAACGGCGTTCTTGAAGCCTTCGCCCGAACCGCCATGCTGCACCCAGGGGCCGTTGAGCATCACCCCGCCGGCATAGATCGCGTCCGGCTGATTAGCGGGCCGGCCGTCAGTCAGCTTGCCCGGCTCAAGCATGATCTGGCGGATCGCCGGGGTCCACACCTTGTGGCCGAAATTGAAGTCGTAATCATATTTCACGAGATCGTTGATCGTGAAGACCGCGCCACCGGCACCGCCATAGAGCGGATGGGTATCGGCCAGCTTGAACCCGTCGCCTTCGGGCACATAACCATGCGCCGCATTGGCATCGGCCGTGCGGGCACCGTTCAGCACGAATGTCCGTTTCATGCCCATCGGCGCGAAGATTTTCGTCTTCATATAATCGGCAAAGGGCGTGCCCGACACGCGCTCGACGATCTCGGACAGCAGCAGATAGCCGCCGTTCGAATAGCGATATTGCGTGCCCGGCACGAATGCGGTGTCGGGCTGCGACATGACCAGCTTGAGCGACACCGCACGGCTCACCGCGGTCGCGGTCTCATAGCCGGCATAGGTGCCAAGTTCGAGCAGATCGCGGACGCCCGAGGTGTGATGGATCAGCATCGCGACCGTCACCGGCACGCGATATTCCGGCATCTCGGGCAGATATTTGCGGATATCGTCGTTCAACCCGATTTTTCCGGCGACGACGAGCTGGGCGATCGCGAGCACGGTGAACTGCTTGGCGACCGACGCAGTGTACATCTGCGTATCGGCATCGAGCGGCCTTTTCGCCGCGATGTCCGCGGCGCCATCCGCGACGAACAGCTTGATCTTGCTGTCCTGCAAGACCGAGATCGCGCATCCCGGCGCGTCGAGCCCCTTGGTATTGCCGATGACCGCGCGGATCTTCTCAGCTTCGGGCGAAGGGGGAGAGAGAGTCAGGGGCGTTGCGTGCACCGACGACGCAAGCGCCACCATCACCAATGCCGTGACAAATCTTGCCATGCCTGCTCCCCGTTTTCCACGATCCGCGCCCGCCCTTCGCCATCATGGCTTCCCCCGGCGGCGCGCGCGGATTAGTCCTGCCCGCGCGGCACAACGCCAGAACAAAGAGATAGGCAGCCCATAGCCGCAAGCTATGCACGCAACCGGGGGATCCAATGCAGAGCAACCGCAGACACTTCCTGGCCATGGTGGGCATCGCCGCCGCGCTGCCGATGCTGCCCGCCTGGGCGAACACCGAAACCGCCGCGCTCGCGCCGATGACCGGCAACGCCAAGCCGATCGGGCTGGCCGAACGGCAGGCACGGATCGCCAAGGCGCAGGCGCTGATGAAGGCACAGGGCCTCTCCGCCCTGCTGGTCGAGGCGGGATCGTCGCTCGATTATTTCACCGGCATCCGCTGGTGGCGCAGCGAAAGGCTGACCGCCGCGATGATCCCGGTCGAAGGCGAGGTGCTGGTGGTGACGCCGGCGTTCGAGGAACCCTCGATCCGCGAAAGCCTGATCGTGCCCGGCGACGTCCGCGTCTGGCAGGAGGATGAAAGCCCCTTCGCGCTGATCGCGGCCTGGCTGAAGGAACGCCGGCTCAGCGGCGGATCGATCGGGATCGAGGAAACGGTGCGCTTCTTCGCGGTCGACGGGCTGCGCCATGCCGCGCCGGACGCGCGGATCGTCGATGGGTCGGCGGTGGTGCGCGGCTGCCGGATGATCAAGTCCGCAGCGGAGATCGCGCTGATGCAGCTCGCCAACGACGTGCAGGTCGCGGCCTTCCGCCACGTCCATCCACGCATCGTGGCGGGCATGAGCCAGGGCGATATCGACGCGATGGTGATCGCCGCCAGCCGCGCGCTCGGCGGGCAAACCGATGGCGGGCTGGTGCTGATCGGTGAATCCAGCGCCTATCCCCATGGCAGCGACAAGCCGCAGCGCGTGGCCGACGGCACGGTGATCCTGTTCGACGCCGGGGTTTCGGTGCACGGCTATCAGGCCGATATCTCGCGCACCATGGTGTTCGGCACGGCGACCCAGCGGCAGCGCGCGGTGTTCGAACAGATGCGCAAAGGCCAGGCCGTCGCTTTCGCCGCTGCCCGGATCGGCGCGGAGGCGGGATCGGTCGACGATGCCGTCCGCGCCTATTACGCGACGCTCGGCTATGGCCCCGGCTACAAGCTGCCCGGCACTTCGCACCGCACCGGCCACGGCATCGGCATGGACGGGCACGAACCCGTCAACCTCGTCCATGGCGAGAAGACGAAGCTGGCGGCGGGCATGTGCTTTTCAAACGAACCGGGCATCTACATCCCCGGCGCCTTCGGCATCAGGCTGGAGGATTGCTTCCACATGACACCCGAGGGACCGCGCTATTTCTCGGGGCCGATCGAGACGATCGACCGGCCGTTCGGGTAGGCCCAGGCTACGTCATTGCGAGTGAAACGAAGCAATCCAGTGATGCATCCACACCCTGGATTGCTTCGCTGCGCTCGCAATGACGTCGATGGCAATCCCGTCACCGCCGCCCGAGAAAATCCAGCTTGCCCACCGGCACGCCCTTCATGCGCAGCAGCGCATAGGCGGTCGTCACATGGAAATAGAAATTGGGCACCGCGAAGCCGAGCACGTAGCTCGTCCCGGTGAAGTCGATCGATGCGGTCGGCGTCTTCAGTTCGACATGCGCGTCCTCGCGTCCGTCCATCGCGTCCGCCGGCACCGCCTTCAGGAAATCGACGGTCGCCGCGATCCGCGCCTGGAGATCGTCGAAGCTCACCTCCGTATCGGGCATGGCGAGCGGCTCCACCTGGGCGACGCGCACGGCGGTGAAGCGCGCGGTGTCGCTCGCGCGCTGGATCTGCCCGGTCAGCGGCGCCATGTCGGGATAGAGCCGTGCCTCCAGCAGCTCGGCATGGTCGATGCCGTTCTCGTCGGCATAGGCGCGCCCCTTCTCCAGGATCGCCGACAGATTGGCGAAGCCGCGGATGAAGACGGCGATGCTGGCGTCGTGAAGCGAAATGGACATGAGGTACCTCTCAGCGAGTCGGAATCGAGAGGCGTCTTACGCCCGAAAGACCATCCACGCGTAATCAATGATTGCCCACGCGGCGCATCCGTTCAAAAAAGCTGACATCGGCGGGATCTTCCGACTATCGATCGAACAGGGACGCGTAACCAGCCGGCGAATCCCGTGGAGGAGATGTTGATGAAGAAGCACGCCCTGTGGATCGCCTTCGCGATCATCGGCGCCCTTTCGCTGTCGGTGGTCGCGACCAGCCGGGGCGAGACGATCAACGCGCTGTGGATCGTGACGGCGGCGGTGTGCATCTTCCTGGTCGGTTACCGCTATTACGCGCTGTTCATCGCGCGCACGGTGATGCAACTCGATCCCGCGCGGCCGACACCGGCGGTCCGGCGCGGCGACGGGCTCGATTATGTGCCGACCGACCGGACCGTGCTGTTCGGCCACCATTTCGCGGCGATCGCGGGCGCGGGGCCGCTGGTGGGGCCGGTGCTCGCGGCACAGATGGGCTATCTGCCAGGCACGCTCTGGATCATCGCGGGCGTGGTGCTGGCGGGCGCGGTGCAGGATTTCATGATCCTGTTCATCTCGATGCGCCGCGACGGGCGATCGCTGGGCGAACTCGTCCGCATGGAAATGGGGCCGGTCGCCGGCACGATCGCGCTGGCCGGCGCCTTCGTCATCATGACCATCCTGCTCGCCGTGCTCGCGCTGATCGTCGTGCGCGCGCTCGCCGAAAGCCCATGGGGCATGTTCACCGTGGCGGTGACGGTGCCGCTCGCCATGGCGATGGGCATCTATACGCGCTGGATACGGCCGGGGCGGATCGGGGAGGTCTCGCTGTTCGGGCTGGTCGGGCTGATCCTGGCGATCGTGGTGGGGCAAAGCGTCGCCCAGTCGCCGGTCTGGGGTCCGTTCTTCACCTTCACCCCCGTCCAGCTCTGCTGGATCCTGATCGGCTATGGCATCGTCGCCTCGATCCTGCCGGTCTGGCTGCTGCTGGCGCCGCGCGACTATCTCTCCACCTTCCTCAAGATCGGCGCGATCGTCGCGCTGGCGATCGGCATCGTCATCATGGCGCCGCCGCTGAAGATGCCCGCGATCACGCAGTTCGCGGGCGGCGGCGGCCCGGTCTGGTCGGGCAGCCTGTTCCCCTTCCTGTTCATCACCATCGCCTGCGGCGCGGTGTCTGGCTTCCACTCGCTGATCTCCAGCGGCACCACGCCCAAGCTGATCGCGAACGAGGCGCACGCGCCGGTCATCGGCTATGGCGCGATGCTGATGGAGGCGTTCGTGGCGATCATGGCGCTGGTCGGCGCCTCGATCCTCGATCCCGGCATCTATTTCGCGATGAACAGCCCGGCCGCCGTGCTCGGCACCGATGCCGCCAGCGCCGCCGCCGCCGTCACCGCCATGGGCTTCCCGATCGCGCCCGACATGCTGACCCAGGCGGCGAAGGATGTCGGCGAAGCGACGATCATCTCGCGCACCGGCGGCGCGCCGACGCTCGCCGTCGCGATGGCGGAGATTTTCAGCCATGTACTGGGCGGCCCCGCGATGAAGGCCTTCTGGTATCATTTCGCGATCCTGTTCGAAGCGCTGTTCATCCTCACCGCCGTCGATGCGGGCACGCGGGCCGGCCGCTTCATGCTGCAGGATCTGATCGGCATGGCGGTCCCGTCGTTCAGGGACACCAGTTCCATCACGCCGGGGCTGATCGCGACGGTGCTGTGCGTCGGCGGCTGGGGCTTCTTCCTGTATCAGGGCGTCACCGATCCGCTGGGCGGGGTCAACACACTGTGGCCGGTCTTCGGCATCTCCAACCAGATGCTCGCGGCGATCGCGCTGATGCTGGCGACGGCGGTGCTGTTCCGCATGAAGCGCGACCGCTACGCGTGGGTGACGATGATCCCCACCGCCTGGCTGCTGGTCTGCACGATCACCGCGGGCACGCTCAAGATCTTCTCGGGCGATCCCAAGGTCGGTTTCCTGGCGCATGCCGACATCTTCTCCGCCGCGATCGCGCGCGGAGAGGTGCTGGCGCCCGCCAAGTCGATGGCGCAGATGCAGGCGATCGTGTTCAACGATCGCGTCGATGCGGGGCTGTGCGCCTTCTTCATGTTCGTGGTCGTCTCGATCCTGTTCTTCGCGATCCGCACCAGCCTGGCGGCGCGGCGCGATCCGCAGCCGACCGCGCGCGAGATCCCGGCGATCGCGGTGCCCGCCGAATGAGCGGCCTCATCGCCAAGCTGGCGGAAACGGCGCGGCTGATGGTCGGGCTGCCCAGCTACGACACCTATCTGCGCCACATGGCGGAGCATCATCCCGAACGTGCGCCGATGGACCGGACCGCCTTCTTCCGCAACCGCCAGGATGCCCGTTATCGCGGTGGCGGCGGGCGCTGCTGCTGACCATCATCCCACCACATCCGTCCCCAAGGAGTCCGCCCATGCACCGCGCCATCCGAACCAGCATCGCCTCGCTCCTGCCGCTCGCGCTCGCCTGCGCCGCCCCGGCCTTCGCGCAGGCCGCCGCCACGCCAAAGCCGATCGGGCCCTATTCGCCGCTGCTGACCGCGGGCGACCTCGTCTTCCTGTCCGGCCAGATCGCGATCGATCCCGCCACGGGCAAGCTCGACCCGGCCAAATCGACCGCCGAGCAGACGACGCTGATCCTGGCGAACATCCGCAACCTGCTGAAGACCCAGGGCCTCGATCTCGCTCATGTCGTCCAATCCCAGGTCTATCTGACCGACATGGGCGACTTCCAGTCAATGAACGCGGCCTATATCGCGGCATTCGGCAATGCGCGGCCGACGCGGACCACGGTGGGCGTCAACGCGCTGGCGCTCGGCGCCAAGATCGAGATCACCGTGGTCGCGAGCCGCAAGCGCTAAGGGCAGATCATGGCCGAGATCGTCGCCGCCGATATCGGCGGCACCCATGCCCGCTTCGCCATCGCCGAGATCGATGACGGGCGGGTGACCGCGCTTGGCGAGCCGGTGACGCTCCGGACCGCCGACCATGCCAGCCTGGAAACCGCGTGGGAGCATTTCGCGGCCATGCTCGGCCGCCCGCTGCCGCGCGCGGCGGGCATCGCGATCGCGACCCCGGTTTCGGGCGAGGTCATCAAGTTCACCAACAATCCCTGGATCATCCGCCCCGCATTGATCGACGAACGGCTGGGGCTGGACGGCCATGTGCTGGTCAATGATTTCGGCGCGGTCGGCCATGCGGTCGCACAGCTCGGCGACGACTGTTTCCGCCATCTCTGCGGGCCGGACATGCCGTTGCCCGCCACGGGCGTGATCAGCATCGTCGGGCCGGGCACGGGCCTGGGCGTCGCGCATGTGCTGCGCCGCGACAGCCGCTATTTCGTGAGCGAGACCGAAGGCGGCCATATCGATTTCGCGCCGCTCGACACCATCGAGGACGCGATCCTGGCGCGGCTGCGCACGCGCTATCGCCGGGTTTCGGCCGAACGCATCGTCTCCGGCCCCGGCCTCGCTGCGATCCACGAGGCACTGGCGGCGATCGAGGGCCGCGCGGTCGCGCCGATGGACGACAAGACGCTGTGGACGCTCGCGCTGGAGGGCGGCGACAGCCTGGTAACCGCCGCGCTCGACCGATTCTGCCAAAGCCTGGGCGCCGTCGCCGGAGACATCGCGCTGGCGCAGGGCGCCGCGGGCGTCGTGATCGCCGGCGGCCTCGGCCTGCGCATCGCCGACCGGCTCGTCCGCTCGGGCTTCGCCGAACGCTTCACCGCCAAGGGGCGGTTCGAAGGGCTGATGGCGACACTGCCGGTCAGGCTGGTGACGCATCCCCAGCCCGGCCTCTACGGTGCGGCCGCCGCCTATGCGGCGGCGCGGGGCTGAATCCGCGAGACTTTCTCCTCCCTGCGCTTCAGCGTGGGGAGGGGGACCGCGGCGCGAAGCGTCGTGGTGGAGGGGAATGACGATGCATCATCCCTTCCATAGCTGACGGAAATCGATCGATGCGCGCTGACTGAAGCTCAGCCTGGCATCAACATCGCCTTTCCCCTCCACCACCAGCCTTTGGCTGGCGGTCCCCCTCCCCATCTTCGATGGGGAGGAGAGGTTTTCAGCCGCGCTGGAGTTTATTCCATCTCCAGGATCACAGCATCCACCGCCAGGCTGTCACCCGCCTTGGCGCTGACGCTCTTGACCGTACCCGCCTTCTCGGCGCGCAGGATATTCTCCATCTTCATCGCCTCGACCACCGCAAGCGGCTGACCGGCCTCGACCTTGTCGCCCGGGCCGACATGGAGCGCGACGAGCAGGCCCGGCATCGGGCAGAGCAGGAATTTCGACAGGTCGGGCGGCAGCTTGTCGATCATGTGCACGGCATGCCGCGCGACATGCGCGGGCAGGACACGCAGGACATGGCTCGCACCGCGCGTTGTCAGCCGCACGCCCGAGCGGACGGGCGCGATACGCACGTCGAGCGGCTCGCCATCCACCATCGCCTCGACCAGCCGGTCACCCGGCGTATATTCCAGTTCGAGTTCGATCGGCGTGCCGTCGACGCTGACTTCGTCGCCGTCGATCGCGACATCATGCCGCACGTCGCCGATCCTGACCTGCCATTCTGTCGGGGGGGGCAGCCGCTTGCCGAGCTGGCCGCTCACCCGCCGCGCGCGATCCGCGCCCGCCATCGCGGCGAAGGCACCGATCGCGGCGAGCGCGCGCAGCAGTGCCGCGTCGGCCGGCGCGCCCTCGAACCCATCGGGATATTCCTCGGCAATGAAGCCCGTCGTCAGTGCGCCTTCGCGGAAGCGCGGATGCTGCATCAGCGCGGAGAGGAAATCGATATTATGGCCCGGGCCGTCGATCTCGAACCGGTCGAGCGCGACGATCTGGCGATCGATCGCCTCGATGCGGGTGTCGCCCCAGGTGATCAGCTTGGCGATCATCGGATCGTAGAAGATCGAGACCTCGCCGCCTTCGGCGACGCCGTCGTCGACGCGGACATTGTCCATGTCCTCGGGCGGATTATAGCGCACCAGCCGGCCGGTGGAGGGCAGGAAGCCGCGATAGGGATCCTCGGCATAGACGCGGTTCTCGATCGCCCAGCCGGTCAGCGTCACCTGATCCTGGGTGAAGCCCAGCGGTTCGCCCGCCGCCACGCGGATCATCTGTTCGACCAGATCGAGCCCGGTCACGCATTCGGTGACGGGGTGCTCCACCTGCAGCCGGGTGTTCATTTCGAGGAAGTAGAAGCCCTGGCCCGTCTTGTCCGCGCCCGACACGATCAATTCGACCGTACCCGCGCTGAAATAGCCGACGGCACGCGCCAACGCGACTGCCTGCTCTCCCATCGCCTTGCGCATCTCGGGCGTCACGAAGGGCGACGGCGCTTCCTCGACCACCTTCTGGTGGCGACGCTGGATCGAGCATTCGCGCTCGCCGAGATAGACGATGTTGCCATGCTGGTCGCCCAGCACCTGGATCTCGATATGGCGCGGACTCTCGATGAACTTCTCGATGAACACGCGGTCGTCGCCGAAGCTGGCGAGCCCTTCGCGCTTGGTCGCCTCGAAGCCCTCACGCACATCCTGCTCGCCATAGGCCAGGCGCATGCCCTTGCCGCCGCCGCCGGCCGAAGCCTTCATCATCACCGGATAGCCGATCTCGGACGCGATCTTCACCGCTTCCTCGGTATCCGCGATCTCGCCCAGGAAGCCGGGCACGACATTGACGCCGGCCTCCTTCGCCAGCTTCTTCGATTCGATCTTGTCGCCCATCGCGGCGATCGCGCCGGGGGGCGGGCCGATGAACGCGATGCCGGCATCCGCCAGCGCCTGCGCGAAGCTCGTCCGTTCGGAGAGGAAGCCATAGCCCGGATGCACCGCTTCCGCGCCCGTCGCCTTGCACGCCGCGATGATCGCGTCGGCCAGCAGATAGCTCTCCGCCGCCGGCGGCGGGCCAAGCCGCACCGCCTCGTCCGCCATCATCACATGCGGGCTGCGCGCATCGGCATCCGAATAGACCGCGACCGTCGCGATGCCCATCTTCTTGGCGGTGCGGATCACCCGGCACGCAATCTCGCCGCGATTGGCGATCAGAATCTTCTTGAACATCTACTTAGGGTCCCCAAAAACCGTTCGGCTCGATCAGCGTCGAGCGAGCGGAAAAAGATCATTCGGCCGCCACGGCTTCCAGATGCGCTTTCGGCGCGGCGTGCATCGCGTTCACACCCAGCTTGGCGAACAGCGCCGCATCGGCATTGTCGCCGGCATTGGGCGTGGTCAGCAGCCGGTCTCCGGTGAAGATGCTGTTGGCGCCCGCCATGAAGCATAGCGCCTGGCACGCCTCGCTCATGCTTTCGCGGCCGGCCGAGAGCCGCACCATGCTCTGCGGCATCAGGATGCGCGCGACCGCGACGGTGCGGACGAATTCGATCTCGTCGATCTTGGCCATCGGCGTATCGGCCAGCATGTCGCCCAGCGGCGTGCCCTTCACCGGCACCAGCGCGTTGATCGGCACGCTTTCCGGATGCGCCATGGTGGCGAGCGCGTGGAGGAAACCGATGCGATCGGCGCGGGTCTCGCCCATGCCGACGATGCCGCCGCTGCACACGTTGATCCCCGCCGCGCGAACGGTCTCCAGCGTATCGATCCGATCCTCGAAGGTCCGCGTCGAAATGACGTTGGCGTAATTCTCGGGCGAGGTGTCGATATTGTGATTATAGTAATCGAGGCCCGCCTCGGCGAGCTGGGCGGCCTGCTTCTCGCTGAGCATGCCCAGGGTCATGCAGGTTTCCATGCCCATCTGGCGCACGCCCTTCACCATCTCGATGATGGCGGGCATGTCGCGCTCCTTGGGGCTGCGCCATGCGGCGCCCATGCAGAAGCGGCCCGATCCGTTGTCCTTGGCCTGCGCCGCCGCCTGCAGCACGGCGCGCACGTCCATCAGCTTGGTCGCCTTCAGGCCCGTCTCATGCGCGGCGGACTGGCTGCAATAGCCGCAATCCTCGACACAGCCGCCGGTCTTGATCGACAACAGGGTCGAGAGCTGCACTTCGTTACGCGGGTGATTGGTCCGGTGGATCGTCTGTGCGTCGAACAGCAGGTCGTTGAACGGCAGGTCGAACAGTGCGGCGATCTCGTCGCGGGTCCAGTCGGTGCGGATATCGGTCACGCGGCTTCCTCCAGCGGGGGCATGTTGTGGCCGAGCAGGCGCAGCACGTCCGCCGCACATTCGACCACGTTGGAACCCGGCCCATAGATGCCCTGCACGCCGGCGTCGCGCAGATATTCGTAATCCTGCGGCGGGATGACGCCGCCCGCGATCACCTTGATATCGGTGCGGCCGCGTTCGCGCAGCTTGCCGATCAGCTCGGGGATCAGCGTCTTGTGCCCGGCGGCGAGGCTCGACGCACCGACCACGTCGACCCCGGTTTCGAGCGCAAGCACCACGGTTTCCTCGGGCGTCTGGAACAGCGGGCCGGAGACGACGTCGAAGCCCATATCGCCAAAGGCCGACGCGATGACGTTGGCGCCGCGATCATGGCCGTCCTGCCCCATCTTGGCGACGAGCAGTTTCGGCTTGCGCCCCATGCGCCGCTCCACCGCCTTGACACCGTCGAGCACCTGCTGCCAGCGGCTGTCGCCTTCATAGGGCGCGGCATAGACGCCCTTCACCGGCGTCGGCTGTGTGCCGTAGCGGTTGAAGCTTTCCTCCATCGCCGACGAGATCTCGCCCAGCGTGGCGCGAGCGCGCGCCGCATCGACCGCGAGCGCCAGCAGATTATTCTCGATACTCGACGGCTGCGCCGCGCCGTCGCGCAGCGCCTGGAGTGCCGCCTCGCACGCCGCCGCGTCGCGGCCCGCCTTCACCTTGGCGATGCGCGCGATCTGGCCCTGGCGGACCTTCTCGTTATCGACTTCGAGCGTCTCGAGGAAATCCTCGGTGCCCAGCCGGTATTTGTTGACGCCGACGATCACGTCCTCGCCGCGATCGACCCGCGCCTGGCGCGCGGCGGCGGCTTCCTCGATCATCGCCTTGGGCCAGCCGGCGGCGACGGCCTTGGCCATGCCGCCTTCCTTCTCGACGCGCTCGATAATCTCCCACGCCTTGTCGACCAGTTCCTGGGTCAGCGCCTCGATATAATAAGAGCCGCCAAGGGGATCGACGACCTTGGTCATCCCCGTTTCCTCCTGGATCACGATCTGCGTGTTGCGCGCGATCCGGGCGGAGAAATCGGTGGGCAGCGCGATCGCCTCGTCGAGCGCGTTGGTGTGGAGCGACTGGGTGCCGCCCAGCATCGCCGCCATCGCTTCGATCGTCGTGCGCATCACATTATTGTACGGGTCCTGCTCGGTCAGCGAGACGCCCGAGGTCTGGCAATGGGTGCGCAGCATCTTGCTGCGCTCGTCCTTCGCGCCGAGATTGGTCATCACCCGGTGCCACAGCACGCGTGCGGCGCGGAGCTTGGCGATTTCCATGAAGAAGTTCATGCCGATCGCGAAGAAGAAGCTCAGCCGTCCGGCGAACTTGTCGATATCCAGGCCCGATGCCACGCCGTAGCGGACATATTCGGCGCCGTCGGCGATGGTGAAGGCCAGTTCCTGAAGCTGCGTCGCCCCCGCTTCCTGCATGTGATAGCCGGAAATCGAGATGCTGTTGAACTTCGGCATGTTGCGCGACGTGTAGCCGAAGATATCCGAGATGATCCGCATGCTCGGCTCGGGCGGGTAGATATAGGTGTTGCGGACCATGAACTCCTTGAGGATGTCGTTCTGGATGGTCCCGTCGAGCTCGGCCTGGGGAACGCCCTGTTCCTCGCCCGCGACGATGAAGAAGGCGAGGATCGGGATGACCGCGCCGTTCATCGTCATGCTGACCGACATCTTGTCGAGCGGAATGCCGTCGAACAGGATCTTCATGTCGTCGATCGTGTCGATCGCCACGCCCGCCTTGCCGACATCGCCGGTCACGCGCGGATGGTCGCTGTCGTAACCGCGATGGGTGGCGAGATCGAAAGCGACCGAAAGCCCCTTCTGACCCGCCGCCAGGTTGCGGCGGTAGAAGGCGTTGGATTCCTCGGCGGTCGAAAAGCCGGCATATTGCCGGATCGTCCAGGGCCGGCCGGCATACATGCTGGCGCGCACGCCGCGCGTGAAGGGCGCGAAACCGGGCAGGCCGGGATCGAGGTCCGCGACGTCGTCCGCCGTGTAGAGCGGCTTCACCACGATGCCCTCGGGCGTATGCCAGTTGAGGTCCTTGCCCTTGACCTCCTTCGCGGCCAGGGCCTCCCACTGCGCAGTGCTGGGCTTGTCGGTCATCTCATTTCCCCGTGAAGGACGGCTTGCGCTTTTCGAGGAACGCGCGGATCCCTTCGGCTGCATCGGCGCTCTGGCCGGCGAGGCGCTGATTGATAGCCTCTCCACCCATGCCGGCGGCATAATCGATATCGAGTCCGCTCGCGATCGCACGGCGCATCAGCCCGAGCGCAACAGTCGGGCCGTCCGCCAGACGGCGAGCCAGCGCACCGGCCTCGGCCAGCAGCGCCTCGTCATCGACTATTTTGTAGATCAGGCCCCAATCGGCCGCCTTTTCGGCGGGAATACGCTCACCGAGCATCATCATCTCGGTCGCGCGCGCCTTGCCGATCAGGCGCGGGAGCATCCAGCTGGCGCCGCCATCGGGCACCAGGCCGATATTGACGAAGGCCTGGAGGAAATAGGCGGAACGCCCGGCAAAAGTGAAATCGCCGGCCAATGCCAGCGAGCAGCCAATGCCCGCCGCCGCGCCGCTGACCGCGGTGACCACCGGGATCGGCAATTGCGACAGCAGCAGCATCGCCGGGTTATAGCTGTTGGTCAGCGCCTGATAGGTGGCCTCTCCGCCCGCAATCGAGCTTCCATCGGCTCCGACGAGATCGGCGCCCGAACAAAAGGCGCGGCCCTCACCGGTGATCAGCAGGGCCCGTGCGCCCGCCTCGGGCAGCGACTTGAGCGCGACCGCGATCTCGTCGAACATTGCCGGCGGCGCGGCATTCAACCGCTCGGGCCGCGCCAGCGTGATCGTGGCGACCGCATCGGTCACATCGAGGCGGATCATCTGATATGCGCTCAATGCCCGTCTCCCTTCGGCGTTTCCATCAGTTCGACCAGCACGCCCCCCATATCTTTGGGATGGACGAAGATCACCGGCGTGCCGTGCGCGCCGATCCGCGGCTCTCCCAGCACCTTGGCGCCTTTGGCCTCCATATCCGCCTTGGCGGCATGGATGTCGGCGACTTCGAAACAGACATGATGCTGCCCGCCCGCGGGGTTCTTCGCGAGGAAGGCGTGGATCGGGCTGTTCTCGCCATAGGGTTCGATCAGCTCGATCTGGCTGTTGGGCGTGTCGACGAAACAGACGCGCACGCCCTGCGGCGGCAGGTCGAACGGCTCGTGGATCTTCGTCGCGCCGAGCAGGTCGCGATAGAGCGCGATCGACTTCTCGATCGAGGGCGTCGCGATGCCGACATGGTTCAGGCGTCCGATCGTCATGATTCAAAGACTCGATCGATGGAGTTCGACATTGACGGTATCTCCGCAAAAACTGACATTCCAATATCCGATCGGATCAAAGAATCTGTCATCCTGCCGAACGAACCGAGCACAATCGCTACCGTTTTCACCACTCATTCGACGATGATAACGAGTTACGAACCCTGCCTCCGACAATTCTTGATAGACCCTAAATCGATCCGTACTTATCTTCTTCAGATACTCACCCAGTGCCTTTTGACGCGCCTGATCCGACCCTCGCTTCAAATCTATCCGAAATATCTTTCCGATCTCGGTATTGCTTGCAGGTAAATCGCGCTCCGCCGTACTCTTCCACAGCATCAGGCCACCAGCCACAAATCCCAGTCCGAAGACTGCCGCCAACCCAACGACGATCAGGCTAGAGCGGAATATTGTCATGCTTTTTCCAGGGGTTCTCGAGGCTCTTGTTGCGCAGCTTCCTGAGACCCAGCGCGATCCGGCGTCGCGTGGCATGCGGCGCGATCACCTCGTCGATAAAGCCCTTGCTCGCCGCCACGAAGGGATTGGCGAAGCGATCCTCATATTCGCGGGTGCGCGCCGCGATCTTCTCGGGATCCTTGATGTCCTGGCGGAAGATGATCTCCACCGCGCCCTTGGCGCCCATCACCGCGATCTCGGCGGTCGGCCAAGCATAGTTGAGGTCACCGCGCAGATGCTTGGAAGCCATGACGTCGTAGGCGCCGCCATAGGCCTTGCGCGTGATCACGGTGATCTTGGGCACGGTCGCCTCGGCGTAAGCGAAGAGCAGCTTGGCACCGTGCTTGATGATGCCGTTCAGTTCCTGCGCGGTGCCGGGCAGGAAGCCGGGCACGTCGACGAAGGTGACGATCGGGATCTCGAACGCGTCGCAGAAACGGACGAAACGCGCGGCCTTTTTCGACGAGTTGATGTCGAGGCAGCCGGCGAGCACGGTGGGCTGGTTGGCGACGAAACCGACGGTCCGCCCCTCGATCCGGCCGAAGCCGATGATGATGTTGGCGGCATGCGCGGGCTGGAGTTCGAAGAAATCGCCTTCGTCGACGACCTTCCGGATCAGTTCGTGCATGTCATAGGGCTGGTTGGCGCTCGCCGGGATCAGCGTGTCGAGGCTTTCCTCGATGCGGTCGAACGGATCGGCGGTCGGCCGTTCGGGCACATCCTCGCGATTGGAGAGCGGCAGATAGTCGATCAGCGTGCGCGCGGCCCACAGGGCTTCGATATCATTCTCGAACGCGACGTCGGCGACACCCGACTTGGTGGTGTGGGTCACGGCGCCGCCCAGCTCCTCCTGCGTCACGACCTCGTTGGTGACGGTCTTCACCACGTCCGGACCGGTCACGAACATGTAGGAGCTGTCCTTCACCATGAAGATGAAGTCGGTCATCGCCGGCGAATAGACCGCGCCGCCCGCGCAGGGGCCCATGATCACCGAAAGCTGCGGCACCACGCCCGATGCCAGCACATTGCGCTGGAACACTTCGGCATAGCCGCCCAGTGACGCCACACCCTCCTGGATGCGCGCGCCGCCCGAATCGTTGAGGCCGATGACAGGCGCGCCGACCTTCATCGCCATATCCATGATCTTGCAGATCTTCTGCGCGTGCCGTTCGGACAGCGATCCGCCGAACACCGTGAAATCCTGGCTGAAAACATAGACCAGCCGGCCGTTGATCGTGCCCGATCCGGTCACCACGCCGTCGCCGGGGATCACCTGATCCTGCATGCCGAAATCGACGCAGTTGTGCTCGACATACATGTCGAGTTCCTCGAACGAGTCCTCGTCGAGCAGTATCTCGACCCGTTCCCGGGCCGTCAGCTTGCCCTTGGCATGCTGCGCATCGATGCGCTTCTGTCCGCCGCCCAGCCGCGCGGCCGCGCGCTTGTCCTCGAGCTTGTCGATGATCGTCTGCATTCCGTGCTTCCTGCGTAACCGAGCTTTCCCCTTTCCGCCTTTCATGCCGCATTGCAAATGCGAACTTGCGAAGTTGCGAACGGGTGATTTGCAAATTACTGTCCTCCTACTCTGTCATTCCCGCGAACGCGGGAATCCAGGGGAGTGCGTCGAAACGCGGCGTGGCCATCAGCATCGCACTGGATTCCCGCTTTCGCGGGAATGACATGGAGGGACATGCGCAAGAGACTCTTCGCCGGCGAACGCCTTCGCGCGCTGAGGCAACGCGCGGGTCTGGGCCAGAGCGCGATGGCGGCGCGGCTCGGCATCTCGGTCAGCTATCTGAGCCAGCTCGAAAATGACGATCGTCCGCTGACATCGGCGGTGCTGGCGGCGCTTGGCCGCCACCACCCCCGTGAACTGGACGAGCTCGAGGGCGACGACGAGGCCCGTCGCTTCTCCGCGACGCGCGCCGCGCTCGACGACCCTCTGTTCGCGGAAGCGCCGCTTCCGCCCGACATGCTTGCCCGGCTGGTCGAACAACAGCCGCAATTCGCCGACCGGTTCGTCGCGCTCCATGCCGCCTATCGCGACAGCGAGGAACGGCTGCAGATGATGGAGGAGGCGATGTCGAGCGGCGTCTCCGACGGTGGCCGCCTGCCCTGGGAAGAGATACGCGACTGGTTTCACGAAGCCGGAAACTATGTCGACCTGCTTGATCGCCGTGCCGAGGATCTGGCCGCGGCGATCGGCCCGGGCGAACCGGCATTGATCGGCCGGCTGCGCACCGCACACGGCGTCGGTATCGATGCCGGGGGCGATGCGATCGACGCACCGTTGCGCGCACTGAACCGGGCGACACGGCGTCTTTCCCTGTCTCCGGCCCTGCCTTCGGAGAGCCGGCGCTTCATGCTGGCGCATCAGCTGGTCGCGCTCGAGATGGAGGATGCCATCAACGCGATCACGGAAAGCGCGTCGTTGCGCAGCGCGGAGTCGCGGCGGCTGCTCTCGATCGGCCTCGCCAACTACGCCGCCGGCGCGCTGCTGATGCCCTATGAAGCCTTTCGCGGCTCCGCGCGCAGCCTGCGCCATGACATCGACCGGCTGTGCCGCCGCTTCTCGGTCAGCTTCGAACAGGCCTGTCATCGCCTGTCCACGCTCCAGCGGCCAGGCGCGCGCGGCATCCCCTTCTTCTTCTGCCGCGTCGACATGGCGGGCAACATCACCAAGCGCCATTCGGCCACGCGCCTCCAGTTCGCGCGCTTCGGCGGCGCCTGTCCGCTGTGGATCGTCCATGAAGCGGTCGCGATTCCCGATCGCATCCTCGTCCAGCTCGCCGAGACGCCCGACGGGCTGCGCTATGTCCAGATGGCGAAGGGGCTGGTGAAACCATCGGGCAGTTACGCGCGCAGCCCCCGCCGCTACGCGGTGGCGCTGGGCTGCGAGGTCGAGCATGCCCGCGATTTCATCTATGCCGACGGGATCGACACGGCGGCGACCGGTGCGGCGACACCGATCGGCATTTCGTGCCGGCTGTGCCCGCGCACCGATTGCGACCAGCGCGCCTTCCCCCCCGCCGACCGCACCATCCGCATCGATCCCGATCGACGCGATATTGTGCCCTATCGCGTCGGTTGAAAGCTTCCCCTGCACGCCGATCTTTGGCACAGGGGCGCCGCGCGAAAGTGATGCGGAGGATTCCCGAAATGACCGAGCCGTCGACCTATCCCGTTCCGGCCGAATGGGCCGCCAAGGCAAAGGTCGACGCCAAGCGCTACGATCAGCTTTACGGTCTCGCGCTCGCCGATCCGGGCAGCTTCTGGCTCGATCAGGCGAAACGGCTCGACTGGATCAAGCGCCCCGAGATCGCCGGCGACTGGTCGTTCGACGAGAAGGATTTCCGCATCCGCTGGTTCAGCGACGGCAAGCTCAATGTCTCGGCCAATTGCATCGACCGGCATCTGAAGACGCGCGCCGACCAGGTTGCGATCCTGTGGGAACCCGACAGCCCCGACGAGGCCCCGCGCAGCTACACCTATGCCCAGCTTCATCAGGAGGTCTGCCGCTTCGCCAATGTGCTCAAGGCGGCGGGCGCGAGGAAGGGCGATCGCGTCACCATCTATATGCCGATGATCCCCGAAGCCGCCTTTGCGCTGCTCGCCTGCACGCGGATCGGCGCGATCCATTCGGTGGTCTTTGGCGGCTTCTCCCCAGAGGCGCTGGCCGGACGGATCACCGATTGCGATTCGACGATCGTCGTCACTGCGGACGAAGGCCGGCGCGGCGGCAAGCATGTGCCGCTCAAGGCCAATGTCGACGAAGCCGCGAAACATGTCCGCTGTCTCGACAAGGTCGTGGTGGTGAAGGCGACGGGCGGCGATGTCGCGATGCAGGACGGCCGCGACATCTGGTATCATGAGGCGGCGGCCGAGGTTCCCGCCGACTGCCCCGTCGAAGCAATGGGTGCGGAGGATCCCTTGTTCATCCTCTACACCTCGGGCTCGACCGGCAAGCCCAAGGGCGTGCTCCATTCCACCGCCGGCTATCTGCTCTGGGCCAGCCTGACGCACGAGCTGGTCTTCGACTATCGCCCCGGCCAGATCTATTGGTGCGCCGCCGATATCGGCTGGGTCACCGGCCACAGCTATATCGTCTACGGTCCGCTCGCCAATGGCGCGACCACCCTGATGTACGAAGGCCTGCCCAACTGGCCGACACCGAGCCGCATCTGGCAGGTGGTCGACCGCCACAAGGTCGAGATCCTCTACACCGCGCCGACCGCGCTGCGCGCGCTGATGAAGGAAGGCGACGATTTCGTCACCACTACCAGCCGCAAGTCGCTGAAGCTGCTCGGCACCGTCGGCGAGCCGATCAATCCCGAGGCGTGGCGCTGGTATCATGCGGTGGTGGGCGAGGAACGCTGCCCGATCGTCGATACCTGGTGGCAGACCGAGACGGGCGGCGCGATGATCACGCCGATGCCCGGCGCCACCGCGCTCAAGCCGGGATCGGCGACCAAGCCGATGTTCGGGGTCGAACCGCAGATCGTCGACGGCGAAGGTACGATTCTGAACGGCGCCACCGAAGGCAATCTGGTGATCGCGCGGAGTTGGCCGGGCCAGATGCGCACCGTCTGGGGTGACCATGCCCGTTTCTTCCAGACCTATTTCACCACCTTCCCCGGCAAATACACCACGGGCGACGGCTGCCGCCGCGACGAGGACGGCTATTACTGGATCACCGGCCGGGTCGACGACGTCATCAACGTCTCCGGCCACCGCATGGGCACCGCCGAGGTCGAAAGCGCGCTTGTGCTGCACGAAAAGGTCGCGGAAGCCGCGGTGGTCGGCATGCCGCATGAGATCAAGGGCCAGGGCATCTATGCCTATGTGACGCTCAACGCCAATTGCGAAGCGAGCGAGGAACTGCGCGCCGAGCTGCGACAATGGGTGCGCACCGAGATCGGCCCGATCGCCACGCCCGATGCCATCCAGTTCGCCCCCGGCCTGCCCAAGACACGATCGGGCAAGATCATGCGCCGCATCCTGCGCAAGATCGCCGAAGGCGACGTGTCGGCACAGGCGCTGGGCGATATCAGCACGCTCGCCGACCCGGCGGTGGTCGACGATCTGGTGGCCAACCGGGTTTCGCAATAGGGGCGCCATCCGCCATTTAACGCGATCTTAAACGCGATCGAGGCACAAGTGCGCGACGTTGGGGGGCGCAGATGGCATCGATCTATCCGGTTAGCAACGCGCCGCGCGATGCATTTCGCGAGGCGCTGGCCGATCCGGCGCTGGCGATCGCCAGTCCGCGCATCGATGCCTTGTGCTTCTGGGGCGCGCCGGCGATCGCGCTCGTCTTCTGCACAATATGGATGCTGCTCGCGTCCCTGTTGCCGTTGCACGATGGGGAGCAGGCGACCCAATTGCTGCTCCTGCTCGGCGGCATCCTGACCTATGCCCATCTGATCGCGGTGGTGCCGCGCGCCTATTTCAACAAGCAGGTCTTCGACGATCACAGGCTGAAGCTGACCATTGTCCCGGTGCTGCTGATCGCCGGGCTGTGGCTGTCGGACACATTGCTGGTCCTGGCGCTGGTTCTCAACGTCTTCTGGGACGTGCACCATTCGGCACTCCAGACCTTCGGCCTCGGCCGCATCTACGACATGAAAGCGGGCAATGATTCGCATCGGCTCCGCCGCGTCGACCTGATGCTCAACTGGGCGCTATATGTCGGCCCCATCGCGTTCGGCGCGTCGCTGATGGCGCACATCGCGGCCTTCAACAAGTTCGACCAGATCGGCTGGACGATGCTGACCCAGGTTCCCGATTTCGCGCAAGGCGTGGCAGGCTGGATCCGGCTGGCCGCGGTCACCGCCGGCGTCGCCGTGACGAGCGTCGCCGCCTGGGAATATCGCCGCGCGATGAAAGCCGGCTATGCGATGCCCGCACATAAGGCCGCCTTGTTCGTCACAACGGGCATCGTCTCGATCCTGGCCTGGGGCTTCGCGCCCCCGGTCCTCGCTTTCATTGCGATCAACATCTTCCACGCCGTCCAGTATTTCGCGCTGGTCTGGCTGAAGGAAGGCAAGAGAATGGAGATGCTGGCGTCGTCACGTCCGCGCATCGCGAAACAGGCGATCCCGATCTTCCTGATATTCTGCACGCTGTTCGGCATCGGCTATACGCTTGCCGGTTCGTACAAGGGGCTGATCGCGCCGTTCGTCGCCTGCTCGCTGCTCCATTTCTGGTATGACAGCTTCGTCTGGTCGGTGCGCAAGAAGCAGGTCTGAAACCCTGCCGGTAGACGAAGGCGTCATTGCGAGAAGCGAAGCGACGAAGCAATCCAGCAGCCGACGCATCCCTGGATTGCCGCGCTGCGCTCGCAATGACGAAGCGTGGAAAGGAGCTGCGGAGGAAGCTACTTCCGGTTGGCGGATCGAAATCTAGACCTTCACCAGCCCCTGAGCGATCAGGCTGCGCGCGGTATCCTCGATCGTATCGGCTTCATCGCGCGTTTCCCAGCCGAGCACCGACTTGGCATGGCTCGCATCGATGTTGCGGACATTGCCGAGTTCGGAGACGACCTGACGCACCATCGGATCGAAACGCGCGACGATGCGGACCAGCCAGTCGGGCAGTTTGCGCGTCGGCACCTTGCGCGCCTCCGTACCCAGCCGATCCTTCAGCACATGCGCGATATCGTTGAGCTTCATGAAGCGGCCAGACGCGGCGAAACGCTCGCCGTCGAGCCCGGGCACGGTCAGTGCCAGCACATGGAGATCGGCGAGGTCGCGGACGTCGACGATCCCGAAACCGAAATCGGGCGTGCCCGGAAAAGCGCCTTCGAGCAGCTTCTTCACCAGTTCGAGCGACGTCGAATAATCGGCGCCGAGCACCGGCCCCAGGATCGCGGTCGGGTTGATCGAGCAATATTCCATGCCGCCGCCCTCGGCCGCCATCCAGTCGCGCGCGGCACGCTCGGCGATCGTCTTCGACTTGATATAGGGATAGACGCCGGGCGCATCGACATTGGTCCAATCGGCCTCGCTGAAGGTCCGGTTGCCCTTGCCATGACCATAGGCGATCGCCGCGGCGGAAGAGGTCGCGACGACGCGGCGCACGCCCGCATCCCGGGCGACACGCAGCACACGCAACGTGCCTTCGCGCGCCGGAACGATCAGGTCGTCCTCATGTTTTGGCGCGGTCGCCGGAAAGGGCGAGGCCACATGCGCGACGAACGAGCAGCCCGCCACCGCTTCGGCCCAGCCATCATCGCGCATCAGATCGGCGGCGAAGATCTTCAGCCTGGCATCGTCGACGCCAAGCGTTTCGCGGACCTCGGTTTCGCGGGCAAGGTTGCGGATCGTCGCATGGACGGTCCAGCCATGCTCGACGAGCCGCCTGATCAGGAAACCGGCGAGATAGCCGCTTCCACCCGTCACCAGAACCGTGCCCGTCGCCATCGCGCCCTCCGTCCCCGATCAAGGGAGGATAGCCATTTAAGTTGCGATAAACAACTTATTTGAGCAGCACCAGCTCCTCAGCCATGCTGGGGTGAAGCGCGACGGTGTCGTCGAACGCCTGTTTGGTCAGCCCCGCCTTCACCGCCACCGCCGCGGCCTGGAGAATCTCCGGCGCGTCGGGGCCGATCATATGGAGGCCGACGACCCGGTCGCTCGCGGCATCGACGATCATCTTGTAGAGCGAGCGCTCGTTGCGGCCGGCCAGCACATTCTTCATCGGCCGGAAATCGGACTGATAGACCTTGATCGAGCCAAGCTTGTTGCGGGCCTGCCCTTCGGTCATGCCGACGCCCGCAAGCGGCGGATGGCTGAACACCGCGCTGGGGATGCAGCCATAATCGACCCGGTGCGGCTTGTTGCCGAAGACGGTGTCGGCAAAGGCTTGGCCTTCGCGGATCGCGACGGGCGTCAACTGAACCCGATCGGTCACATCGCCAACGGCATAGATGCTATCGATGTTGGTGCGATTATCCTCATCGACGACGATCGCGCCCTTGTCGTTCAGCGCGACGCCGACATCCTCCAGCCCGATCCCGTCGCTCTTGGGGCGCCGGCCGGTCGCGAAGAGCAGGCAATCGGCCTCGATCGGCTCACAGCCCTTCATGAAGATCCTGAGCGCGCCGCTCTCGAGCTTCTCGACCTTTTCGAACGGCGCGTTGAAGCGGAATTCGATGCCCTTGATCATCGAGATCTGGAGCAAGCGGTCGCGGATCTGCTCATCATAACCGCGCAGGATCGCATCCGAACGGTTGACGATCGTGACCTTGCTGCCGAACTCGTTGAAGATGCCGGCGAACTCGTTGGCGATATAACCACCGCCCGCGATCACCACGCGCTTGGGCAGTTCGGGCAAGTGGAACACCTCGTTCGAAGTGATGCCATGTTCGGCACCCGGCACATCGGGGGTCAACGGCCAGGCGCCGGTCGCGACCAGGATCTTGCCCGCCGTCACCGTCCTGCCCGATGCCAGTGCGATCTCGTGCGGCCCTTTCAGGACGGCGCGCTCCGCGATCACTTCGACCTTATGGTTGCCCAGGGTCTCGGTATAGGCCTTCTCCAGCCGATCGACATCGGCCAGCACATTGTCGCGCAACACGCTCCAGTCGAAGCTGCAATCGGGCACGTTCCAGCCGAAGCGGCGCGCATCCTTCAGATCCTCGGCGAAATGCGCGCCATAGACGAGCAGTTTCTTGGGCACGCAGCCCCGGATCACGCAGGTGCCGCCGACGCGATATTCCTCCGCCACCGCGACCTTCGCGCCATGCGCCGAGGCGACGCGCGAGGCACGCACGCCGCCCGAGCCGGCACCGATCGTGAAAAGGTCGTAATCATAGCTGGGCATCGGGGGCTTCCTTCTCGTGTCATTCCGGCGAAAGCGGGCATGACAATGGAGGCATCATCTAGGGATTGCCGCCTGATCGAACAAACGGCTTTTCCCCATCGCAGTGATCGACCGCCTGCTTTGCCGATTCGATTATCTGTTGAGCCCCGCGCGTTCGATCAGCGCCCGCGTCGAGGCATCGAACCGCTCGGTGCCTTCGCTGTCGATCGAACGCGCGATCTCCTTGCCCAGTTCGACGCCGAACTGGTCGAACGGATTGACCCCGATCATCACCGCATTGGCGAAGGTCCGCTGCTCGTAGAATGCGATCAGCGCGCCAAGCGTCGCCGGGTCGAGCCGATCGAGCAGAACGGTGCTCGACGGCCGATCCCCCGGATAGCTGCGCGCCGCATCATCGCTCGCGCGACCCGCCATCAATGCCGCGCCCTGTGCGAAGCAATTGATGAGCAACTGGCGATGATGATCCTCGACCAGCGCGTCACCGGCCTCGATCGCGGCGACGAACTCGACGGGAACGAGATGCGTACCCTGGTGGAGCAGCTGGAACACGGCATGCTGCGCATCGGTCCCCACCCCGCCCCAGGTGATCGGCGCGCTCGGCCGGTCGAGCGGCCGGCCGTCGGCCGTCGCGCTTTTGCCGTTCGATTCCATCTCGAGCTGCTGGAGATAGCTGGGCAGCAGCCGCAGCCTTTCGTCATAAGCGAACACCGCGCGCGTCTCGCAACCGCGCGCCTGCGCATAATAGAGATCGGCGAAAGCGGCGAGCACGGGCGCGTTCGAGCTCCAGGGCGCGAGCCGGAAATGGCGATCCATCGCCGCCGCCCCCTCGAGCAGTTCCTCGAACGCATTCCAGCCCAGCGCCAGCGCGGCGGGGAAACCGATCGACGACCAGAGCGAATACCGCCCACCAACGCTTTCGGAGAAAGGCAGAACACGGGTCTCGTCGACGCCCCAGGCCACCGCCTTGTCAGGCGCGGCGGTCAGCGCGACGACGCGGCCATAGGGATCCTCAACCCCCGCTTCCGTCATCCATTCGAGCACGCTTTCGGCGTTGAGCATGGTCTCGGTGGTGGTGAAGGTCTTCGACGCGACGGCAAGCAGCGTCGCCGACGGATCGAACCGGGCGAACGCCTCTTCGAGCGCCGCACCGTCGACATTGGAAACGATGGCGACATCGTAGCGGTTCGAATCGCGGCCAAGCGCATCGACCAGCAAGTCTGGCCCCAGCGCGGATCCGCCAATGCCGACATGCAGCACATGGCGGATCGGTCCGAAGGCATCGGCCTCGATCGCATCGATCAGCGCGCGCATCCGCGCATGGAGCCCGCGCGCCTGCACCACGCTTTCCGGAGCACCCTCGCCGCGCTCCGCACTATGCTCGGCGGCGCGGCCCTCGGTGACATTGACGGGCTTCCCCGCGAACATCGCATCGCGGGCGCCGGCCAGCCCCGCAGCATCGGCGAGCGCCGCAAAATTGTCGATCAGCCCGGTGGTGAGATGGGTTTTCGACCAGTCGAAGCGGATGCCCGCTTCTTCGACCACGAGACGCGACAGCCGGTCCGGCTCCGCGGCAAAGAGCTCGACAAGCGTCCTCCGCTCGGTGCCGTCAATGGCCTTCCAGATCGCTGCCTTGTCACCCATATGCGATTCTCCTTGATCGGGCGCGACAATAGGATCTGTGCGGGTTTCTGGAAACGCCATTGATCGCATACGCAACACGTGTATATGCACGAATCATGCTTTCCACCGTTTGCGCCTGTACCAAGCTCCGCCGATCGGCGCGGGCCGTGACCGCCTTCTACGACGCCGCACTGGAGGGATCCGGCCTCTCGACGCCGCAATTCTCGCTGCTTCGCATGCTCGACCGATCGGGCCCATGTTCGCTGACCGCCTTTGCCGAGCGGACCGGACACGACCGGACGACGATCAGCCGCACGGTCGGCGCGCTGCGCGACCAGGGGCTGGTCCGTTTCGCGGAGGGCGGCGACCAGCGCTCGCGGATCGTCGAGATCGCGCCGGCGGGCAAGGACGCGATCGCACGCTGCCTGCCGGCATGGGAAGCCGCCGAGCATCGTGTCGACGCGGTGCTCGGCTCCGATCGCGTCGCATTGTTCGCGCTGCTCGACCGCATCGAGGAGATCCGGCCATGAAGACCCGTTCTCCCTGGACGGTCGTGATCTGCGCCGCCGCCGTGGTCACGCTGGCGATGGGCGTGCGCCAGTCCTTCGGCCTGTTCCTGCCGCAAATGGGGCCGGCGCTCGATATTGGTCGCTCCGATTTCGGGCTGGCGCTGGCGATCCAGAATCTGATGCTCGGCCTTGCCCAGCCCATAGTCGGCGCGATCGCCGACAAGCATGGCGCCGGCCGCGTCACACTGGCGGGCGCCCTGCTCTATGTCGCCGGGCTGGTCGGCGCATCGTTCGCGACCAATGCGCTCGGCATCCATCTGACCCTGGGTTTCATGGTCGGCCTCGCCATGACCGGCGTCACCTTTACCGTGATGCTCGGCGCGGTCGGCCGCGTCGTTCCGCCCGAACGGCGGACGATGGCATTCGGCATCGTCACGGCGGGCGGTTCGGTCGGCCAGTTCCTGGTCGTACCGGGCGCGCAGCTGCTGCTCGGCGAGCTGGGCTATCATATGGCGTTCATCGCGCTCGCCGGACTGATCGGGATGGCCGCGGTGCTTGCGATCGGTGTCGCGGGCAAGCCGCCGGCGCTGGACGCGGACGGCCCGGCACAAAGCGTCGGCGAGGCGCTGCGCGAGGCGTCGGGCGTGCGCAGCTTCTGGCTGCTCAATGCGGGCTTTTTCGTCTGCGGATTCCATATCGCGTTCATCGCGACGCATTTCCCGGCCTATCTGGCGGACAAGCAGATTCCGCCGGCGATCGGCGCAACCGCGCTCGCACTTGTCGGCCTGTTCAATATCTTCGGATCCTATGCCTTCGGCATGTCGGGCGATCGCTACCCCAAACATTATCTGCTCGCCGGCCTTTATGCGGCGCGTGGCCTCGTGTTCGTGCTGTTCCTCGCGCTGCCGCTCACCAATGTCACCGCGCTCGCCTTTGCCGCGGCGATGGGCTTCCTCTGGCTCGGCACCGTGCCGCTCACCAACGGATTGGTCAGCCAGATCTTCGGCGTGCGGCATTTGTCGATGCTCGGCGGCATCGTTTTTCTCTCACATCAGGTCGGCAGCTTCTTCGGCGCCTGGGCGGCGGGTTATATGTTCGACCGGATGGGATCCTATGACGCGGCCTGGATCGCCTCGATCGCGCTGGCGGCGATGGCCGCGATCGTCCACCTGCCGATCCGCGACGCACCGCTGGTGCGTCGGGCGGTGCCGGCATGACGCGGCGAGCCTCGCTGGTGACGGTCGCGATCGCCGCGCCATTGATCGTGACGGGCTGGCTGTTGTGGCGCAGTCAGGGCGTGATGATCTGGCTGCAGGGCGCCATCGCCTACTGTCTGTAGAGGGCGTCGCTTGACGCGTTCGCGGGCGCGCCGCAAAGCACGGATATGACCGACCAGACCTCCGCAACCAAGCCGCGCAAGAAGAAGCGGTCGGAAACCGCCGATTTCATGATCTTCCTGCTCAAGCTGGGGATCTTCGTCTTCCTGTTCCGCAGCTTCTTCGCAGCACCGTTCAATATCCCCTCCGAATCGATGATGCCGCGCCTGCTGGTCGGCGACTATCTGCTCGTCTCCAAATGGAGTTACGGCTATTCGCGCTATTCGCTGCCGTTCAGCCTGCCGTTGATCCCCGGCCGCGTGTTCGCCAGCACGCCCGAGCGTGGCGACGTCGTGGTGTTCAAGGCGCCGCCGACCCAGCGCCAGGACTATATCAAGCGCGTCATCGGCCTGCCCGGCGACATGATCCAGGTCCGCGACGGCCAGGTCATCCTCAACGGCACGCCGGTACCGCGCGACAAGATCGCCGATTTCGTCCTGCCGGAAAAACCGTACAATAAATGCCTGACCGAGAAATCGATCGAGGTCCTGCCGGGCGGCCGCCAGTGCCGCTACACCCGCTATCGCGAGACCCTGCCCAACGGAAAGAGCTATGAGGTGCTCGACACGGCACAGGGTACGGCGGGCGACGACACCGAGGTCTATACTGTGCCCCAGGGCATGTTGTTCCTGATGGGCGACAATCGCGACCATAGCGCCGACAGCCGCTTTCCGGCACGCGACGGCGAAGCGATCGGCATGGTGCCTGAGGAAAATCTCGTCGGCCGCGCCTGGATCAGCGTGTTCTCCACCGATGGTTCCGCGTCCTGGCTGATGCCATGGACCTGGTTCACCGCGGCACGCTGGGAGCGAATCGGGGAACGCTTCTGAGCACGCCCGACCTTTCGGAGTGGATCGAAAACACGCTGGGCCACCGACCGGCCGATCCGGCGCTGTTCACGCGCGCGGTGACGCATGGCAGCCAGAGCACCACCAATTACGAACGCCTGGAATTCCTCGGCGATCGCGTGCTCGGCCTCGTCATGGCCGACTGGCTGTTCGAGCGTTTCCCCGACGAACCCGAAGGCAAGCTTTCGCCGCGCTTCAACGCCCTCGTGGCCGGAGAGACCTGTGCGGAGGTCGCACGCCGGATCGGCCTGGTGCCCTATATGCGGCTGGGCAAGCAGGCGCGCGACGACGGCGCCGCGCAGAGCGACAACGTCCTGGGCGACATGGTCGAGGCGCTGATCGGCGCGCTGTGGCTGGAAAACGGGCTCGACGCACCGCGCGCCTTTATCCGTCGCGCCTGGGCCGACCTGATCGACACCCAGACCAGCGCGCCGCGCCATCCCAAATCCGCGCTGCAGGAATGGGCGGCGGCGCACAACCGGCGACCACCGATCTATACCGTCACCGACCGCTCCGGTCCGCATCATGCACCGGTGTTCACCGTCACCGTTTCGATCGGCAAGCTCGCCGAAGCCAGCGCGACAGGTGCGTCGAAACAGGAAGCGGAGACCGCAGCCGCAAAGGCGCTGTTGGCGCAACTGAACTGACGGCGCGCCGGACCTGATTTCCACGCCTTCCTTGCCTCGCGCACCATTTCGCGCAAAGGCGGGCGAGTGAACGACATCAATCAACAACGCTGCGGCCTCGTCGCCGTGGTCGGCGCCCCCAATGCGGGCAAGTCGACGCTGGTCAACGCACTGGTCGGACAGAAGGTCGCGATCGTCAGCCCCAAGGCGCAGACCACGCGCACGCGGCTGATGGGCGTCGCGATCGAGGGGCAAAGCCAGGTCATGCTGGTCGATACCCCCGGTATCTTCGAGCCGAGACGACGGCTGGACCGCGCGATGGTCGCCGCCGCCTGGGGCGGCGCGCAGGATGCGGACCTGATCGCGCTGGTCGTCGATTCGAAGGCCGGGCTCGGCCCCAAGGTCTCCAGCATCGTCGAGGTTCTCAAGGGTCGGTCTGAACGGAAGATCCTGATCCTCAACAAGGTCGATATCGCCGACAAGGCGCGGCTGCTCGTCCATGCCGAGCGGCTGAACGCGCAACTCGGCTTCGACGAGATCTTCATGATCAGCGCGACGACCGGCGACGGGCTCGCCGATCTCAAGGCGGCGCTGGGCGCTGCAATGCCCGAAGGGCCCTGGCATTTCCCGGAAGATCAGGTGTCCGATGCGACCGACCGGATGCTCGCCGCCGAAGTGACGCGCGAGCAGCTCTATCTCCAGCTCCACGCCGAACTTCCCTATGCCTGCGTGGTCGAGACCGAGAAATACGAGGAACGCAAGGACGGATCGGTCGAGATCCATCAGCAGATCCTGGTCGGGCGCACGAGCCAGCGCGCCATCATACTCGGCAAAGGCGGTCAGCGATTGAAGGAGATCGGCAGCCGCGCCCGCGCCGAACTGGCAACGCTGCTGGGCGTGCGCGTCCATCTGTATCTGCACGTCAAAGTGAAGCCCGACTGGGAAGAGGATCGCGGCGTCTACCGCGATATCGGCCTCGACTGGGTCGACTGACGCCCGTCAGCGGCTCGGAATTTTCAGCCGGTCAGAATTTGAGGACGATCGTCCCGATCAACGCGACCCAGGCTATGGCCGCGAAGGTTCCAATCAGAATGCAATCGCCTTGCCGGCGCAACAATGAGCGCATCTATCCTCGTCCCCAGACTATTTTGGAGGATAATTTCCCCTTTCCTAAGGAAATGCAAGCCCCATGAATCGGTGGGCCGGCGCTGCGCCATCATGACGTCATCACCGCCCGGACATCCGATCCGGCTCAGCGCGCGGCAAGCAGGTCCTCGACCCATTGGGGAACCAGCAGACTTGCCGGCCCCTGCCGCGACTCCTCGAACAGGAAGCTGCCCGCCGAGGGATCGAGGTTGAGTTCGAGCGTACGGGCGCCGTAATGCCGCGCGGTCTGAACGAAGCCGGCGGCGGGATAGACCGCGCCCGAGGTGCCGATCGACACGAACAGGTCCGCGCCCGACAACGCACGCTCGATCCGCTCCATTTCGTACGGCATCTCCCCGAAGAACACGATGTCGGGCCTGAGTGCGGGCACACCGCAACCGCCGCATTTCTGCCCCTCGCCCATCGGCCCGTCCCAGTGCTCGGCGCGTCCACAGGCGGCGCAGAGTGCGGAGAGAAGTTCGCCATGCATGTGCAGCAATCGCCGGGCGCCGGCGCGTTCGTGCAGATCGTCGACATTCTGCGTGACGATCAGCAATTCGCCCGGCCATTCGGCGTCGAGCCGCGCCAGCGCCTCATGCGCGGCATTGGGTATGACCGTGGCCAGCGCGGCGCGGCGCGCGTCGTAGAAGCGATGCACCGTCCCGGGATCGCGTGCGAGCGCCTCTGGCGTACAGACATCCTCGACCCGGTGTCCTTCCCACAGGCCATCGGGGCCACGAAAGGTGGCGAGACCGCTCTCCGCGGAAATGCCCGCGCCAGTAAGGACGACGATATTCTGAAGGGCCGACACCGTGTCGCGATAGCCGATCGACAGATGCCCGGAAAGGGCCCCCGCCCCCCGCGGAACACCACGCACAATGTTTCGATCTTTGAAAAAGCACCGCCGCTCGGAGAATATGGGGTCGGCCTGACCGCTCCGATCCTCCCCACTTTTTTCTTCAAGAGACTCGACAAACCCGATCAGGATAAGGATCAACCCGTCGGATCGGCCCGAAAACGTCGCTCGCGTTAAGAAAAAAATGAACAATTCTTGAATATTAGGCGCTGTTACATGTTTGCGCTTGACGTTCATTGTTCAAATTGGGAAAAAAGTTATCGGAAACGAAAATTTCCTGACCCGGCGACAAGAACCGCGGGCCAGGGAAGTATTTGCGCATCTGCCAAAAAGGGGGGATCACCAATGGCGAATATCATCACAATGGCCGCAAGGCGCCGCCGGACTGCCGAAGACATGTTGGCGGGAACCGCGCTGGCGGGAGAATTCGGCACGCGCGGATTCTCCCGCTCGCTGCTGCTGCTCGCGGCCGGCGCCGCGCTCTCCGTCGCCGGCCAGGCGCATGCGCAGCAGGCTGCCGAAGCCGAGGTGGAACAGGGTGAAGACATCATCGTCACCGGTTCGCAGATCGCACGCACCGGCTTCGACACGCCGACCCCCGTCACCGTCGTCAGCACCGCCGACTTCGAACGCGTCGGCGCCCCCAATATCGCCGATGCGCTCAACCAATTGCCCGCGCTGAAAGCGAGCGTCACGCCCGAAGCGACAACCAATCTGTCGAAGCTGTCGGGCGCCAATTATCTCGATCTGCGCGGCCTGACCTATCTGCGCACATTGACGCTGCTCGACGGCAAGCGCCCGACGCCCTCGTCGCCCGAAGGTGTCGTCAATATCAACACCATCCCGCAATCGGTGATCTCCGGCGCCGAAGTCGTGACCGGTGGCGCATCGGCCGCTTATGGTTCGGACGCAGTCGCGGGCGTCGTCAATTTCAAGATCGACCACAAGCTGCAGGGCGTGCGCGGTAGCGCGCAATACGGCATCAGCGACTATGGCGACAATAAGGGCTATCTCGTCAGCCTCGCTGCGGGCACCCGCTTCGCCGACGGTCGCGGCCACATCATCGTCGGCGGCGAAATGGCCGGCAGCAAGGGCATCCCGAACTATGCGGGCCGCGGCTGGGGCGACTATGGCGTCATCGACAATCCGGCGAGCACGCCGACCAACGGCGAACCGACCTATATCCTCGTCAACCAGCCGCGCGATTCGACCGCCTCCTATGGCGGCCTGATCAACAGCGCGACGGGCACCAACGGCACCGCATTGCTGCGCGGCATCCAGTTCGGCGCCGGCGGCTCGACGTCGATGTTCAATTACGGCACGAATCAAACCGCCTTCTCGCACCAGGGCGGCGACGGCGTCTGCGGCATCTGCGACGCGGTGTTGAAGCAACCCTATAAGCGCTGGTCGGCGATCGCGTCCGGCGAATTCGAATTCTCGGAAGCCGCGACTCTCTATGCCACGGGCAGCTATGCACGTTCCGATGTGAAGAATGCCCCGTCGATCACCGGCAACGACCAGATCACCATCCAGGCCGACAATGTCTTCATCCCGGCTTCGGTGCGCTCGATCCTGACCGCCAATCCGACGATCACCAGCTTCACCATGGGTCGCGCTCTCAACGATTATGCGCGCGGCTATATCAACAAGAAGGCGACCAACTGGCAGGGCATCATCGGCCTGCGCGGCAATATCGGCGGCGGCTGGAGCTATGATGCGTCCTACGCCTATGGCAAGGCGCGCGACTACACCAACTTCGCCGGTGCACGCATCACCGCGAACTGGCGCAATGCTCTCGACGCGATCGACGATCCGCGCACGGCGGGCGTTGTCGATCCGATCTGCCGCTCGACATTAACCAACCCCACCAATGGATGCGTTCCGCTCAACCTGTTCGGCGTGATCGCGCCGGGTCAGCAGGCTGCGGCCATCGATTACATCACCGGCGATTCGATCCGCGACTGGCACATGAAGCAGCAGACCGCGGACCTGATCATCCGCGGCACGCCGTTCTCGCTGCCGGCCGGCGATGTCGGTCTGGCGGCCGGCGTCCACTGGCGCAAGTTCGAGGTCGACGTTCGCTCCGATCCGCTCTCGGCCAGCCGTCCCGGCGGCGCGACGGTGTTCCGCGTCGGCAACACGATCCCCTTCAAGGGCGCACAGGAAGTCAAGGAAGCCTTTGGCGAAGTCCTGATCCCGATTTTCCGCGATCAGCCTTGGGCGAAGAGCCTCGAACTCGACCTCGCCGGCCGTATCACCGATTATCAGACGTCGGGACAGGTCGAGACCTGGAAGGCTGGCCTCAACTACACGATCAACGATGTCGTCCGTCTGCGCGCCACGCGCTCGCGCGACATCCGCGCACCCAACCTGCAGGAGTTGTTCGCCAAGGGCCAGACGCTGATCTATCCGATCACAGATTCGGCGCGCAGCGAAAACTATACGATATCGGGTACGTCGTCGGGCAACCGCTTCCTCGTACCGGAGATCGCGAACACCTTCACCGGCGGCCTCGTCCTGTCGCCGGCGCGCAACCTGCAGGTCTCGCTCGATTATTATAATATCAAGATCGGCGGTGCCGTCGCCGCGCTGAGCGCCCAGCAGATCATCACCCGTTGCAATGGCGGCGATGCCGGTGCGTGCCTGCTCATCACGCGTGAGGCCGCTTCGGGCGGCCTGCCCGGCCGCATCAGCGGCGTCACCCTGGCGCCGGTCAACTTCCAGTCGATCAAGACCTCGGGCCTCGATATCGAGGCGCGGTACCGGACCAGCCTGTGGAACGGCGATCTCGATCTGCGGTTGCTCGCCAACTATATCGACAAGCTGACGCTGGTCGGCGATGGCGGCGCGGCATTCGAGCAGGCGGGCGCGCTGTCGCAGGACTTCATCGACGGCGTCAACGGCTCTCCGCATGTCCGCATCACGGGCACGGCGAGCTACAGCACCGAACGGTTCACCACCGCCCTGACCGGGCGTTGGGTGGGTGGCGGCATCATCACCCGCGACCAGTCCGACTCCACCAAGCCGCCTTTGACGCCGTTGCTCGACAAGCTCTATGCCAAGGGCCGTCTCTACCTCGACCTCTCGGCGGAAGTGACCTTGTTCAGGCCGATCGGCAGCGACAGCAAAGTCGCGTTGTTCGGTTCGATCCTGAACGTGCTGAACACCGATCCGCCAATTATGGGCTATGACTGGGCGACCGCACGTCACCTCTACGACGTGATCGGCCGGCAGTTCACCGGCGGCGTCCGCTTCAACTTCTAAATTCCAGGACCCGATAGTCCGCCGCCGCTCCCTTGAGGCGGCGGACCATGCTAGGCGGCAACCTCGGTTGCCGCCTTTTTTTGTCCGGCGATCGCGATATCGCGCGTGTTGCCCGAGCGATGTTTTCGATCTTTGAAAAAACTGGCGACGCAGCGCCTCGGATCGCCCTATTCCCCGCTTTCGGTGCTCGTGGGAACGATCCGCCCCTTTTTCCGATCGAGCCACGCCGGATTCGTCGGACTGCCTCAAAATCGTAGACTGGATCGGGAAAGACAGCTCGCGAAGCCGCATTATCCGGCACGGCTGCGCGTTTAGCACTTGACGCCCATTCTTCTAATTGAGAAAAAATTATCAGAATCGAAAATTTGCCTGACCGCGAACAGGGGCGTGCAGGCGGAGGAGGCTTTTTCCGCAAATCCGCGATACACAGGGGGAACAATAATGCCGAACACTATCTCAACGACCGAAAGGCATCGTCGCATTGCCGGGGCAATGATGGCGGGGACGGCACTCGCGGGGGATTTCCAGATGCACCGGGCGTCGCGCTCGCTGCTCCTGCTCGCGGCCGGTGCCGCGCTCTCCGTCGCCGGTCAGGCCCATGCGCAACAGGCCACCGCAGCCGAAGTCGAAACGGGTGAGGACATCATCGTCACCGGTTCGCAGATCGCGCGTACCGGCTTCGATACACCGACCCCGGTCACCGTCGTCAGCACCGCCGACTTCGAACGCGTCGGCGCCCCCAACATCGCCGATGCGCTCAACCAGCTGCCCGCGCTGAAAGCGAGCGTCACGCCGGAAGCGACGACCAACCTGTCGAAGCTGTCGGGCGGCAACTATCTCGATCTGCGTGGCCTGACCTATCTGCGCACATTGACGCTGGTCGATGGCAAGCGCCCGACACCATCCTCGCCCGAAGGCGTGGTCAACATCAACAATATCCCGCAATCGGTGATCGCCGGTGCCGAAGTCGTGACCGGCGGTGCATCGGCCGCTTACGGTTCCGACGCGGTCGCGGGCGTCGTCAACTTCAAGATCGACCACAAGCTGCAGGGCGTGCGCGGCAGCGTCCAGTACGGCGTCAGCGACTATGGCGACAATAAGAGCTATCTCGGCAGCTTCGCCGCGGGCACCCGCTTCGGCGACGGTCGCGGCCATATCATCATCGGCGGCGAAATCGCCGAGAGCAAGGGCATTCCCAACTATGCCGGCCGCGAATGGGGCGACTATGCCGTCATTGCCAATCCGGCGAGCACCACGACAAATGGCGAGCCGACCTTCATACTCGTCAACCAGCCGCGCAGTTCGAACACATCCTATGGCGGTCTGATCAACAGCGCGACAGGCACCAACGGCACCGCGCTGCTGCGCGGCATCCAGTTCCTGGGGGGTGGCCAGACCTCCGCGTTCAACTATGGCGATCTGCAGACCACCAACTCGCATCGCGGCGGCGACGGCGTCTGCGGCATCTGCGATGCGGTGCTGAAGCAGCCCTATAAGCGCTGGTCGGCATTCGGATCGGCGGAATTCGAGTTCTCGCCGGCAGCCACTCTCTATGCCACCGGCAGCTATGCGAATTCCAAGGTGAACAGGGGCGCGTCGATCACCGGCAACGACCAGATCACCATCCAGGCCGACAATGTCTTCATCCCGGCTTCGGTGCGCTCGATCCTGACCGCCAATCCGACGATCACCAGCTTCGTCATGGGCCGGGCCCTCAACGACTATGCGCGCGGCTATATCAACAAGGACACGTATAACTGGCAGGGAATCATCGGCCTACGCGGCAATATCGGTGGATCGTGGAGCTATGACGTGGCCTATGCCTATGGCAAGGGCCGCGACTATACCGACTTTGCCGGCGCCCGGCATACCGCCAACTGGCAGAGAGCGCTCGACGCGGTCGACGATCCGCGCACGCCGGGCGTGGTCGATCCCATCTGCCGCTCGACACTGACCAACCCCACCAATGGCTGCGTTCCGCTCAACCTGTTCGGCGTGATCGCGCCGGGACAACAGGCCGCCGCGATCGACTATGTCACCGGCAGCTCGATCCGCGACTGGCACATGAAGCAGCAGACCGCGGACGTGATCATCCGCGGCGAGCCCTTCTCGCTGCCGGCCGGTGCGGTCGCCATCGCGGCGGGCGTCCACTGGCGCAAGTTCCAAGTGAACGTGCTCTCCGATGAGCTTTCGGCGAGCCGGCCGGGCGGCGCAACGGTGTACCGCGTCGGCAACACCATTCCCTTCGCCGGCACCGAGGAAGTCAAGGAAGCCTTCGGCGAAATCCTGATCCCGATCTTCAGCGACCAGCCCTGGGCGAAGAATTTCGACCTGAATCTCGCCGGCCGCATCACCGACTACAAGACGTCGGGACAGGTCGAAACCTGGAAGATCGGCGCCAACTACACCGTCAACGATGTCGTCCGCCTTCGCGCGACGCGGTCGCGCGACATTCGCGCGCCCAACCTCCAGGAACTGTTCGCCAAGGGCCAGACGCTGATCTATCCGATCACCGATTCGGCACGCGGAGAGAATTATTCGGTGTCGGGCACCTCGTCGGGCAACCCGTTCCTGAAGCCGGAGATCGCGAACACCTTCACCGGCGGCCTCGTGCTGTCGCCGGCACGCAACCTCCAGATCTCACTAGACTATTATAATATCAGCATCGAGGGTGCGGTCGCGGCGCTCAGCGCGCAGCAGATCATCACGCGTTGCAACGATCAGGCCGATGCCGGTGCGTGTCTGCTCATCACGCGCGACGCGGGCGGCGGCCGCATCTCCGGCGTGAAGCTTGCGCCGGTCAACTTCCAGTCGATCAAGACCGAAGGCCTCGATGTCGAGGCGCGTTACCGGACCAGCTTCTGGAACGGCAATGTCGATCTGCGCGTGCTGGCCAACTACGTCAACAAGCTGACCTTGATCGGCGACGGCGGCGTGAAGACCGAGATGGCGGGCGCCCTCTCGCAGGTCTTCATCGACGGCATCAACGGCTCGCCGCATCTGCGCGTCACCGGCACCGCGGGCTACAGCACCGATCAGTTCAACGTGAACCTGACCGGCCGTTATATCGGCGGCGGCATCGTCACCCGCGACAAGCCCGTGGCGACCAAGCCCTATCCGGCGCAGATCACCGACAAGCTTCATGCGAACGGTCGTCTCTATTTCGACCTGTCGGGTGAAGTGACCTTGTTCCGGCCCACGGGCAGCGACAGCAAGATCGCGCTCTTCGGCTCGATCCTGAACCTGCTCAACACCGATCCGCCGATCACCGGTTACGACTGGGCGACCGCGCGGCATCTGTACGACGTGGTCGGACGTCAGTTCATCGGCGGCGTCCGCGTCGCCTTCTAAAGCACTGTGTCCCGCCGTCTGCCCCCATGGGCGGCGGGTCCATTCCCCGGCGGCGGCTTCGGCTGCCGCCTTTTTTGTGTCCGGTTGCGGATGGCAGCGATGTCGCCCATGAAGCATCCGACGCACATATGAGGCACACGGGACTGGACATGACACGGATCGGAATCATCGGAAGCGCGGGGCGGATGGGCAAGGCGATCGCCGACGCCGTGGCGGATGCCGGTGCGACGCTCGCGGGCGGTATCGATGCCGGCGGTGACGTCATGGCATTGGCCCGGGCCAGCGACGTGCTCGTCGATTTCTCGGTGCCCAAGGCGCTGGTCGGCAATGTCGGTGCGGCGGTCGCGGCAGGCGTGCCGATCGTGATCGGCACCACCGGACTCGGCCCCGACGATCATCAGACCGTCGACGACGCCGCGCGCCATGTTGCCGTCCTTCAGACCGGCAATACCTCGCTCGGCGTCACCCTGCTCGCCGCTCTGGTCCGCCAGGCGGCCGAACGGCTGGGCTCCGATTGGGACATCGAGATCGCCGAGATGCACCATCGCCACAAGGTCGATGCGCCATCGGGTACGGCATTGCTGCTCGGTCAGGCTGCTGCCGACGGGCGCGGCATCGATCTGACCAGCCACAGCGATCGCGGCCGCGACGGCATGACCGGTGCGCGCACCGAAGGACATATCGGCTTCGCGGCATTGCGCGGCGGATCGGTCGCCGGCGACCATTTTGTCGTCTTCGCGGGCGAGGGCGAGCGGATCGAACTCAACCACCGCGCCGAGAGTCGCGAGATCTTCGCGCGCGGCGCGGTCCGCGCGGCGCTCTGGCTCGCGGGCAAGCCCGCCGGCCGATACCGGATGGCGGACGTGCTCGGGCTGTGAAGAAAGCCGATATCTTCGAGTTCTTCTCGCGCCTGCACGAGGACAACCCCTCGCCCGAGACCGAGCTTGAATACGTCAACACCTATACCCTGCTCGTTGCGGTCGTGCTGTCGGCGCAGGCCACCGATGCCGGCGTCAACAAGGCGACACGCCGGCTGTTCCATGAAGTGACCACGCCCGAGGAGATGGTCGCGCTCGGCGAGGCCGGGCTGAAACAGCACATCAAGACGATCGGCCTGTTCAACGCCAAGGCGAAGAACGTCATCGCCCTGTCGGAAATGCTGATCGCCGAGCATGGTAGCGAAGTGCCCGCCGACCGCGACGCGCTCGAACGGCTGCCTGGCGTCGGCCGCAAGACCGCCAATGTCGTAATGAACACCGCGTTCGGCGCCGAGACTTTCGCCGTCGACACGCATATCTTCCGGATCTGCAACCGCACCGGACTGGCCCCCGGCAAGACGGTGCTCGCGGTGGAAAAGGGGCTGGAAAAGGTGACGCCCCAGCCGTTCAGACTTCCGGCGCATCACTTACTGATCCTGCATGGTCGCTATGTCTGCAAGGCCAGGAAGCCCGAATGCTGGCGATGCATCGTCCATGATCTTTGTGCGTTCAGGCCAAAGACACCTCCGCCGGCGCATGCGGGCGGGAGAGCAGGAAAGGACGAGTCGTGAAGCGCTCAATCATCTTCGCCGCTGCCGCCTTCGCCGCCACGGCCATGCTCGGCGCTGGAGCCGCCCAGGCCGGCAAGGACAGGAAGGCGATCCCCACCGCGACCCCCGCCGGCAAACCGCTGAGCTGCATCCCGATCACCCAGATTCGCGAGACGCGGGTCCATGGCGACAGGACCATCGATTTCCACATGTCGGGCGGCAAGGTCTATCGCAACACCCTGCCCTATGATTGCAGCTCGCTGGGTTTCGAGGAGCGGTTTTCGTACAAGACCTCGCTCAACCAGCTCTGCTCGACCGACATCATCACCGTGATCCGTACGCCGATCTCGGTTTCGGGCCCAAGCTGCGGTCTCGGCCAGTTCCAGCCGGTCACGCTCGCCAAGACCAAACGCGGAAACTGAAAATCTCTCGCCAAGCGCGCGGCGCTTTGCTAAGCGCCCCGAAGCTTGCCGCCTGGCGTGCATGCACCCATAGCTCAGCTGGATAGAGCGCTGCCCTCCGAAGGCAGAGGCCAGAGGTTCGAATCCTCTTGGGTGCGCCACGCGGTTCACGGCTCCTGAAACATTCCGCGCACTGCACATATCGGGGAAATCGCCCTGGGGCGTTTCGGCGGCCAGCGCCGGCAGGAGGAGCAGCGACGCTTTTGACGGCCGCAATATGCGGAGCGAGGGCTCGCCGATCAGATCTCAAATTCGCTGAGCGAAGAGACCTGTTCCCCCGGGCCATAGTCATCATCCGCGCACAACGACGGGATGGCGCAACCGCAGCGTATCGAGAAGATGTTCCACCCGGGCGACTTCGCTGGTGCTCCCGCTCGGCGTGATCGACCAATTGCAATGCGGATGGGTCGACAGGCTGTAGACCCGCACATCGCCGACGACGGCGCGCCAGCGCCGCCGGCTGCCCGCTTCGCGCGTGAGCATCGTGATGAGAAGATCCTGGAGGTCGCGCGCGGTCATGGGTCGGGGCGCGTGTCGCGCCGAATGCCGGAATTTGCAATGCCCCATGTCGTGGCGCGATCGGCGACATATCCGCAGAGTCCGCGATATCGCGACCACCGATATCGATTTGATCGGACATGGCGCAATTTGTACCTATGACCGCGATGCACGCGCCTTTCGACAGTTTCGCAGCCGGGATGACCGGCACGGCGCCCGATCCGCGCATCGAAAAATGGAGCATGACGCGTGGCGGATGAAGCGGTTGCGCTGACGCCGGCGCTGATCGTCGAAGACGATCCGGCGATGCAGTGCAGATTGACCCGGCTCGTTGCGGACATCGCGCAGAGCGACGCACCGATCGCGACGGCCGGCAGCATCGCGGCGGCGCGGCGCATCCTCGACGACCGGCACTTCGCCTTCGCGCTAGTTGATATCGGCCTGCCCGACGGCGATGGCTGCGACCTGATCGCCTGGCTGCACGATCATCGGCCGGCGATGACGGTGGTCGTCATTTCGGCCTGGGGCGACGACGCGGTCGTGCTCGCCGCGCTCAAATCGGGCGCGATCGGTTATCTGCTGAAGGAACGCGAGGATAGCGAACTCGCCTTGTGGCTGCGCAGCATCGAGCGCGGTGGCGCGCCGATCGATCCGCTGATCGCACGCCGCATCCTCACTTTGCTTCCCGCCCAGCCGCCAGCGCGCAAAAGCGAGCCGTCCACCGACCTGCACCTGACCGCGCGCGAGCGCGGGATATTGGAGCTGGTCTCGCGCGGGCACAGCAACCGCGAGATCGCCGAACGGCTCGCGCTCTCCCGCCTAACGGTGGAGGGCTATACCAAGGCGATCTATCGCAAGCTGGCGGTGGGATCGCGCACCGCCGCCGTGCATGAAGCCAAGAGCCTGGGCCTGCTCGATTGAGCCCCCTTATCCCCGTGCGATGGCTGCCGGTGCGATGGCTGCTCTGGGGCCTCTGCCTTTTGCTCGCCGCTTCGTGCGCGCCAACCCCGCCGCGCGATGCCCCGGCGCCGACCACGATTCTCGCCGCCGAAGCGGTGCCCGCCGGATGGGACGGCGCGACGCCGCCCGCCACCGGCTGGACGCGCGTCGCGCTGCCGGACGGATGGGACGCGCGCTGGCCCCGGCATGACGGCGTCGTCTGGTACCGCGTCCATTGGCGGCAGACCGCCGCGCGGCCGGCCGGCCTGCTGGTCGACTATGCCTCGCTCGCCAGCGCGATCTTCGTCAATGGCAGTCTGGTCGCGCGCGACGCCAGCCTGGCCGAGCCGCTGTCGAGAAGCTGGACCCGGCCGCATTATTTCCTGCTGGACCCGCCGGTGCTGAAGAAGGGCGAGAATATCCTGCTCGTCCGAGTTTCCGGCCTGGCGGCCTATCAGCCGGGTTTCGGCACGGTGACGGTCGGCGATCCCGCCGTGGTGAAGGCCGAATTCGCGCGCCGGCAGTTCATGCGCTTCGACATCAAATTCGTCACCATCGCACTCAACGGCGCGCTGGGTGCCTTTTTCCTGATGATCTGGCTGCTGCGCCGCAAGGAAACTGTGTTCGGCTGGTTCGCGCTCGCCCAGTTCGCCACCCTGGTCTTCAACTGGAATTTCCTGGCGCAAAGCCCCGGCCCCTTCACCACCACCCATGGCTGGCAGGCGATGAACATCGTCGCCAATCTGGGCATGAGCATCTGCTACGCCATCTTCCTGTTCCGCTTCGGCGAGCGGCGATATCCGCGGACGGAGGCGGTGATGGGCGCGGCATGGCTGGGGCTGGCGCTGCTGGCGATGGCGGCGCCCGCCTGGATCGGCGCCAATCGCGCGCCCTGCTATCTGGCGAGCGGCGTCATCTATTATGCCAGCATCGCATGGCTGGCGGGGCGCGCGCTCGATTGCCGCAGGCTGGATTATAATGTGCTGCTCGCCTGCCAGCTCGTGCCGGTGCTGGCCTCGCTCCACGATTATGCGCTGCTGTTCGGCTGGATCCGGGGCAGCGACTATATCTTCGGCATCGCCACCATCTTCATGCTGGCCGCCAGCGGCTTCGTCATCGCCTATCGCCTCGTCGCGGCGACGCGCCGTATCGAGGGCTTCAACGCCGAGCTGCGCGACGAGGTCGATGCCGCCACCGTCGCGCTTTCCGACACGCTCGCGCGCGAGCACCGGCTGGCGCTCGCCCATGCCCGCGCCGAAGAACGGCTGCAGCTTGTCCGCGATCTGCATGACGGCTTCGGCGGCACGCTGGTCGGCGCGATCACGCGGCTGGAACAGGCGACGCGCGACATGCCCGACGGCCATATGGCCGCGATCCTGCGCGAGATGCGCGACGATCTCCGCCTCGTCATCGACACCACGACACGCGAAGAGGATGATCTGGTCGGCCTGCTCGCCCCATTCCGGCATCGATCCGGCCTGCTGCTCGAGGCCATGGACATCGACAGCCGCTGGCATCTGGAGGGGATCGACGGCATCCTGCTCGACAGCGCCGCCAGCCTCGATCTGCTGCGGCTGTTGCAGGAAGCGCTGACCAATGTGCTGAAGCACAGCCGGGCCACGCGGGTGGACGTGCGGATCGCGCGGGCCGGAGGCCGCATCTGCGTGGAAGTGCGCGACAACGGCAAGGGGTTCGCGGCGGGGACGGGTTCGGGAACCGGGCTCGCGAGCATGAAGCGCCGCGCCGCGCGGCTGGGCGGATCGCTCGAGATCAGCGGAGACACGGGCGGCACCACGCTCCGCCTCGACTTTCCCGAACCGGCATAATTGCCGATCTTTACAGAGATTTAACAACATATACCCCCGGTTTCGGGGATACCAACGCGGCCTGAGCCCGCCTAATTCTCCGGCCATGGCGATGCCCGGAGATCGGTCCGGCGCGGGCCGCGTTGAAAGATGATCCATGGCATATAGTCGCTCGGGCAGTGAGTTCCTCGTCAACACGCAAACCGCGCTCGACCAGATGGAGCCGGCGATCACCGGGTTGGCCGGCGGCGGCTTCGTCGTAACCTGGCGCGACGAAAGCGGCATCGGCGACGACACCAGCCTGTTCGGCATCAAGGCGCAGATCTACAACGCCAGCGGCGTGCCGGTCGGCGGTGAATTCCTCGTCAACAGCGAGACCGCCAATCCCCAGGCCGAACCCGCCATCACCGCGCTTGTCGGCGGCGGTTTCGTCGTAAGCTGGACCGATTTCAGCGGCGTGGGCGGCGACGCCAGCGCCTCCGGGATCAAGGCGCAGATTTATGACGCCACCGGCGCGCGCGTCGGCGGCGAATTCCTCGTCAACACCCAGACGACGAGCCAGCAGGTCGCACCCAGCATCACCGGACTTGTCGGCGGCGGTTTCGTCGTGAACTGGGCCGATTTCAGCCAGTCGGGTGGCGACACCAGCGGCTATGGCGTCAAGGCGCAGATCTACGACGCGGCCGGCGCGCGCGTTGGCGGCGAATTCCTCGTCAACACCCAGGTGACGGGCTGGCAGCTCGAACCGGCGGTCGCCAGCCTGACCAATGGCGGCTTCGTGATGAGCTGGAGCGACGCCAATGGCGACGGCAGCAGCTACGGCATCAAGGCGCAGCTCTATGACGCGACCGGCGCGCGCATCGGCGGTGAATTTCTCGTCAACACGCAGAAAGCGGGTTTCCAGACATTGCCGACGATCACCGGTCTCGCCAATGGCGGCTTCGTGATCGCGTGGAGCGACACCAATGGCGACAGCAGCGGCAATGCCGTCAAGGCGCAGGTCTATGACGCTGCCGGCGCGCGCGTCGGCGGTGAGATCCTGGTCAACACCCAGACGACGGGCTGGCAGTACGAACCGTCAATCACCAGCCTCGCCAATGGCGGCTTCGTTATCAGCTGGACCGATGAAAGCGGCATCGGCGCGGACGCCAGCAATGCCGGGGTGAAGGTTCAGATCTTCAGCGCGACGGGCGCCCGCGCCGGCGGCGAATTCCTCGTCAACAGCAAGACCGATTTCACCCAGGCGGCGCCGACGATCACCGATCTCGCCGATGGCGGCTTCGTCGTGAGCTGGCGGGATTTCAACGACGACGGCACCATCTACAATATCAAGGCGCAGGTCTATCAGTTCGTCAACGAGGCGCCGGGCGCCATCTCGGTCACTCCCACCGCGGTGGATGAGAACGTGCCGGCGGACACGACGGTGGGCATCGCATCCGCCGTCAACCTCGACGGCGACACGCTGAGCTGGTCGCTGGAGGGCGCGGACGCGGCGCTGTTCGCGATCGACCCGGCCACCGGCGCGATCACGACGGCGGCGGTGTTCGATCACGAAACCTGCGCCAGCTACGAGATCACGGTCAAGGCCACCGATGCGGGCGGGCTTTCGAACAGCGCCGCCCTCGCCATCACCATCGGCGACGTCAACGAGGCACCGGTGCTGATCGGGCTCGATACGACGCTGTTCAACGAGGGCGCTCCCGCCGGCACGCTGGTGGGCACGGCCTCCGCCGGCGATGTCGATGGCGACACGCTGAACTGGTCGCTCGGCGGTACCGACGCCGCCCTTTTCCAGATCGATGCGGCGACCGGCGCGGTCACGACGAAAAGCGATCTCGCGGCCATCGCGGGCGGCCAGTACAGCATCACCATCCGCGCGACCGATGGCGGCGGCCTGTTCGACGAGGAGACCGTCTCGCTCACCGTCAACAACCGCCCGGCGGCGACGGGCGACAGCCTGACGCTCGACGAGAATGCGGCGAGCGGCAACCTCACCGCCCTGCTGCTCGGCAATGATCTCGACGAAGGCGTGCTCACCATCACGGGCGTGGGCACGGGCGGGACGCTGGGCGTCGTCATCTTCGACCCCGCCACGCAGCGGCTGGAATATGTGGCGGACGCGGCGGCGTTCGACGCGCTGCGCCCCGGCGAGACCGCGACCGACAGCTTCACCTATGCGGTGACCGACGCGGGCGGGCTCACCAGCATGGCGACGGTGACCATCACCATCACCGGCATCGTCGACGGCAAACAGATCGTGGGCGGCGGACGCGGCGGCAACATGCTCACCGGAACGGCGGACGAGGACCGGCTCTACGGCTTCGCCGGCAACCAGCGGCTGGACGGCATGGGCGGGGATGACACGCTGATCGGCGGCGGCGGCAACGACACGCTGACCGGCGGGGCCGGCCATGACATATTCGTGATCAACTTTCAGGACGGCGCCGACGTGATCACCGATTATACCCCCGGCGAAGACACGATCGATCTGGCCGATGGCCTCGATATCATGGGCAGTGTCGTCGGCGATACCAATGGCGACGGCATCGCCGACCTCACGCTCACTCTCGAACTCGGCGGTTCGGTCACCCTGCTCGGCATCTCCGACATTGGCCAGGTCACGTTTGCCTGAGGCGACCTGCGGTTCGACGGAATCATCGAACGGCTCGAACATCGCGGTCAAACAAACATCTGGAGCAGGATCAGATGCCAGCGAAGGACTCGACATAGCGGCTCGGCGAACGGCCGAGCGTGCGGCTGAACATCTCGGTAAAAGCGCTGGCGCTGCCATAGCCGACGTCGAACGCCACCTGCGTCACGCTATGCCCGACGGCCAGCAAGGATAGCGCCTTGAGCAGGCGGACATCGCGAACCCAGGCGGTGAAGGCCATGCCGGTCTCCTCGCGGAAGGCACGGGTGAAATTGCGGCGGCTCATCCCCGCCGCCGACGCCCAGCGATCGAGCCCGGCATCCTGCGACGGATCGTCGAGCATCGATCGGCAGATCTTCGCAAGGCTGCGGCGCTGCGGCATCGGCACCGAGAGTGGCGTGATCGGCGTGCGGACGATCTCGTCGAGCAACAGCGCGATCAGCCGGCCGTCGCGACCCGCTTCGTCGTACAGCACCGGCATCGACGCCGCAGCCAGGATCAGTTCGCGGAGCAGCTTCGAAACCTCGACCACCCGGCAGACCGCGGGAAGCGACGCCTCGCCAGGATCGACATAGAGCGTGCGCAGCGAAACCGGACCGACGCACTGCAATGCATGATCGACCTCGGGCGGCACCCAGACGGCGCGCTGCGGCGGTACCGTCAGGCTGAAATCCGCCGTCGTGACCGTCATCACGCCATCCATCGCGAAGATCAGCTGCCCGCGCGCATGGCGATGGACCGGATCATAATGGCCCGACGGATAATCCTCGGCGAGCACTGCGACCCGCCGGGGGATATGCTGGCAATCGGCGCTCGATCTGCGGCGCGCCATGATCAGTCGCCGCGTTTCAAAAGGGCGCTCAGCCAGTCCGCGGTGTCGACATGCGCGCGTTCGGCGACAGCCGCCACCGACACGGCTTCGAGAAAGCTGTGCGACGCGCCCGGATAGATCTTCATCACCGTATCGACCCCCGCCGCACGCAGGCGCCGTTCCATGTCGATATTTTCGTCATACAGGACATCGCAGTCGGGAACGCACAGAAAGGCGGGCGGAAGCGCATCGAGCGTCGCATGGAGCGGGACCGCCAGCGGGTGCTTCTCATCATAGCGATCGCCAAGATAGTTCTGCCAGAAATCGTCCATCTCCTGCCCGCCCAGCATATATCCGGGTCCGCCGTAGATGCGATAGGAGCCGGTGTCGCAATCATTGTCGAAGGCACCATAGTTGAGCACCATGCCGGCGACGGCATCGCCCTCCCCAGCGTCGCGCAGCACGATCGCAGCCGACAGCGCCAGATTGGCGCCTGCCGAGTCTCCACCGGTCAGGATCCTACCGGGATCGATGCCGAGCGTTTCGCCATGATCGCGCAGCCAACGGACAACGGCCACCGTCTCGTCGAGCGCGCGCGGAAAGCGCACCTCCGGCGACAGGCTGTAATCGACACCGACGACGCAGATGCCGGCGCGTCCCGCATATTCGCGCATCAGCCGGTCATGCGTGTCGATGCTGAAGATCGTCCACCCGCCACCGTGAAGATAAACGAGCGCCGGCTTGGCGACTCCGGCCGGACCGGGGTCGAGGATACGGATGCGCACGCTCGAACCGCCGACCGGGACCTGGTGTTCCCGGACCTCGGCCATTTCCGGTCCACCCTTGGTCCAGGGCCCGCGGACCGCCTCCGCAACCTTGCGCGCTTCGGTCACCGGCAGGCTGTCGAGCGGCGGATGCTGGGACCATCCCTCTCCCATCGCCCGGATGAATGCCGCGATCTCCGGGTCGAGCGCCTCCGCCCTGCGTGTCGGATCGCCGATGGCGGTTTCGATGGTCTTCATGGGATATCCGGTCTCCGTCCGTAAGCAACGTCCTCGCACTATCGGAAACAACCGCCCCGCCCGCATTCCGTATCAGGACGAATATTTTCGTTTGCGGGCCAAAGCGGACAATCCGGCCCACCGCCGAACGGGCTGGCCCACATGCCGAATATTCCGGCCCGTCCAAGCGAGCGTCTGTGCGAGACTTGACGATCGCATCGCGGCAGACTGGATGTGCCGTCGCGCCCAGCAGGAGTCCTCCACCATGTTTGCCATCTCGCCTTCGATCGACGTCCGCAACGAACCCGTGCGCAGCTACGCGCCCGGATCGTCCGAGCGCGAGAGCCTGCGCGCCACACTCCGGACAATGGCGGGCGAGCGGATCGAGCTGCCGCTGGTGATCGGCGGCCGAACGGTGACGACGGGCCGGCTGGAGACCGCGATCTGCCCGCACGACCATGCGCATATCCTGGCGGACGCGCATCTGGCGGGATCGGAAGAGGTCGGCCAGGCCATCGCCGCCGCCAAGGCCGCCTGGCCCGACTGGTCGCGCACCCCCTGGGAAGCGCGGGCGCGGATCTTCCTGAAGGCGGCCGATCTCGTTTCCGGTCCATGGCGCGACCGGCTCAATGCCGCGACGATGCTCGGCCAGTCCAAGACCGCGCCGCAGGCGGAGATCGATGCCGCCGCCGAACTTGCCGATTATTTCCGGTTCAACGTCTCCTTCATGCTGCGCATCTATGGCGAGCAGCCGATTTCGTCGGACGGTGTGCGGAACCGGTTGGACTATCGTCCGCTCGAAGGCTTCATCTACGCGATCACGCCGTTCAATTTCACCGCGATCGCCGGCAATCTGCCCGCCGCGCCGGCGCTGATGGGCAACACGATCGTCTGGAAACCATCGACGACCGCGAAATATTCGGCGCATTTCGTGATGGCATTGCTGCGCGAGGCGGGATTGCCCGACGGGGTGATCAACCTGATCTACGGCGACGCCGCGGCGATGAGCGCGCAGATCCTGGCCGATCCCGATCTGGCCGGCATCCATTTCACCGGATCGACCGGGATATTCGACGCGATTCTGCGCGACGTCGCGGGCCGGAAATACCGTAACTATCCCCGGATCGTCGGCGAAACCGGCGGCAAGAACTTCACCCTCGCCCACCCGTCCGCCGATATCGATGCGCTGGCGACCGCGATCATCCGCGGCGGATATGAATATCAGGGCCAGAAATGCTCGGCGACCTCGCGGGTCTATGCGCCGCGCTCCTTATGGCCTGCGCTGCGCGACCGGCTGGTCGCCGATATCGAGACGATCCGGGTCGGCGACGTTTCCGACTTCACCAATTTCATGGGTGCGGTGATCGACGAGAAATCATGGCACAGGCAGGTCGCGGCGCGCGACGCCGCCGAACATTCGGCATCGGAGACGCTGATCGCCGGCGCCGCACCCGATATGAGCCGGGGCTATTTCGTGCCGCCGACCTTGATCGAAACCGTCGATCCGGCCTCGCGCTTCCTGACCGAGGAGTTTTTCGGGCCGATCGTCACCGCCTTCGTCTATGAGGACGACGCGTTCGAGACGATGCTGGACACGATCGATGCGGGAAGCGCCTATGGCCTGACCGGCTCGATCTTCTCCCGCGACGCCTGCGCGATCGAAACCGCGCTCGACCGGCTGCGCCACACCGCCGGCAATATCTATGTCAACGACAAGTCGGCGGGTGCCGTCGTCGGCCAGCAGCCCTTTGGCGGCGCGCGCGCCTCGGGGACCAACGACAAGGCGGGATCGATGTGGAATCTGGCGCGCTGGGTATCGCCGCGCACGATCAAGGAGACGTTCGTTTCCCCAACCGATTATCGTTATCCCGCAATGCTGCCCGATCAGGCGTAGAAGCCCAGTTAAACCACGCGATCGGGCGGCTCATCGCCCGCCAGCCAGGCTTCCAGATTGGCGAATGCGCGCATGCCCATCGCCGTCCGTGCCTCGCGCGTCGCGCTGCCCAAATGCGGCAGCATGACGAGATTGGGCGCATCATGCAGCGCGGGGGCGATGTTCGGTTCGCCGACGAACACATCCAACCCGGCACCCGCTATCGTGCCGGCGTGCAATGCGTCGACGAGCGCCGCTTCGTCGACTACGCTGCCGCGTGCGGTGTTGATCAGAATGCCCGTCGGCCGCATGGCCCGAAGTTCGGCAGCCCCGATGAAGCGTTCGGTCTCCGCGCCGCCGGGCATGTGCAGCGAAACCACATCTGCAACCGACAGCAGCCCGGTCAGTTCGGGCTCGAACCGCGCGTCCAGGGCCCGCTCCACCGTGGAATCCGCGCGGCGGCGGCTGTGATAGACGATCTCCATGCCAAGCGCCCTGGCCTTGCGCGCCGTTGCCTGGGCGATCCGCCCAAAGCCGATCAGGCCAAGCGTCTTGCCCGCCAATTGCATGCCGATCATGTGCGTCGGCCGCCACCCCGTCCATTGCCCCGCGCGCAATTCGCCGGCGCCTTCGCCCGCGCGGCGCGCGACCATCAGCATCAGCAGGATCGCGATTTCGGCGGTCGCCTCGGTCAGCACATCGGGCGTGTTGGTGACGATCACGCCGTTGCGGCGACAGGCCTCCAGATCGATATGATCGACGCCCGCGCCGTAATTGCACAACAGCCGCACCGTCCGGCCGGGCTGGTCGAGCATCTCGGCAGTGATCCGGTCGGTCACGGTCGGGCAGATCACGTCGTACCGCGCCATCGCGTCGGTCAGCGCCGCCGCACCCATCGGCGCGTCGCCATCGTTCAGGCGAACATCGAGACGTGCGGCGAGCAGCGTCTCTACTTCGGTCGGCCATTTCCGGGTAACGAGGATAGGAGCGGTCATCACATGGTCCGGATGCTGGAGGAATGATGGGCATATCGAGCGAAACGGCGGTCGCGGCAATACGCGCCGTCTTCGCAGCCGAACGCATCGCACCCGCCGACGGAGAGGCCGTGCTGCCCAGCTATCTCGCCATCGCCGACTGGCTGCTGGCGAGGTGCGAAGCCGCCGGCCAGCCGCTCATCGCCGGAATCTGCGGCGCGCAGGGCAGCGGAAAATCGACGATGAGCCTCGTGCTCGCCGCGGCGCTCGATCGCGCGGCCGGGCTCAAGGTGGCAAATCTCTCGCTCGACGATTTCTATGTGTCGCGCAGGATCCGGGCCGAACTGGCCCATGACATCCATCCGCTCTTCGCATCGCGCGGCGTTCCCGGAACCCACGATATCGGTCTGGCGATGGATGTCATCGACCGCCTGCGCACCGCGTCGGACGGCTCGACGGTCAAGCTGCCACGCTTCGACAAGGCCATCGACGACATCGTCGCCGCAAGCGAATGGCCGATCTTCATGGGCAAGCCGGACCTGATCCTGCTCGAGGGCTGGTGCGTCGGTGCCCGCCCCCAGGCCGATGCCGCACTGAGCGATCCGGTCAACCGCCTCGAGCGCGAAGAGGATGTGGACAAACTCTGGCGCAGCGCGGTCAATGCCCGCCTCGCCGACGACTATCAGGCATTGTTCGCTGAGCTCGATCTGCTGATCATGATTGCCGCGCCGTCGTTCGACGCGGTCTTCGCCTGGCGACGCGAACAGGAACACAAGCTCGCCGCGCGCGTCGCAGCCACAGGCAATGCGGGCAACGCGATCATGGACGACGCAGCGATCGCACGCTTCATCGCGCATTATGAGCGGCTGACCCGGCACATATTGTCCGAGATGCCGGATCGCGCCGACGGCGTGCTCGCACTCGATAGCGAGCGCAGCGTCCGTTCGCTCAGGCTTCGACCGGCGAAGGAACGGGTCTGATCGTTCAGCGCTTCATGTCAGGCGAGACAGGCGTCGAGCAGCCGCTCGAATGCCGGCCCGCCGCGGATCGGATCGGCGGCGGGCAATCCCAGCCGCTCGGCATAGGCCGCGATCTCGGCCTCGGCCGCTTCGGCGGAAAGCGCGCCGGTGTTGAGGCTGATCCCGACGCAACGGATCGCCGGATTGGTCCGGCGCCCCAGAGCGACGGTCTGTTCGATCACCGCCTCGACCGATGGCAGCGCATAGCCGGGATGACCGAGCACCTCGCTGCGGCCGGGTTCATGGCAAACCACGAATATATCGGGCTGGCTGCCATGCAATAGTCCGAGCGAGACCGCGGCATAAGCGGGGTGGAAGATCGACCCCTGCCCCTCGATGACGTCCCAGTGATCGGCTGGCGCATCGGGGCTCAGCATCTCCGCGGCCCCTGACAGGAAATCCGATACGACCGCATCCATCGGCATGCCGCCGCCCGCGATCATGATCCCGGTCTGCCCCGACGCCCGGAAAGTCGCGTCGACTCCTCGGGCCTGCAATCCGCTGGCGATGGCGAGCGCAGTGTATTTCTTGCCGAGCGCACAATCGGTGCCGACCGTAAGCAGCCGCCGGCCACTGCGCTTCTTGCCGCTTCCCACGCCGATTTTCGCCGGCGGGGTACGAACGTCGATCAGACGGCGACCAAGCCGCTCGGCCGTGTCGTGCAGTTCCGGAATGTCACCCAGCCTGGCATGCATGCCGCTGACCAGATCGAGCCCGGCCTCCAGCGCTTCGACCAGGGCCGCGATCCAGCCGGTCGGAATCACCCCGCCGACATTGGCGACGCCGATCACCAGCGACTGCGCGCCCTTTGCGCGCGCTTCGGCGGGCGTCATCGGTGTCAGGCCGGCCGAAACCGTCGCGCCGGCAAGCGCGAATTCGCCCACGCAGCGATCGCCGGCCCAGTCGCGCAGGCCGAATGCGGTCTTCGCATAGCCCGACAGGGTCGTGTCCCCCAGGAACAGCAGATAGGGCTGCGGCAGGGCCTGCGCGCCCGTGTCTGTGAAGCGTTGTTGAATCGTCATCTCCTGTCGTCACGGGTTACGGGGCCGATCGGAACGACATCTCGCGCCGGACCGGATGGTCGGTCGTTCATTTCCAGATCGTGCCGAGCAGCCGCTTGAAATTGCCGCCCAGCACCAGGCCGATATTCGCGTCGGACCATCCGCGCCGGATCAGCTCCTCGGTCAGGTCGAACATCTTCATCGGATGATCGAAACCCTCGATGTCGATCTTGTCGCGGAACGCGTAGCTCGCCTTGTAGAACGCCTTGAGCTGCTTGTACTGTTCGGGCGGCATATCGTCATAGCCGTTGAGATCGGCGTCCGATCCGATGCCGACATGATCCACGCCGATCAGCTTCACGACATGCTCGATATGATCGACCATGTCGGACAGCGTCGTCGGCTCCTTGTCCTTCACGAACATGCGCACGCCGGTGATCCCCATCACGCCGCCGGCCTTGCCGAGCGCCAGGATCGCCTCGTCGGTCTTCGCGCGCGGGTGGTTGGAAAGCGCGCGGCAGTTCGAGTGGGTGAAGGCCAGCGCGGGCTTGGACAGCGCGATCGCGTCGAGCGTGGTCTTGTCGCCCGAGTGCGAGACGTCGACGAGCATGCCCGTCTTGTTCATCGCCTCGATGATCTCAGCGCCGAAATCGCTGACGCCGCCGTCGACACGCTCGGTGCTGCCCGATCCGATCAGGTTCTGGGTGTTATAGGTCAATTGGGCGCAGCGCAGGCCGAGCCGGTAGAACAGGGTGACATCGTCGGGGCCGTTGAATTGCTCGGCATTCTGCAGCCCCATGATCATGCCGATCTTGCGTTCGGCCTTGGCGCGCTCGAGATCCTTGATCGTGCCGACCAGCGAGAACAGGTCAGAGTTGCGCCCGGCAAAGCCCTGCCACGCCGCCAGAAAGGTCAGCGCTTCCTCGCGTGCCTTCGCGCCACCGATCCCCTCGGCATTGTGGAAACCGGTGATCCCGCACGATTTGAAATCGGCGATCTGCTGCGGCGTGAGCGGCCGTGCGAACACGTCGGGCGACATGTCGATCTTGGGCACCGCCAGCATGTCGATCACCAGCGTCTTTTCGATCAGGTCGAGCGTGCGCTTCGAATAGCGCTTCGCGGAGCCCGGGGCGGCGGCATAGCTGCCCGCATTGATCATCGGGAAACCGAGCGCGGTCGCGACGGCGGCCCCTTGCAGGATCGCGCGGCGGCCCAGGCGCATATGTTCGGACATCAAAGCCTCCCCTGCAACATCCATCCAATCAAGGATGGTATTGTCCTGATTGGAAAAATGTCAATCGACTTTGGCGATCCATGTCGGGTCGACCGCGCGGACCGGACGATCGAGCATCCGCAGCAGTCCGGCAGCGACCGTCGCGATCACCGCAAGCAGCGCGAAGAAGCCGCCATGATCCATCCGGCTCCAGAAGGTGCCGACCAGCCCGGCAGAGAGGCTGCCGGTGAAAATCGCGAGATACCAGGCCGCGACTGTCGTCGCGCCCAGCCGTGGCGGCGCGAGCCGCGCGAACAGGCCAAGGCCGGTGGGCAGGATGAACAGCTCGCCCAGCGTGAAGATCACGAAGAAGATCGCCAGCCAGATCCAGCCAGCGCGCGCATCCGACGACCATTCGACACAGGCCAGCATCAGATAGGCGGCAGCGACGATCAGCGCGCCCGTCGCCATGCGCCGCGCCGGCGGCGTATCACGCCCCGCATCGGCGCGCCTCCGCCAATAAGCGAGCAGCGCCGGCGTCATCAGCATCACCATCAGCGGATTGAGCGACTGGAACCATGTCATCGGTATGGTGAAGCCGCCTGCCGCACGATCGATACCTGCATCGGCCCACAGCGCGACAGTGTTGCCCACCTGCTCATAAGCGCCGCGGAACACCGTCACGCACAGCGCGATCGCGCCCAGCACCATGAAGGTGCGGCGATGATCGGCCCAGCGCATGGGGGGCAGGTCCTCGGTCGGCTTACGCGGGGCTTCGGGGGGCAGATAGCGCTGCCCCATCAGATAGATGACCAGCCCGGCGAGCATCCCGATCCCGGCCGCGCCGAAACCATAATGCCAGCCATAGACTTCGCCGAGCGTGCCGCAGATCAGCGGCGCCAGGAAGCCGCCGATATTGATGCCGACATAATAGACATTATAGGCCCAGCCGCGCCGCGGATCGCCCGCCTTGTAGAGATCGTTGATCTGGCTGGGCAGGCTGGGCAGGAACAGCCCGTTGCCCAGTGCGATCGTGGCGAGCGCCACATAGAAAAGCGGCTCGAACGCCATCATGAAATGGCCCGCCGCCATGATGCTGGCGCCGATGATGACTGCGCGGCGCTTGCCCAGCAGCCGGTCGGCGATCACGCCGCCGACGATCGGGGTGAAATAGGCGCAGGCCGTATAGGCGCCGTAGACGAAGGACGACTGGCCCTGGCTCATCAGCAGCTGCTTGGTCATGTAATAGACCAGCAGCGCGCGCATGCCGTAATAGGAGAATTGTTCCCACATGTTCGTGAGGAACAGGATGGTCAGGCCGCGCGGCTGACCAAACCAGCCGCGCGCCGTGTCGTCGCTCATGCGGCGGCGGACCTTTCGGCGCCCCACACCTTTTCGTCGCACCAGGCTGTACCGTCGCGATAGACGATGCCGGGCTTGCGATCCTGTTTGAGGAAGATCGGGCCGTCGAGATCGTTGATGTCGCACAGCTGACCGAGCAGGAAGCCCGGCGTCATGCCAAGGCTGGTGCACACCATATTGCCCACCATCACGCCCAGGCCCGCTTCGCGGGCCGCATGCGCGATCAACAGGCCCTCGGTCAGCCCGCCGCACTTGTCGAGCTTGATGTTGAACACATCGAACCGGCCGACCAGGCCGGGCACGTCGGCAAGCGTCAGCGCGCTTTCGTCCGCCGCGATCGGGATCGGCGATTTGTAGCCGTCCAGATCGGCCTCGCGCCCACGCTTCAGCGGCTGTTCGATCAGCTTCACATCGGCCGCGACCATCGCTTCGACCAGCGCGTCGAGATCGGCGATGTCGAAGCCCTGATTGCCGTCGACGCCTAGCCACACATCGGGCCGCGCCGCGCGGATCGCGTTCACGCGGGCGATGTCGAGATCGAGTTCACCGGTGAGCTTGATCTTGATCGAGCGCGCATGATCGAACGCCTTGGCGCCCTCCGCCATCACAGCCGGATCGTCGGCGCCGAGCGTGAAGGTGGTGACGAGCGGACGGGGCGCATCGAGCCCGGCCAGCTCCCAGACCGGCCGCCCCGTCCGCTTCGATTCCAGTTCCCACAAGGCGGCATCGACCGCGTTGCGACCGCCGCCCGCCGGCATGATCGCCCGCAACTCCTCTCGCGAAAGGCCCGCCTCAATCGCGGTGCGGGCTTCCTCGATCGCGGCGAGCATGTGCGGCACGTCGTCGCCGAGATAATAGACGCCGGCCGCCTCGCCGCGTCCGCGATGCTCGCCGTCATCGAGGGTCACGAGAACGCAGTCCGCCGCTTCGAACACATAGCCCGAAATACGGAAGGGTGCGGCGAGAGGCAGGGTTTCGACAGAAGTACCAAGAGTAAGGCGTGACATCAGAAGTGCACCGTCATTGCTATGAGTCCAAAGGTCCAGGCGACGTAGAATACGGTCAGCGTGGCGACAACCAGCAGCACCGCCCAGAGCTTGCTCGTCCAGCGACGATTGCCCTTGAACGCGAGCACCAGGTTCCACGCCGCCAGCGCCACGGCGCCAACGAAGATGATCAGGCTGAGGATCTGGAGCGTCCAGAGCAGTCCGTTGGACGCCGCCGTCAGATTGGCGAGATCGCCCATCAGCACCGTGAAGGTGTAAATCCACGTGCCGAGCATGGCGAGGGCGAGGCCCGCGCCGAGCCGCATCGCGCGATAGCCGAGCCGCGCGCGGCCCTCGAGCGCGAGCGGCGTCTTGTACCGGCGACGGATCAGCGCGGCGATCGGCCAGTGCAGCAGCGTCAGCAACAGGACCAGCAGGCTCGCATAGAGCAAAGGCTTGAGCCAAGCGCCCGACTGCGAGGCGGGCACGCGATCGAACACCATGAAGGGCGAGACGCCGTCGAACGACCAGCGCACGACCTTGCCGTCGACCACATTGGCCGAAAGCCGCTCATGCCCGTTGGCATCACGCCAGACGAAGGGGGCGATCTCCACCCATTTGCGCGGCTGGCCGGCCAGATCGGTCAGCGCCGGGATCAGCAATTCGCCCTTGGGGCCGGCGCTCACCTCGGTCTGGCCGAGCAGGTTGGTGATCGCCATGAAGTTGTTCTCGCCACGGCGGCTGCTCTGCCACAGCCCAGCCATCATCCGCGCATGTTCGGCCGAGGTCTTGGCGTCGATGCTGCCGTCCTTCGGCGCGATATTGGGCAGATAGCGGTCGGCGAAATCCTCGAACAGCGCGCTGCGCAGGCCGCCGGCGGCGCCCTGCTTGCCCAGCGCGTTGAACGACACGTAGAAGCCGATATTCTCGTTCATGAAGAGATGCAGCGAGGTGTGGAACACCTGCGTGTCGCCGAGATGCGCGATCACCTGGCGGCCGTTGATATTGGTTTCGAAAAAGCCGAGCTCCATCCGGTTGACCACCGGCAGGATCGTCGTCGGCGTATCGTGCATGAGCTTCGCGGTCTCGGGCTTGAGCAGCCCCGCGCCGCCGTTCAGATGCGCGATCATGAAGCGCGCCATGTCCGCGCCGGGCGAAGCCAGACTGCCGGCGGGTGCGGGGCCGACGATCTCATATTGGGCCGCGGGCGACGAGGCCTCGCGATAGCCCGAGGCCATATCGGGCACCAGCGCCTTGGGCAGCGGCTGGCGGAAGCTGGAATGCGCCATGCCGAGCGGCTGGAAGATGCGGCGCTCGACATAATCGTCGAACGGCATCTTGGCGACGCGCTCGACCACATAGCCGGCAAGTGCCGTGGCATAGTTGGAATAGGCCGGGGTGGTGCCCGCGTCGAAGATGCGCTTGGGCACCCATTCCTTCAGATAATCGCCGAGCGGGGCGAGATATTTGATGTCGTAGAACATGACGTTCTTCGCATGCTCCTCGAAGCCCGCGGTGTGCGTCATGATCTGGCGCATCGTCACCGGCTTGCCGTTGCGCGCCGGGATCTTGAAATCGATATAGCTGTTCACATCGGCGTCGAGGTCGATCTTGCCTTCCTCGACCTGCTGCATCACCGCCGTCCAGGTGAACAGCTTGGAGACCGATCCGGGGCGGAACAATGTGCGTTCGGGATCGACGGGCTTGCGCTTGGCGACATCGGCATAGCCGAAGCCGCGCTGGGTGAGCACCTGGCCATCCTTGACCACGACGACCACCGCGCCGGCGAGATCGCCGGTCTTGAGCGCATAGGGCATATAGCCGTCGAGCCAGCTATCGACATCCTGTTTGGTGAGCGCGGGCTGGCCGGCAAGAGCGGGAATGGCGGCGGTTCCAGCCGCGCCACCCGCGGGTTTGGCGGCCGGCGGCGGCACGATCGTCGGCGCGGGATTGATCGCCTGCTGCGCAGCGGTCGCGCCCGCGACCAGCATCAATGCGGCAGCGGCGAATAACTTGATCGATCGCATGTCCGTCCCCCTTGCTCGGCCCGCAGCAACATCCTGCTACGGCCCGATCCCCTCGATATGTTCTGAACGGGACATTCTGGTCCCGATTGGAAAATTGTCAACACGAACTCTTGGCCAAATCGGACCGGCCGGCCGGCCGCCGCCAAAACCGGGGTGAGATGCGTACTTGCCATTGCCGCGTCCATATAACTTGTATAACCATACCCATAAGAATCGGGAGAGCGACGATGGTGTATGTCCTGGGCGGCTGGCAGAGCGACTTCGCGCGGAACTGGGATCGCCAGGGCATGGGCATCGGCGATGGTTTCGTTGATGCCGTCCGCCAGGGGCTCGATGCGGCGCAACTCGATGCGGCCGAGATCGAGAGCGGCCATGTCGGCAATTTCGTCGGCGACCTTTTTGCGGGTCAGGGGCTGCTCGGCGGCTTTTTCGGCTATGTCGACCCCGCGCTCGACGGACTGCCGACCGCACGCCACGAGGCGGCTTGCGCTTCGGGCAGCGTCGCGGTGCTCGCCGCCGCCGCCGAAATCGAGGCCGGCCGCTACGATCTCGCCTGCGTCGTCGGCATCGAACTGATGCGCAACGTGTCCGGCCAGGCGGCCGCGGAGCATCTTGCCGCTGCCGCGTATAAAGGGCGCGAGTTCGGCGATGCGGCGTTCGTCTGGCCGCGCGCATTTTCGGACCTCGCCGAAGAATATGATGCGCGCTGGGGCCTGAAATACGAACATCTCGCACGGATCGCCGAAGTGAATTTCGGCAATGCCCGCCGCAATCCCAACGCCCAGACCCGCGCCTGGCAGTTCGGGCCCGACAGCTTCACCGAGAATGACGACGCGAACCCGGTGGTCGAGGGCCGCACGCGCAAGAATGATTGCGGCCAGATCACCGACGGCGCGGCAGTGATCTTCCTCGCCTCTCCACGGCGCGCCGCCGAATATGCCGAAAGACGCGGCGTGCCCGTCGAGAGCCTGGCGCGCATATCGGGTTGGGGCCATCGCTCCTCGCCGATCGGCTATCGCGACAAGCTGCGCCTTGGCGCGGGCGCCAGCCATGTCTTCCCCCAGGTCAAGCGCGCGATCGACGATGCGCGTGCGCGCGCCGGAATCGGCGGGGTGGAGGCGATCGACGCGGTCGAGACGCATGATTGCTTCGCGATGACCGAATATATGGCGATCGACCATCTCGGGCTCACCGCTCCCGGCGAGGCATGGAAGGCGATCGAGGCCGGCGATATCGAGATGGGCGGCCGGCTGCCGATCAATCCTTCGGGCGGGCTGATCGGCCTGGGCCATCCCGTCGGTGCGACGGGCGTGCGCATGCTGCTCGACGCCAACCGACAGGTGACCGGCACCGCAGGGGACATGCAAGTCGACAATGCCCGCCGCGTCCAGACGCTCAATATCGGCGGATCGACCACCACCACCGTCAGCTTCGTCGTCGAACGCGCAGCATGATGAACCGGCGCACGATGGTGGGCGCGAGCGTTGCGGCGCTCGCCATCGGTAGCGGCGCACAAGCAGGAGAAACCAAGATGCCCGATACGCGCTTCCGACAGTTCCAGGCCGTGATCGATGCGTGGAAGCGCAAGGATGTGGAGTTCGTGATCGGGCAGATGGCCGACGATATCGTGTGGCACTATGCCGCCGCGATCGCGCCGCCCGCGCGCGGCAAGGCCGAAGCGCGCGCCTTTATCGAGCGTTTCGGCAAGTCGATCGGCGAGGTGCGCTGGCGGATCTTCGCGCATGCCGAGGATGGCGACCGCCTGTTCGTCGAGGGGGTCGACGAATATGTCACCACCGATGGCAAGCAGGTCGCGGCGCCCTATGCCGGGGTGATCGAGTTCCGCGGCGACAAGATCACCGGCTGGCGCGACTATGTCGATCGCGCCACGATCGACGCGATGAAGGCGGGCGGCGCCTATCCGCCGCAGGTGACCGAACTGATCAGCCGCCCCGCCGCATGACGAGCCCGAGCGAGGCGCCCTTCCGCGAGGCGGAGTTCATGGCGGTCGACCTCGATGTCGACCGGCGCCCTGACGGCACGATCGTCATCCGCAGCCGGGTGCCGCTGCGCGATCATGACCCCAACATGCCGCGCGCCTTCGCGGCGCGCGCGGCCGAACGCAGCGATGCGTCGGCAATCGGCTGGCGCGATGCGCAGGGCAACTGGGCCTATCGCAGCTATGCCCAGCTCAAGCGCGACATCGACGGCGCCACCCAATGGATGCTCGACACGCTGCCGCGCGGATCGGCGATGCTGGTGATCGCGGAGAACAGCCTGCCCGTCGCGGTGCTCAGCTTCGCCGCCTTCGCGGCGGGCGTGGTGCTGGTGCCCGTCAGCATGGCCTATGGCCTGGTCGGCGGCGATCACGCCCGGCTGCGCCATGTCGTGGGCAAGACGCGCCCCGGGGCGGTCTATGCCGATCCCCATCCCGCGATCGCGGCCGCAGTGAACGCGGTGTTCGACGCCGATGCGATGGTGATTTCGACCGACCCCGCCACGTTCGGGCGCGGCACCGCCTATGACGCGATCGTCGCGACCGAGCCGCGCGACGCCGTCGCCCAGGCGATCGCCGCGATCGATCCCGACGCGCCCGCGATCCACATGCTCACTTCGGGCTCGACCGGCCTGCCCAAGGTGGTGCCGCAATCGATGCGCGCGCTTGCCGCCTGCGGCGCGCAGGGGCTCGACATGATCGGCAAGGCGGCGGGCTGGGATCAGGTGATGCTCGACTGGCTGCCCTGGCACCATGCCGCCGGCGCGTCGGTGCTGCGGACCTGCCTGCTCGAAGGCGGCACGCTCCATATCGACGCGGGCAAGCCGGCGCCGGGCCTGTTCGAGACCTCGATCGCCAATCTCCGCGACATCTCGATCGCCTATTTCAACAATGTCCCCGCCGGCTATGCGATGCTGGTCGAGGCGCTGGAGGGGGACGCGGCGCTGCGCGCCAGCTTCTTCCGCAAGCTGCGGCTGATGCTCTATGGCGGCGCCGGCCTGCCCCAGCATGTCTATGACCGGCTGCAGGCGCTGGCGGTGCGGGAAACCGGGCACCGCATCCATATGACGACGGGCTATGGCATGACGGAGACCGTCTCCGGCTGCATGGCGATCCATTTCCCCACCACGCGCGTCGGCATCGGCCTGCCCGCACCCGGGCTCGAGCTGAAGCTGGTTCCCTATGACGGGCGGTACGAGGTGCGACTGCGCGGCCCCAATGTGATGAAGGGCTATCTCGACGAGCCGGAGAAGAACGCGACCGTGTTCGACGAGGAAGGCTATTATCGCACCGGCGATGTCGCGACCTTCCACGATCCCGGAGATCCGGGCCAGGGCCTCGCCTTTGCCGGCCGGCTGGCCGAGGAATTCAAGCTCGCCAACGGCACCTGGGTGCATGGCGGCGCGCTGCGCGAAAAGCTGCTGAAGGCGCTTGCCGGGCAGGTGACCGATCTTGTCCTCGCCGATGACGGGCGCCCCTATCTCGCGATGATCGCATGGCCCCGGCCGGGCGCCACGCTCGATGCGATCGCGGCCGGCGTGGCGGAGGCCAATGAAGGGCAGCATGGCGGATCGGCGACGGTGCGCCGCGTCGCGCTGTTCGACACGCCGCCCGATCCGCGCGCCCACGAGGTTTCGGACAAGGGCACGATCAACCGCCGCGCCGTGCTCGATCACCGCGCCGGACTGGTCGAGCGCGTGTTCGCCGACGTGCCGGACGACAGCGTCCGGGTCATCTGAATTTCTGGGGGAAACAAGATGCTGCTTTCGATGCTGGTGACCAATGCGCTGATCCTGGCCGGCTGCTTCGTGCTGCTGTGGCTGATCTGCCTGCCGATGCGCGACGTGACGCCCGTCGACAGCTTCTGGGCCTGGGGCATGCTGGTGATGGCGGCGACAAGCTATGCCCAGGCCGGCGGCGATCCGCAGCGCAAATTGCTGCTGCTAGGCCTGTGCGGGCTGTGGGCGGCGCGGCTGGGCAGCTACATGATCTGGCGCTGGCGCGATCATGGGCCGGATCGGCGCTATCAGGCGCTGCTGGGCAAGGCCGAATCCGCGAAGGGCTGGAGTTTCGCCAAGGCATCCGCGCTGCTGGTGTTCGCGACGCAGGCGCCTTTGCTGTTCGTCGTCTGCCTGCCCGTCCAGCTCGGCCAGGTCGGTGCCGCGCCGACGGTGGGCGTGCTCGGCTGGATCGGCGCGGGCGTGGCGCTTGCCGGCATCCTGTTCGAGACGGTGGGCGATGCGCAGCTCGTCCGCTTCAAGCGCGATCCCGCCAATGCCGGCCAGGTGATGAATCGCGGCCTGTGGCGCTATACGCGCCATCCCAATTATTTCGGCGACGCGCTCACCTGGTGGGGGCTGTGGCTGATCGCGGCGGAAACCGGCACCGGCCTGTGGGCGCTGCCCGGGCCGGTGCTGCTCACCTGGACGCTGATGAAATGGTCCGGCGCACCGACGATCGAACGCCGCCTGGGCAAGACGCGCGAAGGCTATGCGGACTATGTGCGGCAAACCTCGGGCTTCGTGCCCTGGCCGCCGAAGCGGGTTTGAGGAGCGTGGAATATCGTCAGGGCCGCCCATCCTGAGTAGGGACTGAGCGAAGGCGAAGGCCCGTATCGAAGGACGCATCATGCATCCTGCGTCCTTCGATACACCGTTTCGCCAAGCTCAACGGTTACTCAGGATGAACGGCTTGGAGTGATGCGCCGTTAGCCAGCCGCGCCACCGCCGCCGCATATTGCCCCGCGATCTCATCGACGATCGCGCCGACCGGCTCGATGCCCCGGACCGCGCCGACGCCCTGCCCGGCCGCCCAGAGATCCTTCCACTTCTTGTGCGTATCGCCGCCATAATCGCGCGTCGCAGCGCCGCCCAGCGCGGCGGGATCGTAACCGCAGGCGATGAGCGAGGGGATCAACCAGGATGCCGGGGTGCCGGTGATCGCGGCGCTGACGATCAGATGCTCCAGCCCGCTCGCGACCACCATGTCCTTATAGCCGGCCACCGCCATGCTTTCCTCGGCCGCCAGAAAGCGCGTGCCCATATAGACGAGGTCGGCCCCCGCCGCGATCGCGCCCGCCACGCCCGCGCCATCGGCGATGCCGCCGCCGACGCAGATCAGCCCACCAAACTCGGCGCGCAACGCGGAGATGAAGGCAAAGGGGGAGAGGAAGCCGGTATGCCCGCCGGCCCCCGCCGAAACGCAGACCAGCCCGTCAGCGCCCGCCGCCGCCGCCTTGCGCGCGAGCGGCACGGTGATGACGTCGGCCAGCACCGTACCGCCATAGCCATGCACCGTCTCGATCGCGGGCGCGGGGCTGCCCAGCGCGGTGATCACGATCGGCGGCTTGTGCTTCGCCACCAGCGCCAGATCGTCGGCAAGCCGCGCATTGCTCGAATGGGTAACGAGGTTCGCCGCCCACAGGCCCGGCGCATCCGCCGTTTCCGCCGCGATCCGCGCCATCCAGCCGTCCAGTTCCTCCGCCGTGCGGCAATTGGGCGTGGGAAAGGCGCCGACGATGCCGGCGCGCGCGGCGGCGATCACCATGTCCGGCCCGGACACCAGGAACATCGGCGCGGCCACCACCGGCAGGCGCAATTTCTCGATCATCCGATCCGCTCCACGATCATGGCGACGCCGACACCCTGTGCGCCCGTCGCGACCACCAGCCCCAATGTTCCATCCGCCGCGTCGAGCGCGTCGAGCAATGTCGACAGCAGGATCGCGCCCGTGGCCCCCATCGGATGCCCCTTGGCGATATGGCCGCCGCCGACATTGACGCGGGCGGGGTCCGGCGCGCGATCGCGCATGAACTTGGCGATGGTGACGCCGAATGCCTCCATGAACTCGATCCGATCGATCCGGTCCAGCGTCAGCCCGGCGCGATCGAGCGCGATGTCCATCGCGGCGAAGCCGGCGGTCAGCGAATCGCGCGGATCCCCGCCGGCTTCGGCGATCGCCAGGATGCGCGCCCGCGCGCCCGCTTTCGGGCCGAGCAGCGCCAGCCCGGCGCCGTCGGCCATGGGCGGCGCGTGACCGACGCTGTGGCGATGGTCGATCGGCGCGTCGCCGATCACGCCGCGATACTGATCGGCCAGCACCGCGAAGGCGGGCGGCAGCGCCGCGAGCCGCGCGGCGTCGGTCGGGCGCACCGCCTCGTCACGGTCCAGCCCGGCGACGGCGATGCGCGAGGCGAGCAGCTCGGGCCGATCCTCCGCCGCCACCGCACGCGCCTGCGATGCGAGCGCGACGGCGTCGAGCGGCGCGCGATCGATCCCTTCCTTTTCCGCCAGCAGATCGGCGGCGAGCGCGACGGGGATGTAGCGCCTGGACGGATCCATGTCGGTGGCGGTATAATAATCCGCCTCGTCGGCCATGAAGGCGACGCGCGACAGCATCTCCACCCCGCCGCCCAGCGCCCATTGCGTCTGGCCGGCAGTGATCGCCGCGGCGGATAGGCCGATCGCGCTGAGCCCGGACGCGCAGAAATTGTTGATCGTGTGGACGGGCATCGCGTCGGGCAATCCCGCCTTCAGTTTCGCCACCATCGCGACATGCCCGCCCTGCGCGCCGATCTGGCCGACACAGCCCAGGGTCAGCCGCCCGGCGCGGCCACGCGGATCATGGCCGCGCGCCTCCAACGCGTCGACGAGATGCGTCACCAGCGATTGCGGCGTCTCGCCCGCCAGCCCGCCATCGGCGCGCGCCTTGCCGCGCGGCGTGCGCAGCGCATCATGGATATAGACGTCCGTCATGATGCGGCCCGCCAGGCGGACGGCGGCGCGAATGCGAACAGGCCGGGGGGCGCCGCGACCACATCGGGTATCGCGTTGATCGCCACCGCCATCGTCGCGTCGGTCAGCGCGCGCGAGGGCGGTGCCGCCGGATCGGCTTCGGATATGTCGAGCGTCATGCGGATATTGGGCCGTCCCTCGATCCGGATATCCCAATGCCCGTTATTATGTGGATGCAGCGAGGGATCGGCGGTCCACAGGATCGACAATGTGAAATCCGCGCCATTGGCGAGATGCGCGGTCCAGCGCCATTCGGTCGCCGCCACGGTGCCCGCCGGGATCAGCCCCGCCTGCACCGCAATGTCGCGCGGCGCCAGCGTCAGCCGGTGATCGGGGGTGATCGACGCGATCGTCGTCTTCATGCTGTGCGCCGCGAAATGCAGCACTTCGGAAAACAGCGTCGAGTAGAGCGTAGCGAGCGGGCCGTTGCGGATGTCACGCGTCGCCGGATCGCTGCCCAGCCCCATCAGGTCGAACACGAAGGCGGGGCTCGCCATCGCCGAGGCATCGACGGTTTCGGAAACGGTGAGCGAATCGAGATCGACGCACATCGCTGTCGCCGCCAGCGCCAGCCGCTCGACGATCATGCCCGGATTGACCCCGACGCCCGCCAGCGTCGCGCCGCCCGCGACCGCGGCGTCATGGAGCCTGCCGGCATATTCGGCGCCCTGTGCCGAAGGCCAGTGGAAGCCCGCCGTCGAAATCACATTCTTGCCCGAACGCAGCAGCGCTTCGACGTCGGGGACGAGCGCGTCATAAGGCAAAGTGATGCGCGGCGCGTGGATGACGACGTCCGCATCGATGGCGAGGATCGCGTCGCGATCATTCATCGCCGCGATCCCGACGGCCGGGCGTCTGGCGATTTCGCCGGCATCGCGCCCCGCCTTGTCGGCGGAATAGACATAGACGCCGGCCAGTTCGAGACCGGGATGGTCGATGATCCGGCGCAGCGACGTGCGGCCCATCGATCCCGTGGCCCATTGGATGACTCGGATCGAAATAATATTCCTCCCCCGCATTTCTTCGTTCGTATCGCCCCAGTCCCGCGGCATGATCAGAACCTAGATCACTTGCCGGGCGATGTCAGTATCTTTATGAAAGTTTGAAAGCACAAGGGGAGAGAGCGATGTTCCTGACGCCGGCCGAACGCACCGCCGACCATATCTCGCGCGGATGGTGGGACGGCATCTGCGTCGACACCCTGTTTCAAAGGGCCGTTATCGCGGGCGGCGACACCGAAGCGATCGTCGATCCGCTCAACCGCGAACAGCTAGACGGGCGCACGCCCGAACGCCTGACCTGGCTTGCACTTCAGGACCGAGTCAACCGCATCTGCGCCGTATTCCTCGCTCAGGGCCTGACCAAGGACGACCGCATCTGCGTGCAACTGCCCAACACGATCGACGCGGTGACGGTCTTTCTGGCGGCGGCACGACTCGGACTCATCCTCAGTCCGGTGGTGATGCAATATCGCGCGCACGAATTGTCGCACATCGTCGCGCAGGCCGCGCCGCGCGCCTTCATTACCATTCCGGTCTTTCACGGCCATGATCATGCCGCGATGGCGGCCGCACTGGCCGAAGCGCACCCCGGAATGACCGTGCTGATCTTCGGCGAGGCGACGCACGGCATCAATCTGCACGCCGCCGCCACATCCGCCGATCCAGCGGGCGTCGCCCCCTGGCTTGCCGATAATCCGGTCGAGGCCGGCGAAGTGCTGACGATCTGCTGGACGTCGGGCACCGAAGCGCGGCCCAAGGGCGTGCCGCGCGATCACAATCACTGGGTGCTCAACGCCCATGTGCTGGTCTGGGCATGCGAGATGGTGCCCGGCGATGTGCTGCTCAACCCCTTCCCGCTGGTCAACATCGCCTCGATCGGCGGGCTCGTGATGCCCTGGCTGGAGATTGGCGGGAAGCTGGTGCTGCATCATCCCTTCGATCTCGGCGTCTTCCTGAAGCAGATCGAGGCGGAGCGCGTGACCTATACGATCGCGCCGCCTGCCGTGCTCACCGCATTGCTCAAACAGCCCGCGATCATGGGTGATACCGACATCTCATCGCTGCGCGCGATCGGATCGGGCTCCGCGCCGCTGACGCCCTGGCTGATCGAGGGCTGGGCCGACGGCTATGGCATCGAGATCTGCAATATCTTCGGATCGAACGAAGGCATGTCGCTGATCTCCAGCCCCGCCGACGTGCCCGACCGGGCGGAACGCGCCCATTTCTTCCCGCGCTTCGGCGCGGCCGGCGTGACATGGGACAGCCCGATCGCGCGGGTGATGCGCACCCGGCTGGTCGATCCGGCTTCGGGCGAGGAAATCACGGTTCCCGGACAGCCGGGTGAGATGCAGATCAGCGGCGGCACGACCTTCGCCCAATATTGGCGCTCACCGACGCTGACCGACGCCGCATTCGACGGCGAATGGTTCCGCTCGGGCGACCTGTTCGAAATCGCCGGAGAAGGGCCGCTCGAACGCTTCTACCGCTTTGTCGGCCGGTCGAAGGAGATCATCGTGCGCGGCGGGGTGAACATCTCGCCGGCGGAGATCGACGAACTGCTCGTCGGCATCCCCGGCGTGCGCGAGGCCGCGAGCGTCGGCGTGCCCGACGCCGATCTTGGCGAACGCATCGCGGTGGCGGTCGTCGTCGAAGCGGGCGCGGAGGCGCCGAGCGTCAAGGATCTGGGCGAACGATTGGCAGCCGCGGGGGTGGCGGTGTTCAAGCGCCCGGAACGCGTGGTCGCGGTCGAGGCCCTGCCGCGCAACGCGATGAACAAGGTGATGCGCGCCGAACTGCGCGCGCTGGTGCTGGCGGCGGAGACCTGACCCGCCGAAAGGTATGAACGACTAACACAGTGTCATTCCCGCGAACGCGGGAATCCAGGAGATGTCGATCATAGAGCTCTACGACACTGGATTCCCGCGTTCGCGGGAATGACATGAGTGGGCGGGGGCCTGCCCCAGCTCAAGCCGCCAGCCGCTCCCGCCGCTCGGCCTTGGCGATTTCCAGATCCTTGCGCTCGACCCAATGCGCATGGGTGCCGCTGCAGATCTTGTGCGGCAGCGCGATGCGGCAGATGGGGCCGTCCTCGAAACGCTTGCAATCGATGATGATGCATTCCGACGTGCCCCTGTTCTCGTCGGTGATGAAGCTGATCAGATAGCCGTCATCCTCTTCAGTGCTGCCAGTGCGCGGCGCGAAGGGCGCTTCGGAGGCGTAGCGCCCCTCCTCGAGCGTCAGCGTCCAGGATTCGCCGGTCTGCATGTCGTGCTTGACCAGCCCGTTGAACAGGAACCAGCCCGGTTTTGCGACCGCGCTATAGGCATAGCGATAGGGCTGACCCAGGAAGCGCTGGTTGATCATGCCGAATTCGAGGATGCGATCGTCCAGCCGCTCCTCGCGCGTCTTCCCGGTCTTCAGGTCGAAGCGCCAGCGATGGAGCCGGGGACGCATGCTCGACTGGTCGAGATAGGCCATCAAATGACCATAGCCGTCCTCGTTCGGGATCGGTTCGGGCGTCGGATTCTCCTGGAAATAGCCGTCGACGATCACCTCGTCGCCATCCTCATAGGCATTGTTCCAGTGGAGCACATAGGTCGGCTCCGCCTCGAACCATCGGATATCGCCGTCGCCGTCGCGCGGCACCAGCGCGAAGCGGGTCGGTACCCCCTCGTGCAGGCGCACGGCATGGATATCGCGCTTGAGCAGTTCGGCATCCCAGAAGACCGGCATGTCGTTGAGGATCGCCCAGTTCTGCGTGAAGATCATGTCGTGCGGCAGACGCGGCCCCGGCGTCGGCACGGGCGTATAGCGGGTCAGCCGACCGGTCCGGTCGACGGTGCCGTAATGCATATAGGGCGCGTGCGTCGAATAGTTGAAGAACAGCAATTCGCCGGTCAGCGGATCGAGCTTGGGATGCGCCGAGATCCCGTCGAGCGGCACCCAGGGGGCGACGCCCTCGGTCTCCAGCGTTTCCGGATCGAGCACATAACCCTCGCCACACTGATAGAAGGTCGCGATCGCCTTGCCCGCATGGACGATGACATCGGTGCTCGCGCTGTCCTTCAGCCCGCCATGCGCGCCGAAACCCCGACGTTCGGAAACGCCCGGCCCGTCCATCAATCCACCCCATAGCGAACGGCCCGCCGCCTGTTCGGCATCGAAACAGCGCGTGCGGATGAAACGGTTGCGATAACTGGCCTTGCCGTCCCGGATATCGATCTGGTGGATCATGCCGTCGCCATCGAAGGGATGGTGGCGCCCGGCCGGCTGATGGATCTGATTCTCGGTGTTGCGCAGATAGATGCCGTCGAGATCGTGCGGGATTTCTCCCTCGATCACATCGAGTTCGGTCGCGTTCACTTCCTCCATCTGCGGCGTCCATGCGCCGTTGAGATAGGGATGGTTGCTCGGCTGGAGCGACGATCGGATCGGCGGCAGACGCTCTACCTTCATGCTGCACCTTTGCTGCGGTTAATTCGGTTGCAATAAGCGCATTGGTCTGGTTACGCAAGTTTGTCGCCCCTCAGGGGTTGACCTGAGCCGCGCAACCCGACAGCATCGCTTTCATATTCATACCAATAGGAGAAGAGCATGCGTTTCGGGATGCTGGCAGCCGCATTGATGGCCGCCATTTCGCCCCCCGCCTTCGCAGGCGATTCGCCGCAACAGGAGAAGAGCGTGGCAAAGGATCCGAAGATCGCGGTGGTCGAACGGCAGATCGAGGCCTGGAACACCAGGGACTGGAAAGGCGCGGGCGAAATGTTCGCCGACAACGCGGTTCTCCATTCGATGATGATCGAGCCGATCGCCGGGCAAAAGGCGATCGCGGAACGCATCGCCCAACTCGGCGACGGCATCGAATCGATCAAGCTCGACATCCGCAATATCGGCCGCGTCGGCGACGTCGTGTTCATCGAGCGGGTCGACCGCTTCGTCTACAAGGGCCATGCCGGCGCGGTGCCCGTCGTCGGCGTGCTCGAGGTCGAAGGCGACAAGATCACGGCGTGGCGCGAATATTATGATCGCGCGACGCTGGTCCGCGAAATGGGCCTGAGCGCGGATTTCCACAAAGCCGAGGGCGAATAGGATGGATATGGACGGGCGGAGCGGCGCGCCGCCCGATCCGGCCTATCCGCGCCCGGTCGTCGCATGGGGCGTGGTGGCGGCTTTGTTCGTCGCCTATATCTTCTCGTTCATCGACCGGATGATCATCGGGCTGCTGGTCGAGCCGATCAAGGCCGACCTCAGCCTGTCCGACACGCAGATCAGCCTTTTGCAAGGCATGGCATTCGCGCTGTTCTTCACCATCGCCGGCCTGCCGATCGGGCGACTGATCGACCGCGCGCCGCGAATGAAGGTGGTGGCGGCAGGCATTGCGCTGTGGAGCCTGATGACCGCTCTCTGCGGCACGGTGACGAGCTATTGGCAATTCTTCGTCGCGCGCATGGGCGTCGGCGTGGGCGAAGCGGTGCTGTCCCCCGCCGCCTATTCGATCATATCCGACAGTTTTCCGCGCCGCCGGCTGGGGCTGGCGATGGGCGTTTACGGCCTCGGCTCGGCGATCGGCGCCGGGCTGGCCTTCATGATCGGGGCGGTGGTGATCACGCTCGTCACCCAGGCGGGCGATATCACCCTGCCCGTGTTCGGCACGATGCGGCCCTGGCAATTCGCCTTTGTCTGCGCGGGGCTTCCCGGGCTCGCGGTCGCCCTGCTGTTCCTGATCCTGCCCGAGCCGGCGCGCGAAGGGATTGCGGACAAGGCACCGCCACCCGTGGTGCCGCTGGGCGAGGTCGTCAGCCATGTCGGCCGGCGCGGCGGCCTGTTCTGGTCGATCTTCATCGGCGTGAGCGCGGTCAATTTCTCGGTGCTCGGATCGGTTTCCTGGCTGCCGGCGATGCTGATGCGCGCATTCGGCATGGAGATGCATGATGCAGGTTATCTGGCGGGCGGGCTGCTGATCCTGGGCGGGCTGATCGGCATGATCGGCGGCGGCGTGCTGATGGACCGCTATGGTGACGGTGCGCCGCATGCGCGCATGAAATTCTGTGCCTGGGCGACCGCCGCGGGCACATTGGGCGCCGCCGCCTTTCCGCTCGTGCCTTCGCTTGGCGGCTTCGCGATCGCCTTTGTCCTGTTCTTTTCCGCCGCCGCGGTCACGGTGGGTGCGGCGCCGTCGACGTTGCAGCAGCTCACCCCGAACCGGATGCGCGCGACGGTTTCGGCCGCCTATGTCTTCGTCATCAACCTGGTCGGGCTGGGGTTGGGGCCGACCGCGACCGCACTGATCGGCGATACGCTGTTCCCCTTCGAATCGGGCATGCGCTATGCCATCGCGATCATCGCGCCGCTCGGCTATCTGATCGCCACATTGTTCTTCTGGCGGGCGGCGCGGCTGGCATCGAACGAGTGGCACTCGACCCGGGCCGCAGCAAGCTTATATGCTTGATCGTGATGCACGGCGATAATCTGATCCGGACCTGTTCCATCTGGCGCGCGCTCGAAGTGGTGGGCGACACACCGACCCTGCTGATCCTGGAAGCGGGATGGCTCGGTGCGCGGCGTTTCGACGTGCTGCGCCGGCGCACCGGCCTGCTGAAAGCATTGCTCAGCGATCGGCTGAAGCGGCTCGTCGAAGCCGGCATGCTCGAAAAGAAGCTCTACGAGACCAGCCCGCCGCGCCACGAATATGTGCTGACCCGCAAGGGCCGCGACGTCTATTGGACCTCGCTGATGCTGCTGCGCTGGGAACAGCGCTGGGCCGACCGGGCGGGCAAGATCGGCGTGATCCTGACGCATAAGCCCTGCGGCAAGACCTTCGAGCCGACACCCGCCTGCGGCGCCTGCAACGAGACGATCGATGCGACCGTGGTCGACTGGAAACCCGGCCCGGGCGTGGGCCTGATGGCGCCGCTCTACAGCCGGCGGCGGCAGCAGCGCGACAGTTCGGAGGATGCGACCTCGCTGTTCGACGAGGCGGCGCGGATCATGGGCGATCGCTGGGCCAGCCTGATCATGCGGTCGATCTTCACCGGCATCAACCGCTTCGACGATATCCGCCGCGACACCGCGATCGCGACCAATATCCTGTCCGAACGCCTTGCCTGGCTCACCTCGATCGGCGCGATCCGCCAGGTCCAGTACGCCACCAGCCCGCCGCGCTACGAATATAAGCTGCGGCGCAAGGGCGTGGATTATTACCCGGCGCTGCTGATGCTGATGAAGTGGGGCGACACCTATTATTGCTCGCCCGAAGGGCCGCCGCTGCTGCTGACGCACAAGGCGTGCGGCAAGCCGCTCGACCCGCAGGTGATCTGTTCCGAATGCCGCCTGCCGATCCGCCCCGACGAGGTGGAATTCGAGATCGTCGAAGGCGACGAACGCGACGCCGCCTGACACGATTCATACTTTCATTATCATACCTACACCGCTAGCATCCTGTCAGGGAGAGCGATGCGATGAACGACGACATCGGACGGGTTGTGATCGTGACGGGCGCCGGCAAGGGGCTGGGTGCCGCCTTCGCGCGCGCCTGGGGCCGAGAGGGCGCGCGCGTGGTCGTGAACAATCGCGCACGCGCCGGCGAGCCGAGCTCGGCCGAAGCCGTGGCGGCGGAGATTCGCGCCGCCGGCGGTGACGCGGTCGCCGATACCCATGCGGTCGACGCGCCGGGCGCGGCGGACGCAATCCTGCGCGCCGCGCTCGACGCCTATGGCCGTGTCGACGCCATCATTCTCAATGCCGGGATCACCGGCACCGCCGCCAAGCTCGGCGCGATGGAGGAGGCCGATCTTCGCACGGTGATGGAGATCAATTTCTTCGCGACGGCCGCGATGGCGCAGGCGGCGCTGCCGCATCTGGAGGCCAGCCCGGCCGGGCGGCTGCTGTTCGTGTCCTCCGCCGCCGGGCTGCACGGCGTACGCGGGCGATCGCCCTATGCCGCGTCCAAGGGTGCGGTGAACGCCTTCGCGCTAACCATCGCGGACGAGATGCGGCGCAGCACCGTCCGCACCAATGTGATCTGCCCCTATGCCGCCACCGCGATGACGGTGGCCGATGGCGAGCCCAGCGATCCGCTGATGGCGCCCGACAATGCCGCCGCCATGGCGCTCTATCTGACGAGCGCCGCGTGCGACCTCAACGGCCAGATCCTGATGGCGGGCGGCCGGCGCTTCCGCCGCGCCCGCGTGATGGAGGCGCCGGGCGCAAGCGCGCCCGATACCGATCCCGCCTGGATCGCCGCCAACATCGCCACGATCGGCGACATGGCCGATGCGCGCGAATTCGTGGGCGCGGAAGCCGCCTTCGCCGATCTTTACGCCGATGCCCGGCGCGACAGTCAGAAAGGGAGAGCATGATGCGTTTGACGGTGGAGCAACTGCTCGATCGGCAGGAGATAGAGGATGTGCTGATCAGCTATGCGCGCGGCGCCGATCGCGGCGATGCCGATCTGATCGCCGCCGCCTATCATCCCGACGCGATCGAGGATCATGGCGGGGTCTTTGTCGGGCCGGCGAGCGACTATGTCGCGGTGATGCGCAAGATCCTGCCGGGCGCGCCGCTGATGACGCATATCTGCACCAACATCACGATCGAGCTGGATGGCGATCACGCGCTCAGCGAATGCTATTTCCTCACCTTCTCGCGCCGCGACGGGGGCGAGGACAGTTATGACAGCCTGACCATGGCGCGCTGCGTCGACCGGTTCGAGCGGCGCGACGGCGCGTGGCGGATCGCGCATCGGCGGCTCGCCTGGGAATGGAATCACGAGATGCCGGTGAACGAGACCTGGGGGCGCGGCATGATCATTCCCGACACCGCGAAAGCGGTGCGCGGCGCGAAGAAGCCGCACGACATCCTTTACGGCGAATGGACCCGGCAACGCGCAGGAGTAGCGGCATGAAGATCGAGGGATGCACGGCGATCGTCACCGGCGGAAATCGCGGGATCGGCGAAGGCTTTGTCGAGGAACTGATCGAACAGGGCGCCCGCCGCGTCTATGTCGCCGCCCGCGCGCTGGCCGATGCGGAAGCGGCCTGCGCGAAGGATCCCGAACGGCTGGTGCCGATCGCGCTCGACGTGACGCAGGAGGATCAGGTCGCGGCCACCGCGGCGCGCTGCCAGGATGTCGATCTGGTGATCAACAATGCCGGCGCGTTCAACCGCGTGACGCTGATGGACGCACCCGACCTGAGCGCGATGCGGCAGGAGATCGAGACCAATTATCTCGGCCTCGTCGCCATGTGCCGCGCCTTCGCGCCGATATTGAAGGCGAATGGCGGCGGCGCGATCGTCAACGTGCTGTCCGCCGGCGGCATCATCGCGGTGCCCAGCATGGGCGGCTACAGTCCGTCCAAATTCGCGGCGCGCGCGGCGAGCGATTGCATCCGCGCCGAACTGGAACCGCAAGGCACGCATGTCGCGGCGCTGATCGTCGGATCGGTCGACACGCGCATGGCCAGCCACGTCACCTGGCAGGAGAAATCGACGCCGCGCGATATCGGCAAGGCCGGGCTGCTCGCGGTCAAGCACCGGATCGACGAGCATGACACCGATCCCCATTCGGTTTCGGTGCGCGCCTTCCTGGCGCGCGATCCGCACACGATCAAGCGCTCGATGGTCAAGGCACTGCACGACGGGAGGCGCTGAGATGCACGCGAACACGATCGAAACCCTGCTCGCCAAGCAGGATATCCAGGACGTCATGGCGCGCTACGCCCGCGGCGTCGATCGCGCCGACGGGCCGCTGCTCCATAGCTGCTATTGGGACGACGCGATCGAGGAACATGGCAGCAGCTATTCCGGCCCCGCCCGCCCCTATGTCGACGGCGCGGTGCAGCGGCTGATGAAGACGGGCACGATCTGCCACTATGTCTGCAACATGCATGTCGAGCTCGACGGCGATACTGCCTGGGTGGAAAGCTATCTGCTCACCTTCGCGCGCTTCCCCAAGGGCGAAGAGCCCTGGGATACGCTGACCGGCGGCCGCATCGTCGACAAGTTCGTCCGCCGCGACGGCGAATGGCGCATCCTCCACCGCAAGATGGCGTTCGACTGGAACCACGACATGCCCGCCAGCGAGGGCTGGTGCCTGGGCCTGTTCAAGCCCGATGACCCGCGCATGGTAATGGGCGAGAAGGGCAGCGGGGATCTGAGCTACACGCGGTTTTGATTCACCTCTCATCGTCATGCTGAACTTGTTTCAGCATCCATGCCGCAATCCGCACCGTCGCATGGGTTTCAGCATGAACCCTGAAACAAGTTCAGGGTGACAGTAGAGCAACAAGAAGGGCGGCAACCTCACGGTTGCCGCCCTGTCAGTTTGGCCGAGGAGGGCCTTAGAACTTGATCGACACCTCCGCGCCATACTGACGCGGCGCGCCAAGGCGGCTCACCTCATCGCCGAAGAACGCGATGATATTGGTGCGATAGAGCGTGTTGGTGAGGTTGCGGCCCCAGAGCGAGAAGGTCCAGTCGCCGCGATTTGGGGTGATCGAGATGCGCGCGCCGAGCTGGCCATAGGGATCCTCGCGCTGCAGATTGTCCGGCGCCCAGAACATCCTGCCCTGGCGGCTGTAATTGATGTTGGCGCGCAGGCCGCGTTCCCAGCTGCCCAGGTCGGTGACGAAATCGGCGCCGACATTCCACTGATATTTGGGCGTGCGCTGGAGGAAATTGCCCGAATTGTCGTTGCCGAGCGAATCGATGAAATTGATATATTTCGTGTCGAGCAAAGTGACGCCGCCATTGAGCGTCAGCCCGTCGGTGACCGCGAGCGTCGCTTCCATCTCGACGCCCTTGATCTTCGCATCCGCCGCATTGTCGGTGATGTTGCACAGGCAGGCGGCCGAGGTCTGGGTGACCTGCAGATTCTTGTAGCGCATCTTGAACGCGGCGATGTTGAGGCGGAAACGGCGATCGAACAAGTCGAGCTTGGCGCCGACCTCCCAGCTGTCGACGGTCTCGGGATCGTAGCTCGATTGCGCCGCGACCGCGTTCGCCGGATCGTCCTCGAACCCGCCGCCCTTATAGCCGGTGGCGAAGGTCAGGTAGAACAGCATGTTGCGATTGGGCTTGAACTCGGCGGTCACCTGCGGCGTCATTTCGCTCCAGGTATCGCGATAGGGCGTGGTGAAGCTCTGCCCTTCGCGGAACGTGCCCGCGAGCGGCGTCAGCGCGACGAGGTCCGTCGGATTGAACTTGTCGCCGCCCTCCACCGAGATGCCGGTGACGCGGCCCGATTTCTTGTCCTTCGAATAACGGACGCCGCCGACGATGTGGAACATCTCGTTGAAGCGGTAGCCGAGCTGTCCGAAGATCGCATAGCTCTCGTTGGTCGCGCGATTGTCCCAATGGCTTTCACCCGACAATGTGGTGAGCGCGGGCAGCGGCACTTCCGCCCAGAATTTGTCGAGCTTGCTCACCTTGTCGTGCTGGTAATAGGCGCCGATGATGTAATCGAAGCCGCTGTCCTCCACCTCCGGCGAGACCAGCCGGACCTCCTGGGTGAACTGGCGGATATGCTCGTCCTCATTCACCGGGAAAGTGAACAATGTCGGCGAAATCACGCCATAGCCATTGTCCGGTCCGATGCCGGTCTGGTCATAGACGTTGAACGCGTCGCCCTTGCGATAGCCGGTGATCGAGCTGATCGTGCCGATGCCGCCCAGTTCCTTGTCGAGCCGGAGCGAGAGACCCCATGCCTCGCGGTTGAGCTGTTGCGGCGTATCCGCCGCGTCGCCCTTGTAGCGCGGCCATTCGGGCAGGCTCTCACGCACGCCCAGCGGCTTGCCGCGGATCGTGCCGATCGCCGCACGGGCCGCGCTCCACGGGCCCGAGCCCGCCGCCGGCCCGTCAAGCGCGACGCTGTGGAAGCCGTTCGACTTGTCCTTGGTATAGTCGAACACCAGCCGCGCGGTGAAATCGCTGCCTTCGGGCGCCAGCTTGAGCTGTCCGCGCATCTGGAAGCTGTCCGCATTGTCGAGATCGACATCGTGCAGCAGATCGTGGTTGAAGCCGTCGCGATTGCGATACTGGAACGACAGCCGCGCAGTGAGCGGGCCGGAGATGGTGCCGGTGATGTGGCCCCGCGCCAGCTTCTCGTTGTAATTGCCATAGGAGACAGCGATCGCACCGCCGGTCTCGGCCTCGGGCTGCGCGGTCAGGATATTGATCGCACCGCCGACGACGTTGCGGCCGAGCAGCACGCCCTGCGGCCCGCGCACCACTTCGACGCGGTCGATGTCGTACAGGTCGAAATTGAACAGGCCCGATCGCCCGACATAGACGTCATCGACGAAGATGCCGATCGACTGGTCGGCCGACGGACTGTCGAGCCGGGTATTGGTGATGCCGCGGATGTTGAATTCCTGGTCGATCGGCGTCAGCGCGGTGAAGGACAGCGACGTCGCCGAGCCGGCAAGATCCTCGAAGCTGAGCACGCGCGCATTTTCGAGCGCTTCGCCGCCAAATGCCGAGATCGCAGCAGCCGTATCCTGCACCGTCGTTTCGCGGCGCTGCGCGGTGACGACGATATCTTCAAGCTGGGGGCCCGATGCCGCCTGTTCGGGAGCAGCCTGCGCCCATGCGGGCGAGCATGCCGAGGCCAGCCCCAGGGCGATTGCGAGATACGAAACGCGCGCACCAATGCCGTTCATGAAATCCCTCCCTTACCGACGCCGATCGAGCTTTGCCCGTCGGTCGTTTCGATGTGGAAGCTATGCCGATTAAGTCGGTTCGTCAATGCAAGTTAGTGCGGTTGCACTTCACCCTGCGCGCGCCGCGTAAATTCGCGATCCGTCCATGCGGCGATCAAACCACCACTTTTGTTCGATATCATGCCGATTTCGAGCGGAGGCGCCGACCGATATGAACCGCATCGCGGCTAGAGCCCGAAGTGGATTTCGCAAGCGAACCCGTTTGGACGATGGGACATGGATAGCGAGACGATGGGACCGATCCATCGGCTCCTATCGTCGCGCTTCGAAAAAGCCTCGCAACAGACCTGCCGCCTCGTTTTCGCCCAGGCCGGCATAGATTTCGGGGCGGTGATGACAGGTCGGCTGGTCGAAGACGCGTGCGCCATGCTCGACGCCGCCGCCCTTGGGATCCGATGCGGCATAATAGAGCCGGGCGATCCGCGCATGCGCGATGGCCCCGGCGCACATCGCGCAGGGCTCCAGCGTCACCCACAGATCGCATCCGGTCAGCCGCTCCTGCCCCAACGCCTCCGCCGCGCGGCGGATCGCGAGCAATTCGGCATGGGCAGTGGGATCGGGTCGCGTCCGCGTCTCGTTGGCGGCGCTGGCGATCAACCTGCCGTCGCGCATCACCACCGCGCCGATCGGCACTTCGCCATCGCGCGCCGCGGCCTTGGCCAGCGCAAGCGCCTGCTTCATGGGTTCGGGCAAGGGAAAGGCCATCGCCTCGCCTTAAAGACTGATTCTTTCGGGAGGAAGCGGTCAGGCTTTCGCGGAACGCCGAAAACCAGCAAAGGCATCGGCCAGCCGCACGGTGGAACCACCCAGCACGACAAACAGCGCAAAGGCCATGCCGGGTAGATAGAACAGCACCGTCAACGGAACCGCGATCCAGAAATCGCGGCCCATGCCGCGTGCCAGAAACACGCCGAGAGGCGGAAGCAGGATCGCGGCAAGGATGATGGCGATGCGCATGGTGGGATGAACGAACGACGGCGTGTCGGGTTTCATGGGCGCGAAGGTTGACGCGAATCGTCCAGACCGCTAGTGGCCCACGCTTTCCAGACGCTTTGATTTCAGGACAAAGACGATGTCGCGCATTTGCGAACTGACCGGCAAGGGCCGCCAGGTGGGCCACAATGTGTCCCACGCCAACAACAAGACCAAGCGGACCTATCTGCCCAACCTGCAGAATGTGACGCTGATGTCCGATTCGCTCGAAAAGAGCGTGAAGCTGCGCGTTTCGACGCACGGCCTGCGTTCGGTCGAGCATAATGGCGGCCTGGACAATTGGCTGCTCAAGACCTCGGACGAAAAGCTGAGCCTGAAGGCGCGTCGCCTGAAGCGCGAAGTCGTCAAGAAGGTCTCGGTCGCGGCCTAAGCCGCTTACCGATTCGAATTCGAACGACGTGGCGTCGGCCGATGGAAATCGGGCGGCGCTTAGTCGTGTCTAGTGACTACCATCTGTCAGCTCGAACTTCAGCAACAGGCTGTCCTGCAGCGGCGTCCCGAAATTATCGTCCGACGCCAGCCAGACGATCGTGCGCCCGCCCTCGCGGGTGATCGCCAGTGCCTCCATATTGTCGACCGCCAGCGGCGGCGCCAGCGTTGCGATCGCCTCCCCCATCGCCACGCCATCGCGCTCGATGGATTTGGGATCGAGGATCGATAGCGTCGCCTTGAACAGCGGCCAGATGCCGAGCCGCCGGTGAAGGACCAGCACCCGCCCGTCGGGCAATTCGGCGGCGTCGGTGACGCGGAAACCCGATGGTGGACGATAATAGAAGCGGACGCTCTTTGCCGCAGGATCGGTCGGATCACGATCGAACAGCAAGGCCTCATCGGCGCCCGGCGGCCCCTTCCCCGTCTCCGAAAGCACCAGGAAGCGCCCTGAGCGCAGCCGCGCCATGGCTTCGGCGCCGCCATTGCCCGGCCATTTGCGCATCTCGGGTGGGCGACGCTCCACCTCGCCTCGCACAAGGCCGGGCGAGTAGCGCCAGATCGCATTGCGACTTTCGAACCCCACCCAGATTTTTCCGGTCGCCGGATCGCGCGTCATGGATTCGCTGTCGCGGTTGCTCTTGAGACCGTCACCGCCCGGACCGGCTGGGAGATTGCCGAATTGCGCGGCACCGATCGTATCGCCCGGCCCCAGCGCAAGCCGAACGAATCCGCCGGCGTCGTTGAGCAACAGGATTTCACCGTCTGCGACCATCAATGACGAGAAGCTGCCGAATGCCGGATCGGGATTCTCCAGCCGCCAGCCCTTGAGAAATTTGAGAGGCCCGACCTGAATGCGCGTCGGATCGGATGAGTCGAGGGGGATGGGAATCGCGGTCACCGGACTGCTCGGCCCCAGCACGGGGCGCCGCATGTCGAATTCATTGTCCCCACCCAAGGTCAGCAGGATCGGCAACAGGAGCGGGATAAACAGGCGCATCGCCCGCGCTTCTAGAGTGCTTCCCGAAAAAGTGGGAACCGGTTTTTCGGTCGGAAAGCGCTCCGGATATTTCCCCGCCCGCGCTTGCCGGCCCTTCGCTTTCCTGAACGCCGGGCAACGGCATCTGAACGGCGGATAACATGTGCGTTCAGGCGAGCCTCAAACGAATCAGGGCATAAGCATCTCATCGGACGGAGGTTGGCCCCGCCGCCGAGTTGAAACGCAAGGAGAAGACCATGTTCAAGAAACTGAGCCTTCTGGGTGCCACGCTCGCAATGGGCGCCGCCACCCTGATCCCCGCTACGCCGGCAATGGCGCAGCGCGACGGATATCATCGCGGCTACGACAATTACCGCGGCGATCGCGGCTATCGTGGCTACGACAATTATCGCGGCTACAATGATCGCGGCTACCGCGGCTATCGCGGTGACCGTTACCAGTACCGCAACAATCGCGGCTATCGCGGCAATGACGGCTATTATCGCTGCCGCCGCGACGGCACCGCCGGCACCATCATCGGTGCGATCGCCGGTGGCCTGCTCGGCAACGAAGTCGCCGGTCGCGGCGATCGGACCGAAGGCACGATCATCGGTGGCGCCGTGGGCGCCCTGGCCGGCCGCGCCATCGACAAGTCGGACAGCCGCTGCCGCTAAGCCAACAGCATTCCTCGGTGTAGCGTAACGAGGACAGGGGAACGCCGCGAACTGTACATCGCGGACCCCAGAGGGCCGGAACCGAAAGGTTTCCGGCCCTCGCGTTATTTGGGCCCATTGGGGCGGGTCGCATTTCGGGTCAGGCCGTCGCGAGAATGGTGCCGCGCGAGAACCGGAGCGCAGCGTACTTCAGTACGTGAGCACCGGAAGCGCAGCGCGGTGCCGTTCGCAGCAAGGCATCACCCGAAAGGCGGCCCGCCCCTACTCGTTATCGAACAACGCGGCGAGCTGCTCCACCATCGTGCCGCCCAGCTGCTCGGCATCCATGATCGTCACGGCTTTCTGATAATAGCGCGTCACATCATGCCCGATGCCGATCGCGACCAGTTCGACCGACGACCGGTTCTCGATCCAGTGGATCACCTGGCGCAGATGCCGCTCCAGATAGCTTCCCGAATTGACGCTCAATGTCGAATCGTCGACCGGCGCACCGTCGGAGATCACCATCAGGATGCGGCGCTCCTCGTGCCGCGCGATCAGGCGGTTATGCGCCCATAACAGCGCCTCGCCGTCGATATTCTCCTTGAGCAGCCCTTCGCGCATCATCAGCCCGAGCGATTTCTTCGCCCGGCGCCAAGGCTCGTCGGCCTGTTTGTAGACGATATGGCGCAGATCGTTGAGCCGGCCGGGCATTGGCGGCCGGCCCGCGGCGAGCCAGTTCTCGCGCGCCTGCCCGCCTTTCCACGCCCGCGTCGTGAAACCGAGTATCTCGGTCTTCACCCCGCAACGCTCCAGCGTGCGCGCCATGATGTCGGCCGAGATCGCGGCGATCGAGATCGGTCGCCCGCGCATCGAGCCCGAATTGTCGATCAGCAAGGTCACCACCGTGTCGCGAAACTCGGTCTCGCGCTCGATCTTGTAGGACAGCGAATGGCCGGGGCTGACCACGACGCGCGCCAGCCGCGCGGCGTCGAGCATCCCTTCCTCCTGGTCGAAGTCCCAGCTGCGGTTCTGCTGCGCCATCAGCCGGCGCTGCAGCCGGTTGGCGAGCTTGGTCACCGCGCCCTGGAGATGGACGAGCTGATGATCGAGATAAGCGCGCAGCCGGTCGAGTTCGTCTTCATCGCACAATTCGGCGGCAGTCACCGTCTCGTCGAACTGATTCGTCCAGATCCTGTAGTCGAACTGCGCGTTGAGATCGGGGATCGGGCGGTTGGGGCGGACGGGCAGCATCCCCTCCTCACCCTCGTCGCCCAGCTCGGCGTCGGTTTCCGACGCCATATCCTCCTGCGCTTCGCCGGCTTCGCCATCCTCGCCTTCGCTGCCGTCAGGCTCACCGCGCGCCTCGCTCTGGCCATCGGAGCCGCCGGCCTCGTCATCGCCGTCGCTCTCGTCGCCTTCTTCGGGATCTTCGCCTTCGCTCTCGTCGCCGCCGTCATCGGCCGAATCGGGGATCACGTCGCCGTCGATCAGCTCGAGATCCTCGAGCAGGCGCGTGGCGAGCTTCTGGAACGCGACCTGATCGTCGAGCGCGAGTCCGAGCGCGTCGAGATCGGCGCCCGCCTTCTCCTCGATCCAGTCGCGCACCAGCGACAGCCCGCCCTGTGCGGCCTCAGGCACAGGCTCGCCGGTCAGGCGCTCGCGCGCGAGCAACGCGATCGCGCTCGACAGCGGCACCTCGTCGCGTGACCGCGCGCGCGTGATCGGATCCGATCGCATCCGCATCGCGTGCGCCTCGGCCAGATTGGCCTTGACCCCGGCCATGGTGCGGCCGCCCAGCGCCTCGACGCGCACCTGTTCCACCGCGTCGAACGCCGCGCGTGCCACGGCATCGGCAGGCGCGGCGCGGGCATGGAGCGCGGCATCGTGATGGCGCAGCTTCAACGCGAAACTGTCGGCGAATCCTCGCGCTTCGGCGACTTGCTCGGGCGGCAGATTGCGTCCGGGCATCGGCACCTTCAGATGCCGTCCCGCCTGCACCGGTGCATCGGCGGTGAACGCAAGCTCCACCTCCGGCTCACGCGCGATCGCGCGCGCCGTACCGGTCAGCACCGCCTTGAAGCGGTCGAGGGGAGTCTGTTCGGCCACGGCGCCTCAGGCTTTCCCGACGACGCTTTCGGGCAGGTCCTTGCCGAAGACGCGCTGGTAATATTCGGCGACCAGCGACCGCTCCGCCTCGTCGCACTTGTTGAGGAAGCTCAGCCGGAACGCGAAGCCGACATCCTTGAAGATCAGCGAATTCTGCGCCCAGGTGATCACGGTGCGCGGGCTCATCACGGTGGAGATGTCGCCATTGATGAAGCCCTGGCGGGTCAGATCCGCCACCTTCACCATGTTCTCGACCTCTTTCTTGCCGCCCTCGTGATCATATTCGCCCGATTTGGCGAGCACGATCTGCGCCTCGACCTGGGCGGGCAGATAGTTGAGCGTGACCACGATGTTCCAGCGGTCCATCTGGCCCTGGTTGATCTGCTGCGTGCCGTGATAGAGGCCGCTGGTGTCGCCCAGGCCCACCGTGTTGGCGGTGGCGAACAGGCGGAACCAGGGGTTGGGCCGGATCACGCGATTCTGGTCGAGCAGGGTCAGCTTGCCCTCGGTCTCCAGCACGCGCTGGATCACGAACATCACGTCGGGGCGGCCGGCATCATATTCGTCGAACACCAAGGCGGTCGGCGTCTGCAGCGCCCAGGGCAGCAGGCCCTCACGGAACTCGGTCACCTGCTGACCGTCGCGCAGCACGATCGCGTCGCGGCCGATCAGGTCGATACGGCTGATATGCGCATCCAGGTTGATGCGGATGCACGGCCAGTTGAGCCGCGCCGCCACCTGCTCGATATGCGTCGACTTGCCGGTGCCGTGATAGCCCTGGACCATCACGCGCCGGTTGTGCGCGAAGCCGGCCAGGATCGCGAGCGTGGTATCGCCGTCGAACACATAGGCGGGATCGAGATCGGGAACGCGTTCGTCCGCCTCGCTGAAGGCGGGCACCATCATGTCGGTATCGATGCCGAACAGGTCACGGACGCTCACCTGCTTGTCGGGTGCGTCCATCACCGTCGACTCGCGGCTGTCGGGCTGGGTGTTGGGTATGTCGGTCATGGATCGGCCTGCATGCAAGAGAGTCGCGGCCCGGTTAAAGGCTGGCGCGCGCGGATGCAACGCGAACGCGTCAGCCGGACCCGGGTGGCGCCTTCGCCGGAATCGGAAACAGCGTCGCGAAATGTTCGGCAAGGGCGCGATCGCCCTCCATCCGCAGCAGCCCGCCCTGCGCCAGATCGTCGTACGACACGCCCGCATAGACCGCGGCGGCGACGCCCGACGGATCGCCGGTGAAGATGAGGTCGGGGCGCTCCACCGCACCGCGCCCGATCGCCACCGCGCCGTCGTCGAGGGTCAGGAAGAACGCTTCCTCGCCCAGATGAAAGGCGATCCGCATGGTCAGCCCGCGCGACCCCGCGGGGTCGATCATCGTGCGCAGCGACAGCATCAACGAAACCGCACTGAACGGGCGCGTCGGATCGTGCAGCGGCGAGCGCGCCGCCCAGCGCCCGAGCGCCTGGAAAACCGGTCCGGCCTCCTTCCCCCATTGAGTCAGCCCATAGACCTGAACCGATGCCGGCGGCGGCAATTTGATCCGGGTGACGATGCCCGCTTCCTCCAGCCCGGTCAGGCGCTGGGTCAACACATTGGCACTGATCGCGGGCAGGCTCTTGCGCAGCTCGCTGAAGCGCCGGGGCCCGAGCATCAGCTCGCGCATCACCGGCAATGCCCAGCGTTCGCCGATAATGTCCATGCCATGGGTCGCCGCGCAGGCATCGTCATAACGGCGCTTTTGTGCGGCTTCGGATACGTCGGTTATTTTTTGTAACTTCATAGTTGCTTTTTATAACCTCGCGGCGCATCAGGGTCAAACAGCGATTCGAATAGGGAGAGGATTTCGAAATGGCGAAGATGATATTCGTGAACCTGCCGGTGGCGGACGTTGCCAAGGCGAAGACCTTCTACGAAGCGGTGGGCGCCACCGCCGACCTCCGCTTCTGTACCGACGACACCGCGATGATGGCGTTTTCGGACACGATCGTTTTCATGCTGATGTCACATCAACGGTTCAACGATTTCACCACAAAGTCCGTCGCAGACACGCGCACGACCACCGAAGTGCTGCTATGCCTGAGCGAGGACAGCCGCGACGGAGTCGAGGCGACCATGGCGAAGGCGATCGACGCCGGCGCAAAGGCCGATCCGACGCCGCGCCAGGAGATGGGCGACTTTATGTACGGCCGCAGCTTCGAGGATCTCGACGGCCATATCGTCGAATTGATGTGGATGGATGTCGAAGCGGCAATGGCCGCGTGGAGCGAGCCGGCAGCCGCCTGAGCCGCCTGCGAACGCAATGACGGAGAGGATCGGATCATGACGAACCTGCCGGAGATCACCGCCTTCAAATGGGTCCCGCCCTTCGCCCAGGGGCTGGTGCGCGACACCAGGGCGCGCTGGGCATTCGAGGAACTGGGGATCGAACACAATGTCCGCCTGATGGAGATCGGCGACAACAAGACCGCGGCGCACCGGACGCTCCAGCCCTTCGGCCAGCTCCCCACCTATGCGGACGGCAGCGTCGAAATCTTCGAATCGGGGGCGATTGTGCTGCATATTGCCCGGCAGAAACCCGGGCTCCTGCCCGCCGACGATGCCGGCGCCGCACGGGCCACAGCCTGGCTGATCTCCGCGCTGAATTCGGTCGAGCCGATGATCTTCGACCTCGTCATGGTCGACATTTTCGACAAGGACGAAGCCTATGCGGCGCTGCTCCGCCCCAAGGCGGTCGAACGGCTTCGCGAACGGCTGGGCGATCTCGCCACCGCGCTGGGCGACAAGACCTGGCTCGATGGCGACACCTTCACTGCCGGCGACCTGATCATGATTTCGGTGCTGCGAACGCTGCGCCACACCGATCTCGTCGCCGAACACCCGAATCTCGCCGCCTATATGGCGCGCGGGGAAGCAAGGCCGGCCTTCCGCAAGGCGTTGGCCGATCACATGGCGGTTTTCGAGGGCGCAACGCCCCCCGCCTGGTTCGCATGAGGAGAGAAACAATGACCTATGTCGATGGATTCGTCGCAGCCGTTCCGGCCGCCAACAAGGAAGCCTATCGCAAGCACGCGACCGACGCGCTGGCGCTGTTCAAGGAATTCGGCGCGACCCGTATGGTCGAATGCTGGGGTGACGATGTGCCCGATGGCAAGGTCACCGATTTCAAGGGTGCGGTGAAGGCCAATGACGACGAGGTCGTCGTCTTTTCCTGGCTCGAATATCCCTCGAAAGCCGTGCGCGACGCCGCCGTCGCGAAGATGATGTCCGATCCGCGGATGGAGGCGATGGGCGCGAACATGCCCTTCGACGGCCAGCGCATGATCTTCGGCGGGTTCGAGGCGATCGTCGACGACAGCGGCGAGGGGGTCATGGGCTATGCCGACGGCTATCTCGTGCCCGTGCCCGCCGGCAAGAAGGAGGCCTATCGCGCACTGGCCGCCAAGGCCTCACAGGTATTCTTCGATCACGGCGCAACCCGCGTGGTGGAGGCATGGGGCGACGACGTGCCGACCGGCAAGGTCACCGACTATGCGCGCGCGATCAAGGCCGAGGGTGACGAGACCCCCGTCTTCTCCTGGGTCGAATGGCCCTCGAAAGAGGCCCGCCAGGAGGGCTGGAGAAAGGTGATGGAGGACGAGCGCATGAAGCCCGACGGCTCCGAAATGCCGTTCGACGGCCAGCGCATGATCTATGGCGGCTTCTCGCCGCTCGTTGACGCCTGACACAGGCTGGAGCGCCGAACGATCAGGCTGAATCGTTCGGCGCTCCGGATTTCCTTTTCAAAAATGACGATCCGTCGGGTGGGTTCAGCCGATCGGAAAGGCCCTGAGGGAGAGCGCATATGTCGAACGCACATGGCGAATTCATCTGGTACGAATTGATGACGTCCGATCCGGACGCGTCGAAGACATTTTATGACGACGTCGTCGGCTGGACGATCGGCGACAAGCCCGCCCAGGGCATGGACTATCGCATGATCGCCGCACCCGACGGCTTCGTCGGCGGCGTGATGGCGCTGAATGCCGACATGATCGCGGGCGGCGCCGCGCCGACCTGGATGGGCTATTTCGGCGTCGACGATGTCGATGCCTCGGTGGCCGCGATCACCGCTGCGAGCGGCCAGGTCCACCTGCCCGCGACCGACATTCCCGATGTCGGCCGTATCGCGATGGTGACCGACCCGCAGGGTGTCGCGATCTATGTGATGCGCGGGAACAGCGACGAGAGCAGCACGGCCTATAGCCGGACGGCGATGGGCCATGTCAGCTGGAACGAGCTCCAGACCACCGACGATGCCGCCGCCCTGGCCTTTTACGACCGGCATTTCGGCATCAAGAAGGTCGGCGCGATGGAGATGGGCGAGATGGGCGATTACAGCTTCATCGCCAACACCGACGGCGGCGACGCGATCGGCGCGGTGATGAAGGCGCCGCCGGGCGTTCGCCCGGGCTGGGGCTTCTATTTCCGCGTGCCCGACATCGATACCGCCAAGACCCGCGTGGAAACGGCGGGCGGCACCATCACCCATGGGCCGATGGAGGTTCCGGGCGGTGAGATGGTGCTCAATGCGATCGATCCCCATGGCGTCCATTTCGGCCTGGTCGCGCCGGGCAAATAAGGAGACGGATCATGTCCGAGAAGATCATTCCCTGTCTGTGGTTCGACGGCAATGCCGAGGAAGCCGCCGATTTCTACGCAGCGCACCTGCCCGATTCGCATGTCGGCGCGGTCCATCGTTCCCCGGGCGATACGCCGAGTGGGCGTGAAGGCAGCGTGCTCACCGTCGAATTCGTCGTTGCCGGCCAGAATTTCGTCGGTCTCAATGGCGGCCCATACTTCAAGTTCAACGAGGCGGTGAGCTTCCAGATCATGTGCGAAGATCAGGCCGAGGTCGATCGGCTGACCGACGCACTGTCCGCGGTGCCCGAAGCCGAGCAATGCGGCTGGGTGAAGGACAAGTTCGGCCTGTCCTGGCAGATCGTACCGCGGCGGCTGCTTGCCTTGCTCGGCGATTCCGATCCCGCACGCGCCAAGCGGGCGATGGAGGCGATGATGCAGATGAAACGCATCGACATCGCCAAGGTGGAAGCTGCCGCGGACGGCGAACTGGTCGCCTGAAGCCATTATGAGCCCGGTCGAAAGGCCGGGCTATTTTTTCATCGATTCGCAATATCTACCGTGCTAATAGACATATAGATGAGCGCGACAGAGCGTCTGCTTGCAACACCTGACCACCCGGTCTGGGCCGCGCTTTTCCCTTACACCATCGGCCCTGCCGACGCGGCCTTGTCCTTCGCCGACCGCCTCGCCCGCGAAAATGGCTGGAACGACGCGCATGCCGCGCGCGTGATCGAGGAATATAAACGCTTCTGCTTCCTCGCCGCGACGGTGGATCATCAGGTCACCCCCTCCGATGCCGTCGACCAGGCCTGGCATCTCCATCTCACCTATAGCCGCGACTATTGGGAGCGCTTCTGCCCGGAGATACTCGGCCGCCCGCTCCATCACGGCCCGACCGCGGGCGGCGGCGCGGAGCAGCATCGCTATTTCGAACAATATGCCGAGACGCTCAAAAGCTATCAGCACGCCTTTGGCGCGCCACCGCCCGCGGATCTTTGGCCGAGCGCGGCGCGGCGGCTGATCGACGATCCCAGGGCACGGCGCGTCCATCCGCGTGACGCATTGATCATCGACCGAAAGATCGCCCGGCCCCTGCTGTTCCTGGCCGGCGCCATCGCGGTCATCCATTTCCTCTACTGGTAGGGAGCAATAGACAGCTTATGCCACTCGGACCCTTCGACATGACCGGCGGCCCGTTTCTGGTGCTGTACGGGATATTGCTGGTGTTCACGATCATCGCCGGCTTCAGGATTCCACGCTGGCTGCAGCCGCCCGGTCGCGATCAGCGCGTGACCGACCCGGACGACCTCGCCTGGCTGGCGGGCGGCGCGACGCGCTTCGCCGACACGGTCGTCGCCAGGCTGCTGGCGATCCGCGCGCTCGACATGATCGGCAAGGACGATTTCCGCGCGGTCTCGCGCGATGCGGGACAGACCAGCGCCGAGCGCAGCGTGCTCGCCATGCCGCAACCGATATCCTGGTCCGCGATCGAGAAGACGCTGCAGTCCCATGCCGAGCCGGTCGAGCGCAAGCTTGTCGCCTCGCGCCTGCTGATGGATCGGGCGACGGTCTTCCAGATGCGTTTCTGGCAGACATCGCCCTATCTGCTGCTGCTTGCCTTTGGCGCGACCAAATGGCTGATCGGCGACGCCCGCGAACGCCCGACCGGTTTTCTCACCGCCTTCCTGGTCGTCACCGTGATCTTCGCCCTGATCCGTTTCTTCACAGTCGATCGCCGCACCCAGGCGGGCCGCGATGCGCTCGACCATGCCACGGCCCAATCCGGACGGCTGAAACAAGCCCCGACAAATTCGGAAATCGGCATGGCCGTCGCACTGTTCGGCACCACGGTGCTGGTCGGCTCGGGCTGGGCGGACTTTCACACTCTGCGAAATGCCGGCT
>NZ_JBYSZM010000031.1:0-92168 GCF_058787155.1 Sphingobium sp. FW305-3-2-15-F-TSA7 | reverse complement strand
GCCCAGCCCCCACATCGCCCCCCAGAACCAGCACCAGAACCAGATGGTGCGGGGCGTTTCGGCGAGGACGCCGATCAGGTCGTGGGTCTGGATCGCGGCCAGCAGCCAGGGCGCGATCAGCCAGGAGAAGATGCCGCCCGTGATCCAGAATATCTCCCACGACCAGGCGCGGATGCGCTTGTAGGGCACGTAGAAGCTGGCGGAGGACAGCCCGCCCAGCCAGTGAAAGAACACGCCGAGCAGCGGGTTCGCATCCATCGTCTCTCTCCCCCTTCTCTATCGGATAACCAGCGAATCCGGACCGATCGCCGCGATGCTGGTCTTGCCCGTGAGCGCCATGGCGACGCGCATCTCGGCTTCGATCAGTTCCAGCACATGGCGTACGCCGCGTTCGCCTGCGCCCGCGAGCGCAAAGGCCCAGGCGCGCCCGAGCAGCACGCCCTTTGCGCCCAGCGCGAGCATCCGCACCACGTCCAGCCCGGATCGCACGCCGCCATCGGCAAGGACGGTCAGGCTATCTCCGACCGCATCCGCGATCGCCGGCAGCGCGTGCGCGACCGACGGCACGCCGTCGAGCTGGCGCCCGCCATGGTTGGAGACGATGATGCCGTCGACGCCCGTTTCGGCCGCGGCGCGTGCATCGTCCGCATCCAATATGCCCTTGATGACGATCGGGCCTTTCCAATGCGCACGCACGAAGTCGAGGTCGCGCCAGGTGACCGCGGGATCGAAATTATGCTTCATCCAGCCGAGGAAATCCTCGAGCCCCGATCGGCGGCCGAGCAACGGTGCGACATTGCCGAGCTGGTGCGGCCGACCATGGACGCCGACATCCCATGCCCAGCGCGGTCGCCGCACGGCCTGCCCGACGCGGCGAAGCTGCCCGCCGAGCCCCGGCGCGCCGGCAAGGCCCGAGCGATGGTCGCGATAGCGCGCGCCGGGCATCGGCATGTCGACCGTGAAGACCAGCACGGGGCAGGAAAGGGCGCTCGCCTGTGCGAGCAGCGACCGCATGAAGTCGCGATCGCGCACCATATAGAGCTGGAACCAGAAGGGCGTGTCGCAGCCCTGTGCGACCTCGCCCAGCGAACAAGCCGACACCGTCGAAAGCGTGAAGGGCACGCCCGCCGACGCGGCCGCGCGTGCCGCCTGCACCTCGCCGCGCCGGGCCGCCAGGCCGGCAAGGCCGATCGGGCCGAGTGCGACCGGCATGGCGAGGCTCTGGCCGAACAATTTTGTGGTCAGGTCGATCGCGGAGACGTCGTTCAGGACGCGCTGACGCAGCGCGACGGCCTGCAGGTCGGTGAGGTTCGCGCGCAGCGTCTGTTCGGCGTAGGAACCGCCATCGAAATAGTCGAACAGGAAGCGGGGCAGGCGCCGCCGCGCGGCTTCCCGATAATCGTCGATCGATGCCGCCTTCACGCCGCCGCCTCCATCCGTTCGGCCGCGAGGCGCCAGCGGTCGCGATAGGGTGCAAGGTCGATGTCGAGCGGCGTCACGCGTTCGAGTGGTTCGGCGGGGGGCGGAGCGGCGTCGATCAGGCGGAGCGCGCCATAGGAAACGTCGTTATGCGCCTTTCCGACATAGACGTGCATGTCGGGACGCAGCGTGGCCAGAGCGCGGACGAAGACCTGGCTTTCGGTGAAGCGGCCCTCGATCAGCAGCTTGTCCTGTGCGCCGATCAGATCGAGCGAGACGTCGGCGACCAGCGCGGCATAGAGCGCCACCGTCGCGCGGTGGGCGATATGGTCGCCCGGCATCGAAACCCGGCGCCCGCGTGCTCGCGGGAAGGGGCCGAAGCCAGGCGCGAAGCCCGGCAATATCATCGCGCCCCGTTCCAGCAGCTGCGGCAATGCCGCGATCATTGCGGGCTGGTCCGGCCTGAAGTCGATGCGTTGCATATCGGGGCCGATCAGTGTCTCGATCTCCCGCCCGCCCATGAGGCGCGCTGAGGGAATTGGCCGGCCGAATGCATCGACATTGATCAGGCAGTCGCGCGACGCGTCGAGACTGTCCATGTCGATCGATGACGCATCTCCGGGAGAGCGCATCGCGACGAACCAGGTTCCGGTCGACATGATCGTCGATTCATGACCGGCGATCTCGCCATGGCTGCACGCGGCAAGCAATGCGGCGTTCGAATCATGGAGGCCGCAATGGACCTCGGTATCGGCGGGCAGGCCGGTGCGCGCTACCCAGCCGGGCGTCAGCGTGCCGAGGATCTCGCCCGCGCCGCGCAGCGGCGCCAGCCGCTCTGCCCAGCCACGCCGCTCCGCCAGTTTGGAGGGGCGCCCCGCGAGCGGATTCCAGAGGTCGGTATGGCAGCCCAGGCTCGTGACCTCCGAGGCCGCGATGCCGCTGAACAGCCAACTCCAATATTGGGCCCATGGCAGGATCCGGGTGCCCCGGCTCAGGTCCGGATCGATTGTTTCCAGCCTGAAGATCTGTGCGCCGAGATTGAGCCCGTCGGGAAGCGCGGGCGAGCCCGTTTCGGCGAAGGCGCCGCGCTCCGCATCATAGCGTACGCGCAGCGCCGCGGGCATCGGCACCTCATAATCGATCGGCGGGCAAGCGAGACGATCGTCGCGGATGATCGCCGCCCCGGCGCCATGGCCGACCGGAATGATCGCGCCGACATAAGCGAGCGCGGCGAAATCGCGCAACGCTTCGGTCACCCAGATCTCGATGCCCCCGGCATCGAGCGCGACATAGGCGCCCGTCTCGATACGCACATTGGCGCGGGTGCGCCGCACGATCAGCGCGCCCTCGGGCGACCAGAGGCTCAGCTTGGCCAGCGTCTTTCCGACATCGAGGACGATGGTCGAGCGGCCCTTCATCTGTTTCCTGCCCTTGCTTCTTTTCGACTGAATTTGATTGAACTTTATCGAAACTGATTGCAACATGCCAGCGATTTCGATAGAGATGCCGCCAATCAAACAACGGATTTCCTTCATGTCCGAAATGGATGCCATGCCCAAATCCCGAGTTGCGCTGCGCTTTGCGGTTCCGTCGAGCCGTTGGTCCGACGCGGAGGCGGCGGGGAAGGGGCCGGAAGAGCTGTTGCTTTATCGCTCCAACCTTCTGGGTGCGGACCTGACGGTGACCAATTTCGGCGGCGGCAACACCTCGGCGAAGCTCGACGGGCGCGATCCGCTGACCGGTGACGTGGTGCGCGTGCTGTGGGTGAAGGGGTCGGGCGGCGATATCGGATCGATGAAGCGCGAAGGTTTCGCGACGCTTTATCTCGACAAGCTGCTCGGGCTGGAGGCGCTGTATCGCGGCCTTGCGCATGAGGACGAGATGGTCGGCTATCTGCCGCACTGCACCTTCGCGCTCAATCCGCGCGCGGCGTCGATCGACACGCCGCTCCATGCCTATCTGCCGTTCGATCATGTCGACCATGTCCATCCCGATGCGATCATCGCGCTTGCGGCGTCGAGTGAGGGTGAGGCGGCGACTCGTGCCATCTGGGGCGGTGCGGTCGGCTGGCTGCCATGGCAGCGGCCCGGATTCGATCTGGGGCTGAAGCTGCGCGACCATGTCGCCGCGAATCCGGGGCTGCGCGGCGTGATGCTGGCGGGGCACGGCATCATCTGCTGGGGCGACAGCGCCCAGGCTTGCTACGCCAACACGATCGGCCTGATCGCCGACGCGGCCGATTATCTGAACGACAAGCTGGCCGATATGGCGGCGTTCGGTGGAGAGGTTTCGCCGCGGCGCGCGCCGGCCGAGCGTGCCGCCGCCGCGGATGCCCTGATGCCACTGCTGCGCGGCCTGATGGGTGGCGATCGTGGCCGCGTCGGGCATTTTGCCGACGATGCCGAAACGCTGGAGTTCGTCGGTAGCCGCGATTTCGAGCGGCTGGCTGCGACGGGCACCTCCTGTCCCGATCATTTCCTGCGAACCAAGATCGCGCCGCTCGTGCTCGATCCTGCGCGGATCGGCGATGCGGCCTATCTCGGCGAGCGGATCGAGGCCTATCGCCAGGACTATGCGGCCTATTACCGGCGCTGCGCCCGGCCGGATTCGCCGGCGATGCGCGATCCCAATCCCGTGGTCGTGCTCGTTCCCGGCATCGGGCGCATGACCTTCGCGGCCGACAAGATGACGGCGCGGCTGGCCGGCGAATTCTACGCCAATGCCATCAACGTGATGCGCGGCGCGGAAGCGATCGGTTCCTATGTCGGCCTCGACGAGCAGGAGGCGTTCGACATCGAATATTGGCTGCTCGAAGAAGCCAAGCTGCGGCGCATGCCGAAGCCGAAGCGGCTCGCCGGGCGTATCGCGCTCGTCACCGGCGCTGCGGGTGGCATCGGTGCGGCGACCGCCGACCGGCTGGCGGCCGACGATGCGTGCGTGATGCTGGTCGATCGCGACTCCGACGCGCTGACCGATGCCGCGGAGCGCCTCGAAGCCCGGTTCGGAAAGGACAGGATCCGTTCGTCCGTGTGCGACGTCACCGACGAGGCGCAGGTCGCTGCCGCTTTCGCCGCCTGCGCGCGCGAATTCGGCGGGCTGGACATTTTTATCGCCAATGCGGGCATCGCGTCTTCGGCGCCGATCGAGGATACCGACATCGATCTGTGGCAACGCAATTATGACGTGCTCGCCAAGGGCTATTTCCTCACCGCGCGGGCGGCCTTTCCGCTGATGCGGCAGCAGGGCGGCGGCGCGATCGTCTTCATCGGATCGAAGAACGGCATCGCGGCGGCGACCAATGCCGCTGCCTATGCCTCGGCCAAGGCCGCGGCGCTCCATCTGGCGCGCTGCCTGGCGCTCGAAGGCGCGCCGCATGGCATCCGCGTCAACACCGTCAATCCCGATGCGGTGATCAAGGGATCGCGCATCTGGGATGGCGACTGGCGTCGCGAGCGCGCCGGCGCGCACGGCATCGACGCCGGCAACGCGCTCGAGGAACATTATCGCAACCGCTCGCTGCTGAAGCGCGACGTGTTGCCGGAGGATGTGGCCGAAGCCGTCTATTTCCTGGCGAGCGACATGTCGGCAAAGTCGACCGGCAACATGATCAATGTCGACGCGGGCAACGCGCAGGCCTTTACGCGCTAGTGGTCTGCTCCAAACGGATGCGGATGCATCCGTTTGGAAAAAGCAGACCACCAGCCAATAGCTTAGTGGATCGTATCTGACAAAAGCGGATGCTTTTTTCAGATACGATCCACTAGAGCGATTTCCAGTCAGATGGCTTCATCTGACGACTCGGAAATCGCGGCGAAACAAAAGCTTAGAGTGGTCGATCTGATTCAATCAGATCATAAACCGCTCTAAGAAACGGGAGAGGATGGGCATGGTGGACGATAGGCCGGTGGCGCGGGATGTCGTCGAGCGCCTGAATGCGGGCCTCCGCGACGCGCTCGACGACGATTATGACAGCCTCGGTCGCCAGCTCGACCGTCGCGGCATCGCTATCGAGGCCGTGACCGCGAAGGTCGCGGATTTCTCGGTGGCGGTGCCGAGTTGGGGCGCGGGGCGCGGCGGCACGCGTTTCGCCAAATTCCCGATTCCGGGCGAGCCCACCAGCATCCATGAGAAACTGGAGGATTGCGCGGTGGTGCAGCAGCTTTGCCGCGTCACGCCGCGCGTGAGCCCGCATTTCCCCTGGGACCGGGTGAGCGACTATCGCGCGCTGCGCGAGGAGGCGGCGGCGCTCGGCCTCGGCTTCGACGCGGTCAACAGCAACAGCTTCCAGGATCAGCCGGGCCAGGCGTTCAGCTATGCCACCGGCTCGCTTTCCTCCACTCGTGCCGAAGTGCGCGAGCAGGCGATCGCGCACAATATCGAGTGTATCGAGATCGGCGTGCAATTGGGCGTTTCCGACCTGACGGTGTGGGTCGGCGACGGCACCAATCTTCCGGGGCAGCAGGATCTCGGCCGTTCGCTCGACCGCTATGTCGATGCGGCGTCGCAGGTCTATGCCGCGCTGCCTCATGGCTGGCGGATGCTGATCGAGCACAAGCTGTACGAACCCGCTTTCTATTCGACCGTCATTTCCGACTGGGGCAGCTCGATCCTCGTTGCCCAGGAATTGGGTGACAAGGCGCAATGCCTCGTCGATCTCGGCCATCATGCCCCCACCGTGAACATCGAACAGATCGTCGCGCGGCTCCATCGCTTCGGCAAGCTCGGCGGCTTCCACTTCAACGACAGCAAATATGGCGACGACGATCTGGATTCCGGGGCGATCAATCCGCATCAGCTGTTCCTCGTCTTCAACGAACTGGTCGAGGCGGAGCGCAATCCCCGGGGCGGTTTCCGCCCCGCTTACATGATCGACCAGTCGCACAATGTGACCGATCCCATCGAAAGCATGATGGCGTCGGCAGAGGCGATCGCGGGCGCCTATGCCAAGGCTTTGCTCGTCGATCGCGATGCGCTGCACGCGGCGCAGGACGCCAATGACGCGATGATGGCGTTCCAGGCGCTGCGAAACGCCTATCGCACCGACGTATCGCCGATCCTGGCAAAGGCACGCGCGGACGCGGGCGGGGCGATCGACATGATCGCCGCCTATCGCGCCAGCGGCTGGCGCGATCGCAAGGCGCAGGAGCGGCAGGCGGCCGGAACGGCCGCAGGCATCGTTTAGGATCGATCCCATCATTCGATTGCAACTTGGCGCAGCTCCGGTCAAATAGCCGCATTGGACAAGGGCGGACATGCACGCAGCCGAACGCGAAAAGATGATTCTCGACAGCCTGGCCGAGCGCGGTTTCGTGTCGTTCCGGGATCTCGAGATTCGCATCGCGGCATCGCCTGCGACGATCCGCCGCGATCTCGACCGGCTGGAGGCGGCCGGGCAGATCACGCGCGTTCGTGGCGGTGCAAAGCGCGTCGGGCCGGCCGCGGCGCCGGTGGTCGAAGAAGGCCTGTCGGGCATTCCCTTCCACGAGAATATCGGCCGCAACCGCGCCGCCAAGGAAGAGATCGGCCGAACCGCGGCGCAGCTTTGCGAGCCTGGCGAAGGCGTGATGATCGACGGCGGTTCGACGACGCTGCAGATGTGCCCGCATCTCGACGGGCTGGGGCTGCAGGTGCTTACCAATTCGTTGCACATCGTCAGCGCCCTGCTGCCGCAGTCGACGACGCGTATCCTCCTGCCGTCGGGGCAGGTGTTCCGCGAGCAGAATATCGTACTGTCTGCCGCCGGCGACGACGGGATGCCGCGCTTCCATGCGCCCAAGCTGTTCATGGGGGCGGCCTCGATGGGGCCGGCCGGGCTGATGCAGGCCGACATCATCCTGGTCGCCGCGGAGCGCCGGCTGATCGAGCGTGCCGACGAAATCATCGTTCTGGTCGACAGTTCGAAATTCTCCGGCCCCTCGGGCAATGTCGTCTGCGCGCTCGACGAGATCGACGTCGTCATCACCGATGCCGGCATCGACCCGCGCCACCGGCTGATGATGGAGGCAGCGGGCATCCGCGTCGTCATCGCCTGACGCATTTGGTGGTTGTGCCGTGTACCGCATCGTCATGCTGAACTCGTTTCAGCATCCATGCTGCAACCCACACCATTGCGGCGGTTTCAACATGGACCCTGAAACAAGTTCAGGGTGACTATGGTGGCCGTCCGCGATCGGCGAGACTCTGCGCCTTTTACCCTATATGATTGAATTTGATCATTGACGTGATCGGTAAAGATAAATAATGAGCAAATCTGCAAAAGCGCTCATAGAGGCGCCTTGCAGGAGGGGCCTGGAGAGATTCACGTTTCCTCCGCCGAACCAGATTTCCGCCGATGATGCGGAAGCAGTTGGAGGATGGCGATGACGGGGATGACTGCAACCAATTCGGCTTTTCTTGCGCGGCGCGGCATGCGCTGGGGTGTGTCCGCCCTGGCCTGTGCCGGCGCGCTGATGGCCGCGAGTATCGCCCAGGCTCAGGACAGGAGCGGGGACGCCACCGAAGCTGAGTCCGAGGATGCGACGATCGTGGTGACCGGCACGCTGCTGCGCGGCGTGGCACCGGTCGGCACCAATGTCATCGGCGTCACCGAGAAGGACGTCATCGCCTCCGGCGCCGCTTCGGCCAACGACTTGCTCGCCTCGATTCCGCAGGTCGGCAATTTCGGAACGATCCCGGCGGGCGTCGGCAATTACGGCAATCCGATCGTGCGCCCCAATATCCGCAATCTTGGCGGCAGCGGCGGTTCGACGACGCTCGTCCTGATGAACGGTCACCGCATGATCGGCGCCGGCATCCTCCAGACCAGCTTCGATCCCTCGGTGATTCCGCCCGACGTGATCAGGCGCGTCGACATCATCCCCGATGGCGGTTCTTCCATCTATGGTTCCGACGCGATCGGCGGCGTCATCAACTTCATCACGCGTGATCGTTATGACGGCATCGGCGTCAATGCGCGCTACGGCTTCGCCAAGGATTACCAGACGATCGACGCCAGCGTGATCGCCGGCAAGGACTGGGGTTCGGGCTCGATCTTCATCTCCTACGCCTATGCCTGGCACGACGATCTGATCGGCCTCGACCGCGGTTATGCCACGGCCGACCAGACCGCGCGCGGTGGCGGCGATTTCCGCAGCACGGCCTGTCCGCTGGCGAACATCACCATCGGCGCGACCACCTATGCGCTCCCGGGCCGGGCACCCGGCACGCTCAACCGCTGCGACCAGACCGACTATGCCGCCATCTATCCGCGCGAGGAGCGGCACAGCGTCTTCGCCGGCCTGACCCAGGACCTCAGCGACGCCGTCCATTTCAACATGACGGCCTATTGGTCGAAGCGCGACACGGTCCACCGCACCGCGCAGAGCAGCCAGAGCGGCACGATCACCGCGCTCAATCCCTTCTTCTCGCGGATCGGGACGGAGACGTCGCACAATGTCGCCTTCGCTTTCGACAATGTCTTCGGACCGGCCAATATCAGCCCGTCGCGCTTCACATCCTATGGCGTCACGCCGAGCATCGATTTCGAACTGGGCGGCGGCTGGCAGCTTCGCGCGCTCGCCAATTTCGGACGCAGCGAGAATGAATCGACCGAGGATTCGATCAATGCGACCGCGGTGACGATGGCGCTTGCCGGGACAACGACGGCCACGGCACTCAATCCCTATAATCTGTCGGCGACCTCGCCGGCGGTGCTCGCGACGATCAACGACTTCGTCAATTATGGCCAGGCGACGCAGGAACTGGCCGAGGGGCGCCTCGTGCTCGACGGGCCGCTCTTCAGGATGTCGGGCGGGGACGTCCGCCTGGCCGTCGGCGCCGAATATCATTACGAGAATATCGACTCCTTCACCGGCAGCGGCCCGCGAAACGCGATCACTGGGGGCAGCGCCTATACGTCGCGTACGGTGAAATCGCTGTTCGGCGAGGTGCTGGTGCCGATCTTCGGCGCGGACAATGCGACGCCGGGCTTCCACAGTCTCGAGCTCTCCGGCTCGATCCGCTACGACGATTATAGCGATACCGGCGGTACCACCAATCCGAAGGTCGGCCTGACCTGGCGGCCGTTCGAGGCGCTGACGATCCGCGGCAATTACGGCACGTCCTTCCACGCGCCGAGCCTTGCCGATCTCGGCAACTCGGTCGACTCGCGCGTGCAGGTGCTGCCGTTCAGTCCGTTCCGCGCGCCGGGCGGCTCGCCCTTCGACGCGCTGCGGCCGACATTGGTGATCGCGGGCGGCAACGCCAATCTGAAACCCGAGACCGCCGATACCTGGTCGCTGGGCTTCGACTTCAAGCCCGCCGCGGTTTCCGGGCTCGTCGTCAGCGCGACCTATTTCAACGTGAAGTTCAAGAACGCCATCGCGGTTCCGCCGGTGACGTCGCCGGTGCTCTTTTCCAACCCGGCCTATTCGAGCTTCTACGTTTTGAATCCCACGCTGGCGCAGGCTCAGGCCGCGGCCGGAACTCTGCGCATCGACGGCGTGCCCAATCTGGCGACGCTCTACGCGATCAGCTCGCCCTATGTGCTGTTCTTCGCGCAGCGCGCCAATCTGGGCGCGGTGAACGTCGACGGCATCGACTTCAATCTCGCCTATACCCGCCCGACCGGCTTCGGTTCGCTGAACGCCAGCGTCGCCGGCACCTATCTGCTCAACCGCAAGACGCAGGTGGTGCAGGGCGCGGTCTTCAGCGACGATCTCAAAAACGGCACCGGCCGCTTCTTCGCCACCGCGTCGCTCGGCGGTACGGTGGGCGACCTGACCGCACGCGCGACGCTCAACCATCGTGGCGGCTACCCGCTGCTCGGCGTGGCGCCGCAGAAGCGCGTCTCGTCCTTCAACACGGTCGATCTCTTCTTCAGCTACGATCTCGACGATCTGTTCGCCAACACCATGCTGACGCTGAACGTCGACAATGTGCTGGACGAGGATCCGCCGTTCCTGAACAATGCCTCCGGCTATACCAATGGCAGCACGCTGGGACGGACAGTGTCCTTCGGTATTCGCACCAAATTCTGATGAGGAGGAGGCGCTGCCGCTGATCGGAAGCTTGCGGGGCCTGGTCCTTGGTGCGCTGGCGGCTGTCCTGGCAGCCGCGACGCCGGCGCCTGCGGCGCAGGAGGCGCCATCGGCTCTGCGCACCGAATATGCGCCGGCGCCGCTGGGCCTCGATGTCGCGGCGCCGCGCCTGGCCTGGCGCTCGCCCGTCGCGCGCCAGTCTGCCTATCGCATCCGCGTGGCGACGGAGGTCGACGCTCTCGATCGCGCGCCGCTGTGGGACAGCGGCAAGGTGATATCGGCCGACAATGTCCAGATCGCCTATGCCGGGCCGGCATTGTCGTCGCGCCGGCGTTACTGGTGGCAGGTGCAGGTTTGGGATGCGGAGGGCAAGGCCAGCGGCTGGAGTGCGCCCGCCTGGTGGGAAATGGGATTGCTCGATACGTCCGACTGGCAGGCGCGGTGGATCGCCGGCCCGCAGCGGCGCGACCATGACTGGAGCGACCTGACGCTCGACACAGAACTGACCTTGACGGGCAAGGCCGTCGATATCCTGTTCCGCGCGCTCCCCAACGGCAAGACCTATGGCGACGCCTATGTCTGGACTTTGGCCGAGGACAGGAACGGACCCGAGCTGATCCAGTCGGTCCGCCGCTATCCCGGCGGCACCAGCTCCGCGGTGAAGACCGAAAGGCTGGGGCAGGTGACGCTGGCCGGTCCGATCAAGGGGCGCCGCATCCGCCTCCAGATCCGCGCCGAAGGCCGGCGCATCGTTACCAGCATCGACGGCACGATCGTCGCGACGATCGAGAATGACGCGCATGCCCATGGCACGATCGGCTTTTCGGCGAAGGAAGCCGCGGCGGCGATCGTGCACCATGTGCGCGTGACGGGCGGCCGGAGCCCGGGCGTCGGCATCGATTTTGCCGGTGGCGACAATCCCTTCAGCGGCGGCGGCGTGACCGGGGATGGGCTGGTCGTCGCGAGCGGCGTGCCGGGCGTCGATCTGATGCTGCCGATCGAGGCGCCCGCGCCGCTCGTTCGCCGCGCCTTTCGACTGACCAGGCCCGTCGCGCAGGCGCGCCTCTATGTCGCGGGCGCGGGCATGCCGCGGCTGTCGGTCAATGGCCAGATCGTCGGATCGTCGCTGGGTGCGGGCTTCACCGCTTATGACAAGCGGGTGCTGACCTATGCCTATGATGTGACCGCCTTGCTCGGCCGGGGCGAGAATGTCGTCGGCGCGGAGCTGGGGCGCGGCTGGTACGGGCTGACCGATCCCAATGAATGGTATTTCCACGCAGCCCCCTGGCATGGCGAGCCCGCGATCAGGGCGCAGCTCGAGATCGCCTATGCCGACGGCACGCGCGAGACGATCGCGACCGATGCCGGCTGGCGGACGATATCGGGGCCGACGCTGAACGACTCGGTCCATCGCGGCGAGCGTTTCGACGCCCGTCTCGTTTCGGCCGGATGGGACCGGCCCGGTTTCCGGGACGGTAAATGGTCGGCGGCAACGCTCGTCACCGGCCCTGCGGGCCGGCTGGTGGCGGTGAATTCCGAAATGATCGAGCCGGTGGAGACGATCGCCCCGGTCGCGGTCAAACAGGCGGCGCCCGGTGTGCACGTCTATGATTTCGGACGGATCGTCTCGGGCTGGCCGGTGCTCAGGCTGCGCGGCCCGGCCGGGACGACCGTGTCGATGATCGCGAGCGAGCGCATTGCCGAGAATGGCCGGGTCGTGCCGGCCGCAGGGCTGATCGATGCGCAACTCCAGACCGACCGCTACACGCTCGCCGGCAAGGGCGAGGAGCAATGGGCGCCGCGCTTCGGCTATCGCGGTTTCCGCTATGTCCAGGTCGAGGGTTTTCCCGGAACGCCGGCGGACGGGGTGCTGACGGCACGCATCGCCCATTCCGCGGTTGCGCGCACCGGCAGTTTCACGAGCGCCAATCCGCTGCTCAACCGGATCGACGCCGCGGCGATCGCGACGATCCTCAACAATATGCACGGCTTCCAGACCGACACGCCGACCTATGAGAAGAATGGCTGGACCGGCGATGCACAGGCGTCGGCGGGCGCCGCGGTGCGCAGCCTCGACGTCGCGCGCGTCTGGACCAAATGGCTCGCCGATTTCCGCGATGCGCAGTCGGAAAAGGGCGAATTGCCGGAGATCGCGCCGACGACGCCCTATTATGGCTATGAGGATACGCCGGGCTGGAACGTCATCTGGGGGCCGACCACGCCCTGGGACGTCGCGGCGATGATCCTGCCCTGGGAACTCTACACCACCTATGGCGATACGCGCGTGCTTGCCGACAATCAGGCGATGCAGCGCCGGCTGGTCGATTATACCGCGACCTTCATCAAGGCGCCCGACTATCGGCGCGCGGCGGGCCTGTCCGAATGGGCATCGGCGGGCGGCATGGACTATAGCAATGCGCGCGGCGGCGGCATCGATGCCGTGACCACCGCCTATTTCTTCCATCAGGCCGATCTGCTCGCCCGATCCTCCGCCATCGTCGGTGAGGCGGAGGATGCCGCGCGTTACGCCCGGCTCGCGGCGGATATCCGCGCGGCCTATAATGCGCGCTACTGGGATGCGGCGAATGGCTGGTATCGCACCGTCGATGCCAAGGGTGTCGCCGGGCCGCCGACCCAGGTCCAGAATGTGCTGCCGCTGGCCTTCGGCATGGCGCCGAAGGGCGGCGAGCAGGGGATCGCGGATGCGATCGCGCGCGACGTCGACAAACAGGGGCTGCGCACCGGCGTGTTCGGTGCCCGCTATCTGCTCGAGATATTGAGCGACTACGGCCATGCCGATCTCGCCTATCGCGTCGCGACGCGCACCGATGAACCGAGCTGGGGCTGGTGGATCGCCAATGGCCATTCCACGATGTTCGAGACCTGGAGCCTGAACAGCCGGTCGCGCGATCATCATTATTTCGGGTCGATCGCCGACTGGTTGCGCCAGCGCCTCGCCGGCCTGCGCCCCGGCGCGCCGGGCTACAAGACGGTCCTGGTCAAGCCGGCGATTCCCGATGGTCTTGCCAGTGCGGAGGCGACGATGGAGACGATCCATGGGCGCGCCTTTTCCGGCTGGACGGTCGCAGGCGGCAGGCTGACGCTGACCGCCGAGGTTCCGCCGAACACGACCGGCGAGATCTGGGTTCCAGCCCGTTTCGGCGCGGTGCACGCGCCCGCCGGAGCCGAATCCGTGCGGCGGGAGGCGGGCTATTCCGTCTATCGTACCGGGCCAGGCCAGTTCACCTTCACCACCGGAGCCGACCGATGATGCGTAGCGTAACCCTGTTCGCAATAGCCTGTGCGATCGCGGTGCCCGCCGCCGCGCAGCAGGTGACGATCGACAGCGGGCCGGTCGCGGGTGCGACCGCCGAGGGTGTCGCCGCCTTCAAGGGCATCCCCTATGCGGCGGCGCCGGTCGGGGACGGGCGCTGGCGCGATCCCGCGCCCGTCCCGCCCTGGACGGCGCCGCGCGATGCCACTGCCTATGGTGCGGATTGCATGCAGAATCCGATGCCCGGCGCCAAGGCGGGCGAGCGGCCGATGAACGAGGATTGCCTGTTCCTCAATGTCTGGACGCCGCGACCGGAAAAGGGCGCGAAGCTGCCGGTCATGGTCTGGATCCATGGCGGGGGTTTCGTCGGCGGGTCGGGCTCGCTCCCCGAAACCGACGGCGCGGCGCTCGCGCGGCGCGGCTTCGTCGTCGTCAGCTTCAACTACCGGCTCGGCCGTTTCGGCTTCTTCGCGCATCCCGCGATCGACGGCGGCGGCAATTGGGGGCTGATGGACCAGATCGCGGCGCTCAAATGGGTGCAGCGCAATGTCGCGGCGCTTGGCGGGGATCCGGCCAGCGTGACGGTCTTCGGCGAGAGCGCCGGGGGCGAGTCGGTCACGCGGCTGATGGCGTCACCCGCGGCGAAGGGGCTGTTCGTGCGCGCGATCGTCGCCTCGGGCGGAAGTCGCAACCGCTGGCCGACGCTCGCCGAGGCGCAGGCGAAGGGGCAGGCCTTTGGCACCCGCGCAAAGGCGGGTGACGCGGCGGCGCTGCGTGCGCTGCCCGCCGACCGGATCCTGGGCGGCATCAATCTGCTGAACAAGGAGGATGATCGCTATTCGGGGCCGATCACCGACGGCGTCATCGTGCCCGCCAATGCCGATGCGATCTTCGCCGCGGGCAAACAGGCGAAAATCCCCTATATCGTCGGCAGCAACGACGACGAGCTGGGCTTCGTGCCCGGCGCTTTCCGGGGCATGGTGAACAAGCCCGCGCTCGAAGGGCTCGGGGCGGGGGCCGATGCGGTGATGGCCGCCTATGCCGACAAGGACGAGGCGAACCGCCGCGTCGCGGCGGACATCATGTTCGGCGAACCGGCATTGGCCTTCGGCCTGTTGCAGGCGCGTGCCGGCGCGCCGGCCTTCCTCTATCGCTTCGGCTATGTCGCGGAGGGCCAGCGCAAGAAGGATCAGGGCGCCGTCCATGCATCCGACGTGGTCTTCCAGTTCGGCAACCTGCCGGCGGACGCCACCGCCGCAGACCGCGCCGCGGCCAGGCTGATCGGCGATTACTGGACCAATTTCGCGAAGACGGGCGATCCCAATGGAAAGGGCCTGCCCGCCTGGTCTCGGCTCGACCCCGGTGCCGCCCGGCTGCTGTCGATCGGCATCGGCGGAGCGGAGATGGAGCCGGCGACGAGCCCGGCACTGACCGCGATCGCGGCCGCGCAAGAAGGAAGGAAGTGAAGGACATGGCGAGGCGTTTCCTCATCCCGATCGCCGGCCTGTTCGCCGGTGCGCTCGCCATCGCGGCGATTCCGGCGTGCGCGCAGCAGGTGATCAGGCTCTGGTCGAAGCCGGAGCCCGCGAAATCGGCGGAAGTAACCGAATCCGGCGCGTTCGGCACGATCGTGCGCAACGTGTCGGACGCGACACTGACCGCCTATGTGCCCGAAAAGGGCAAGGCCAACGGCACGGCGGTGATCGTTGCGCCTGGCGGCGCCTTTCACATGCTGTCGATCGAGAATGAGGGCGCCGCCGTCGCCAGATGGCTGAACGGCCAGGGCGTCACGGTCTTCGTGCTCAAATATCGGTTGCTCGAAACCGGCGCCGATTTTCCGCTCAGCCTGATGCGCTATCTCAACGATCTTCCGGCGCTGCGCACTGCTGTCGAGCCTTTGCGCCCGCTCGCGACCGCCGATGGCGAAGAAGCGGTGACATGGGTGCGCGCCAACGCCGCGCGCTACGGGATTAAGCGCGATCGTATCGGCCTGATGGGGTTTTCGGCCGGCGGCGCGGTGACGGTGTGGACCCTGCTCGCCGGCAAGCCCGAAAGCCGGCCCGATTTCGCGGTCGCCATCTATCCGGGCCTGTTGCCCGACGCGATCGCGGCGCCGAAATCGGCCCCGCCGCTTTTCGTCGCGGTCGCCGACGACGACAAGCTTGCGCATGACGACAGTGTCCGGCTGGCGGAGGCGTGGCAGAAATCGGGCGCGGCGACGCGGCTCGTCACCTATCCCAGCGGGGGCCATGGCTTCGGCATGACGAAGAGCGGCAAGCCGAGCGACGCCTGGCCGGAAGCCATGGCGGGCTGGATGCGCGCCCAGGGACTGCTCGGCAAATGAGGGCCCTATTGCTCCTGCCGATCGCGACGTCGCTGCTCGCCGCCTGCGCGACCGGCGATGGCCCCGCGGCACCGGCGCCTGTCGCCCGGAAAGCCGATAGCTGCGAGGCGCTGACCGGCCTTGCGCTGCAACATGGCCGGATCGACGCGGCATCGACGCTGGCGAGCGGCGCGGTGGTCAATCTGCAGGCCGGGCAGCCCGGCCTGCCGGCGCCCGCCGCCTTTTGCCGTGTGCAGGCGACGCTGTCGCCGGTGGCGGGCTCGTCGATCAAGGTCGAGGTCTGGCTGCCCGAAAAGGCGCGCTGGAACGGCAAGCTGATGGGCGCCGGCAATGGCGGTTTCGGCGCGAACATGCTGCTGCCCTCGCTGCTGATGCGCGGTGCGGTGCAAAAGGGCTATGCCACGGTCGGCACCGATATGGGCCATGTCGCGGAAAGCGACGTCGACGCGCAGTGGGCGCTGAATGCACCCGAGAAGATTCGCGATTATGGCTGGCGCGCCAATCATGTCGGCGCCGAAACCGCGAAACAGGTGATCGCGGCCTATTATGACGGGCAACTCGCGGCGAGTTATTTCCACGGCTGTTCCGATGGTGGACGGCAGGCGCTGACGCTCGCGCAGCGTTATCCCGCCGATTATGACGCGATCATCGCGGGCGCCCCGGCGATGCCCTGGACGCGCATGGCGAGCGCTTTCGCCAGCAACGCGGTGGCGGTCTCGAAGCCCGGAGGAGACCTGCCGCTCGCCAAGCTGAAGCTGTTGCAGGCGGCTTCACTCGGCCAGTGCGACATGCTGGACGGGGTGAAGGACGGCGTGATCGAGAATCCGCGTCTGTGCCGCTTCGAACCGGTCAGGCTGGCCTGCAAGGGTGACGGTGGCGCGGATTGCCTGACCAATGCCGAGGTCGCGACCGCCAGGCTGCTTTATGAAGGGCCGAAACGCGCCGATGGCGGCAGCTTCTATCCGGGCTTCGTACCGGGGGCGGAGGCCGAGGCCGGCACCTGGGGCATGTGGCTGACGGGCGCCAATTCGCAGCACGCGAAATTCTCGACGTCGTTCTTCCGCTATTTCGTCCACGCCAATCCGGACTGGCAGCTCTCGCAATTCGATATGGAGCGCGATTACGCGCTGGCGAAGCAGCGGGTCGGCGGCGATCTCGATGCCGACAGGACCGATCTCGCGCCCTTCTTCAAGCGCGGCGGCAAGCTGCTTCTCTATCATGGCTGGCAGGATGCGGCGATTCCACCGGGCAACACGATCGATTATTACCAGCGCCTCGTGGCCGCGCAGCCGCGCGCTGCCGGCAATTCGGTGCGCCTGTTCATGGTGCCGGGCATGTCGCACTGCTTCGCCGGGCCCGGCCCCAACATCTTCGATGCGCTGGGCACCATGGACGCGTGGCGGCAGGGCGGCCCGGCGCCCGAGCGGATCGTCGCGACCAAATATGACAATGATCTCTTCGCCTATCTCGGCCTGCCGGCAAAGGCCGGGCGGACGCGTCCGCTCTGTCCCTTTCCCAGGACCGCGAAATGGGACGGCAAGGGATCGACCGACGATGCCGCGAGCTTCACCTGCGAAGCGCCCGATCGATGATATGAACCGAGCGATGATTCCCACCGACTCCAGAAAGGAAAAAGACATGAAGACGATGATGATGCTGATCGCGGCAGCGATGGTCGCGGCGCCCGCAGCATATGCGCAGGACGCCAGCCAGGCGAAGCCCGCGACCGAAAAGGCACCCGCTGCCGAAGGCAAGTTCACGCTCGATACGCCGCTGCAGGACATCGTCGCCGACGAAAAAGGCAAGGCGGTGATCGAGAAGCATTTCCCCGGCATGATCGCCATGCCCGAATATGAGATGTTCAAGGCGATCGGCCTCAACCAGCTCAAGCCCTATGCCAATGGCAAGATCACCGACGAGATGTTGGCCGCAACCGCGGCGGATCTGGCGCAGATCAAGTGATGGCACGCCGGACGGCCCATCTTGCGGCGATGCTGCTTGCGTCGGCGACGGCGCTGTCCGGCGCGCAGGCCCAGAACACGGTCTACAAGAACAGGTCGGCGCCGCTCGAGGCGCGGGTCGACGATCTGATGGGGCGGCTGACGCTCGACGAGAAGATCCTGCTGCTCGCGGGGGAAACGTCGATGACGCTCAATCCGATCCCGCGCCTCGGCATTCCGCCCTTCCGCATGACCGACGGCCCGACCGGGGTCCGCTCGCCCGAGGGACGGCCTGCGACCGTCTTCCCGGTCGCGGTCGCGCTGGCCGCGACCTGGAACCCCAATCTCGCGGCGGAGGTCGGCGCGGCGATCGGGCGGGAGACGCTGGCGCATGGCGCGGACATGCTGCTCGCGCCGACCGTCAATATCGTGCGCACCCCGCGCTGGGGCCGCAATTTCGAGACCTATTCGGAAGATCCCTATCTGACCGCACGGATGGGAAGCGGCTATGTGAAGGGCGCGCAGGGCACGGGCATCGGCGTCTCGCTCAAGCATTTCGCGGCCAACAATTCCGAAACCAATCGCTTCATCGTCGACTCGGTCGTCGATCCGCGGACGATGCGCGAAATCTATCTTCCGGCGTTCGAGGCGATCGTGAAGGACGCCGATCCCTGGTCGGTGATGGCCGCCTATAACAAGGTCAACGGCGCGCATGCGTCGGAGAATCGCTGGCTGCTGACCGACCTGCTCAAGACCGAATGGGGGTATAAGGGCGCGGTGGTGTCCGACTGGGGCGCGACCCGCTCGACCGTCGCCGCGGCCAATGCCGGCCTCGATATCGAGATGCCCGGGCCGCCCACCCATTTCGGCGCGAAGCTGAAGACCGCGGTCGACAAGGGTGAGGTCGGCACGGCACAGATCGACGAGAATGCGCGGCGTGTCGTGCGGATGATCGTGCGCAGCGGCGCGATCGAGCGCGGGGCCGCGCGCTCGATCGCCCCGACCATGCCGCGCAATGCCGCACTGGCGGAAAAGGCGGCGGAAGAGGCGATCGTGCTGCTCAGGAACAGCGGCGTGCTGCCGCTGCCCTCGTCGATCGCCTCGCTCGCCGTCATCGGCCCCAATGCCGATGTCGTCCGCATCCAGGGCAGCGGCAGTTCGCAGGTCGTGCCGTTCGAGACGCGTACGCCGCTCGCCGCGCTGAAAGCCGCGCTGCCGGGCGTTCGCGTGACCTATGCCAAGGGCGTCGACAATGAGGAGACGCCGCCCGGCGCCGATCCGAGATGGTTCAGTCCGGGCCGGGACCGTGGGGCCAGGGGATTGGCGGCGACCTATTATGCCAATGCCGATATGAGCGCCGCGCCGGTGCGGAGCGAAACCGCGACGAGCTTCGTCAAGCGGATCAGCGGCAACATCGCGGGGCCGCAGGTGACGGGCTATGCCGCGCTGCGCTGGGACGGCATGTTCTGGCCGGAACGGACCGGAAGCTACGAATTCAGCATTCGCGGTACCGGCAAGGCGACGGTCACGCTCGACGGCAAGCCCGTGCTCGACGGGGCGACGGCGGCGAAGCCGGATATTCGCGACGTGCTGGGTTTCCCCATTCCGCGGCGCACCGTCGCGCTGCCGCTCGAGGCTGGCCGTGGCTATCCGATCCGCATCGACTATGCGACGGGGCAGACGCCCTATGAATATCTGAGCTTCGGCGTCCGCGAACCGCGCCCCTCGCTCGACGAGGCGGCGGCGGCCGCGCGCACCGCCGACGCGGCGATCGTCTTTGTCGGCTCCTCCTCGACCACCGAGGGTGAGGGTTACGATCGCGAGACGATCGACCTGCCGGGCGATCAGGACAGGCTGGTCGAGGCGGTGATCGCCGCCAATCCCAGGACGGTGGTGGTCGTGAATGCCGGTGCGGCGATGACAATGCCCTGGCGCGACACCGCGCCGGCGATCGTCGACATGTGGCTGCCGGGCGAGGGCGGTGCCGCGGCATTGGCGAAGATACTGACCGGCAAGGTCAATCCTTCGGGCAAGCTGCCGGTGACCTTCCCGGCGCGCAGCGAAGACGACACCATCAACATCAAGGGCGCGAAGGTCGCCTATTCGGAAGGCCTGCTCGTCGGTTATCGCGGTTATGCCGCACGCGGCGTGAAACCGCTTTTCCCCTTCGGCCATGGCTTGAGCTATACCAGCTTCACCTATGCCGGCCTTTCGGCGCCGGCGCGGATCCGCGGTGACGCCCCGGCCTTGGTCAGCCTGACGGTCGGCAACACCGGCAAAAGGGCGGGCAAGGAGGTGGTGCAATTCTATGTCGCCCCCGTGGCGCCGTCCGAAGGCGATCCGCCGCTTGCGCTGCGCGGCTTCGCGAAGGTCGATCTGGCGCCGGGAGCCCGCCGGAAGGTGAGCGTGACGCTCGACCGGCGTGCCTTTCAGCGTTTCGACGCAGCCTCGGGGCATTGGCGGGTCGTGCCGGGACGCTACCGGATCATGGCCGGGGCATCGTCGGAAGACATTCGCGAAACCCGCGAGATGGAGGTGACGCTCGATTGAGGGCATGCCCCGGCATGTGGTTTAAACTCACCATCAAATAGCGGGATTCCGATATGGCCATTGCTGGAATGGGGACGGGCGGCGATCTGCCTGGGCATGAGGGCGGCGAGGAGCAGGCCGGTGCCAGGGAATTGCGCCCCTTCGTGATGGGGCTTTTCTTCATCTTCGGCGGGATCACCTCGTTGAACGACGTGCTGATCCCGAAACTGAAGGAACTGTTCACGCTCAACTATACCCAGGCGATGCTGGTGCAGTTCTGCTTCTTCACCGCCTATCTGCTGATCGGCATTCCCGGCGCGAAGCTGGTCAAGAAGATCGGCTATATGCGCGGCGCGGTGGCCGGTCTGCTGACGATGACGGCCGGCTGCCTGTTGTTCATCCCGGCCTCGCAGACCGCGACATACACGCTGTTCCTGCTGGCGCTCTTCGTGCTCGCGAGCGGCGTCGTCATCGTCCAGGTCGTCGCCAACCCGCTGATCTCGCTGCTCGGCAATCCGGCGACGGCGCATAGCCGGCTGACTTTCGCGCAGGCGTTCAATTCGCTCGGCACCACCCTTTTTCCGATTGCGGGCGCGGCGTTGATATTGGGCAGCCTCGCGACGGTGAGTGCCGACCGGCTTTCGGGCGCCGCGCTCGACGCTTATCGCACCGCCGAAACCCAGGTGATCGTTCATGGCTATCTCGGCATCGCCCTGGCGCTCGCTTTGGTCGCGGGTGTGGTGTGGATGTTCCGCAATCGCCTGCGCGGCGAGCGGCATGAAGCCAGCGCAGGCTTTGCCGGCGTCGACCTCCTGAGGCGGCCGCGCTTTGGTTTCGGCGCGCTGTGCATCTTCCTTTATGTCGGCGCCGAAGTCTCGATCGGCTCGCTGATCGTCAGCTATCTCATGCAGGGCCATGTCCTGGCGCTGGAGGAGTCGGCAGCGGGCAAGCTGATCGGCCTTTACTGGGGCGGTGCGATGCTGGGCCGCTTCATCGGCTCGGGCCTGATGCGCTTTGTCAGCCCCGGCAAATTGCTTGCCGGGGTCGCGGCCGGTGCGATCGCGCTGATCATGGTCTCGATCAACACCACCGGCACGCTGTCGGGTTACAGCCTGCTTGCGATCGGCCTGATGAATTCGATCATGTTCCCGACGATCTTCAGCCTGGCATCCGAAAGGCTCGGCAGCCGCGCCGCCGACGGATCGGGGATCATCAATGTCGCGATCTTCGGTGGCGCGGTCGTTCCGCTCGCAACCGGCGCGCTTGCCGATACGACCGGCAGCCTCGGCCTCGCGCTGATCCTGCCCGCTGCCTGTTACGCGATCATTGCCGGCTTCGGCATCTATGCGCGACGGCCGGCAAAAGCGCCATTGCCGGACCAGTGAACGGGGGCCGCTCCGGATGCTCAGGCCCTTCGCCGATCAGCCGTTGACCCATCGCTCAGGAAATGGCACTTCGCGGACGCATCGAGCGCAGACCGTAACTCGCCGTATAAATCCTTGCGGCGGCTCATGGTCAGGCACTTGAAATGCGGGTGTAGCTCAATGGCAGAGCAGAAGCTTCCCAAGCTTACGACGAGGGTTCGATTCCCTTCACCCGCTCCAATCCCGACATTCCCATAGCCTCCGGTAACAACGGCGCGCCTGACCTGCGTCATTGGCCCCAAAACGCACCTGATCTCACTCCGCTGCAGCATAATCGCACCGGCGCTGTCGGGCGCGGCGATTATGCTTTGTGCGTATCGCCCTCCGGATAAGCTGACGCCCGAATTTTCAAGGGTGATTGGCATGTCCGAAGCAAGGTCCGTTGTCGAAGTCTATCAATATAGCGGCGGGATCGTCGGCCCCGGCATTCCCCATGCCGGCGTCGTGCGCGACGGTGGCACCATTCGCACCGGCACGCCGCCGGGCTGCTGGGGGCCGATGATCACGCCCAAATTCCAGGGCGGTCATGAAGTGACCCAGCCGGTGATGGTGGAGGGGGCGGAGATCGGCGACGCGATCGCGCTCAAGCTGAAAAAGGTGCAGGTGACGTCGCTCGCAACCTCGTCGGGCGTGATGGAATTCGTCGAGGGGCGCTATCTCGGCGATCCCTTCGTCGCGAAGCTCTGCCCGGCCTGCGGCCTCGCCAGCCCGCCCAGCCATGTCGAGGGCATTGGCGACGATGCCGTGCGCTGCGACGGCTGCGGCGCGGAGGTCAGCGCCTTCCGCTTCTCGAACGGCTATGTGATCGTGCTCGACCGCGAGAATAATCTGTCGCTGACCGTCAGCAAGGATGTCGCGGAAAGCATCGCCGGCGACGCGCGCGCGATGGCGGCGATTCCGGGCCAGTCGGCGCAGCATTCGATCCTGGCGCTGGCGCGCGCCGATATCGCCGGTCTGCCCGCGCGGATGCGTCCGTTCCTCGGCAATATCGGCACCAGCCCGTCGCGCGACCTGCCGGATTCGCACAATGCCGGCGATTTCGGATCCTTCCTGGTCGATGCGCCGCATGATTATGCGATGACGCGCGAAGAGCTGCATCGCCACAAGACCGACGGCCATATGGACACCAATTCGGTGCGCGAGGGGGCGATCCTGATCTGCCCGGTCAAGATCCCCGGCGGCGGCATCTATATGGGCGACATGCATGCCCAGCAGGGCAACGGCGAGATCGCCGGCCACGCCACCGACGTGTCGGGCGAGGTCGAGCTCGAAGTGGAACTGATCAAGGGGCTGGCGCTCGACGGCCCGATCCTGCTGCAGCGTGCCGAGGATCTGCCGCTGCTCGCCCAGCCGTTGACTGCCGCCGAGCGCGCCTCGGTCGCGGCGCTTGCGGAACGATATGGCCAGAAGACGATCGAGGACAATGCGCCGATCACCTTCATCGGATCGGGCGTGACGCTCAACGAGGCAACGCATAACGGGCTCGATCGCGCCGCCGCGGTCACCGGCCTGCCGCTCGACGAGATCCTCAACCGCGCGACCATCGCGGGATCGATCGAGATCAGCCGCCTGCCGGGCGTGGTGCGCGTGACCTTTCTCTGCCCCACCCATATCCTGACGCGGATGGGCATCGCGCATCTGGTCGAGCAACAATATCGCGCCGGCTGATCCTGCTTAAATCAGAGGCCGGCCGACGCTGATCGTCGGCCGGCCAAGATGCGGTGGCAGTGGGGCGTGTCCTTTCAGGCCGCCGACTCGCTCCGTCCGGGAACAAGGCGGCGCGTCACCGTCACGCCAGCCCCCGCACGCAGCGATCGACGCCATTGCCGAGATGGCGGACGAGCATTTCCTCGTCCTGGAAATGGATGACGTCTTTCGCGCCGGATTTGAGCTGGGCGGCGATCAGCTCGTGCGTGAAGCAATCCTCCATCATCGGATCGCGCAGCCCGACCTTCGAATATTCGCGGGCGAACAATTGTCCCGCGGTTTTCACCGGCGGGTAATAGCCCTTGATCTCCCAGACGCTGCGATCGACCGCGACCGGCCAGATGTTGAAGGTGAAGAACAGGCCGTCGAGCAGCCCGATGAAGAAATTGGGGAAGATGTGCCAGAAATCGAACGATCCCCTGAACTGGTAACCTTCCGCGCCCTTGTCGGCCTTCGATCCGAACGCCTGGACGGTGCCGGTGCCGAACCGGCTGGCGAGCATCGCGGTGGGCGGGGGCGTGAAGCTGTCGGGCGGCGGCGAGCCCAGCACGCCGTGCAGCCCGTGCAGTTCGATGGCGCTGTGGCGATATTGCCGGCCCTCGATCTTGACCGCGCGTGCGAGCGTCTTTTCGTGCAGGAACGGCAAATGCCACCCTTCGAGCTGTGCTTCCTGCAGGGTCTTCCAATTGACGTTCTCGTCGATCCGATAGGAGAAAGCCGGGGTGAAGCCCTCGAAATCATAGCGGCCGATATGGTCGGCAACGGGCGCGAGATGCTCCTCCAGGCTTTGCTCGGGCTGGCTTGCGAGGTTGATGAAGATGAAGCCCTGCCACACCGCGCAATGGACGGGGGTGAGGCCGTTGGCGGCGGGATCGACGCTCGGAAAATTCTCGGCATCGCTGACATGGACCAGCTTTCCGGTGGTGTCATAGACCCAGCCATGGAAACGGCAGGACAGGAAACCACGGCAACGCCCCTGCGCATCCCATGCCACCGGCGCGCCGCGATGCGAGCACATATTGTGAAAGGCGCGGACCACGCCGTCCTTGCCGTGGATGACGAGGATCGCGGTCTCGGCGATCTTCAGGTCGACGACGATATAGTCGCCGGGCTTCGCGACCTGCAGCATATGCCCGACATTCAGCCATTTGCGGCGAAAGACCGCGTCCTTCTCCTGCTCGAAATAGGCCTGGCTGGTATAGCGCTCGACCGGGATCGGGCCGTTGCCTTCTTCGGGATAGCGCCGCATGAACCGGCGCGCGTCGTCCGCCGCATGGTCTGGCGCGGCGCTCACTGGCCGCGCTCCAGCGCCGGACCCGCCGATCCCAGCGGCCATGCGTCGTGCAGCGGCACGAAGCGATCGATCGGGAAGACATATTTGGGCTGGGGCTCGCCATACATTTCGACCGTCACCGAAACCTCCGTCAAAGCCAGGCACATGTCGAGCAACCTCCGCTGGCGATCGTCGAGATCGGTGAGCGGGGTCCGGTCGAGATAGGTCAGCGCGTCGCCGCAGCGGATCTGCATGACGTCGTAAAAGGCCTGGCTCTCGGCCATCGATGCCGACCAGCGCTTGCGGTTGCGCGCATGTTCGGTGGGCAATGCCCAGTCGATCCAGCGTTCCAGATCGGCAAATCCGTCAGGCAATGATGATTGCACGCCACTCTCCCCGACCCCGTTGCGGGGCTCTTGTTCCATCACGGCGACTGTCGGTGCGGATGCGCTTCGGGCTCTATCCCGTCGCCGCAGCCGATGGTCCGAAACGGCAGCATTGCGACAGGCCGGACGCTCCATATCCCTGGCCGCATCCTCGGTGGCGTCATGATACCGCAGAGGTATGATTTCAGGGCAAAACGGTATTTGACGCGATGCATGGCCGGTCCACACTCGGGCGTACACGCCATGATCATGCCTGTGGAGTATCGTTGATGACGCGACGGATAAGGATGATCATACCCGTGCCGGTTCCGGCGGCGGCGCTTGACGGCTTTGCCGCGCAATTGCCCGCCGGGCTGATGCGTCCCGACCTGTCGGTCGAATTCTGCTGCGCCGCACGCGGCGGCAGCGCGCTCGATTCCCCCTATGAGGGCGTCATGGCCGATGCCTATTGCCTCGATGCCGGGCTGCGTGCCGAGGCGGAGGGTTTCGACGCGGTCTGCGTCAATTCGATGAGCGATTCCGGTGTCGCCGGCTTGCGCTCGCGCCTGTCCATTCCCGTGCTGGGCACGGCGGCGCCGACCTATCATCTCGCCTGCCAGCTCGGGCGGAAATTCTCGATCCTCAGCATGTGGGACAATTGGCGCTGGCTGTACGACAAGGTGCTGGGCGAAACCGGATTGCGCGATCGGCTGGCCTCGATCCGTACGATCGGCGTCGCGCCCGACACGGCGGAACTGCTGGCGGGTAAGGAGGATGCGGTGTTCCCGCTGCTGCTCGACGCCGCGCGCCAGGCGATCGAGATCGACGGCGCCGACGTGCTCGTCCTGGGATCGACGACGATGCACCAGAGCCACGAATTCCTCCGGTCGCGGCTCGATATCCCCGTGCTCAATCCGGGCTTGATTGCATTCAAGACCTGCGAGACATTGCTCGATCTAGGACTGAGCCACAGCAAGCGCGCCTATCCCTCGCCCAGAGGATTGAACGACACGGTATTTCGCTTCGATCCTTCGCCCGGGACCATCGGCGCCAGAAAGGCAATGTGATGACGACATCTTCGCCATGGCCGTTCGCGCTGAGCGCCGACAACTGGAACGGGGCCGGCTTGCCGCTGTCGCATTGCGCGAAGCTGCTCAGCGACGATATCGACGCGGTCCACGCGCATATGAGCGCGATGTTCTGCCGCCACAGCCTGCATATCGAAGGGGGCGTCCCGCCCATCGCCTTTCGCCACAATCAGGCGCCGTTGCGCGCGCTGACCTTCAACGCGACCGATTACGGCAACCCCTATGGCCGCGTCGTCGTGACGATCCCGCCGATGGAGGAGCTTTATCTCGTCCAGTTCTCGCTGACCGGCCGGGCGGAGATCACGCAGGGCGACGACAGCTTCGTGCTCAATCCCGGCGAGATGTGCGTGCTGGGATCGCGCCAGCGCATCCGCCAGGTGTTCGACGAAGGCTATAAGCATTTCACGGTGAAGGTCCCCAAGGCCGATCTGGAGACGCTGCTTGCGCAGGAACTCGGCTTCCGGCCGGGCGACCTGCATTTCTCGTCGCGTCCGGTGCGGCTGGAGGGGGCGGCGGCGTCCTTCGCCAGCATGATCCGCACGGTGTGCGACGATATCGATCTCGGCCTCACCGCCTATAGCCACCCGCGCACCTGCGGCTCGGTCGAGGATACGCTCAAGCGCCTGTTGCTGGCCGCGGTGCCGCACAATCACAGCGATCTGTTCAACGGATCGGTCTCGGGCCTCGCGCCCTTCTATGTCCGGCGCGCGGAGGAATATATCCGTGCCCATGCCGAGGAACCGATTAGCCTGACCGATCTGATCGAGGTGTCGGGGGTCAGTGCGCGATCGCTCCATGCCGGCTTCCGGCGGTTCCGCGATACGACGCCGATGGGCTATCTCAAGAACCACCGGCTGTCGCTGGCGCGCAGCGCGTTGCGCAAGGGTGCGGAAAACGGGGTTTCGGTGACCGATGTCGCGCTGGCCTGCGGCTTCACCCATCTCAGCAAGTTCGCGCGCGACTATTTCGAACGCTATGGCGAGCGCCCGTCGACAACGCTGCGCGCCTGCGATTTCGGGCGGGTGTGAGGAGCGTTCCGAGCCCGACCCGTCAACGCTGAATCATCATCTCTCCCTCCGCGTCTCCGCGCCTCCGCGTGAACTTATCGGTTTTGGGGAGTGGTTCACGCGGAGACGCGGAGGGGAACTCGAAGTAATTTAGATCAGATGGATCGCGCCGTCGCGTTCGATGACATTGTAGGTACGGATCGCGATCGAACAGGGGGCGCCCGTCGCTTCCCCGGTGCGGATGTCGAACCGGCCCATATGATAGGGGCAGACGATCTCGCCATTCTCGATCTCGCCCTCGGCCAGCGATGCGTCGCCATGGCTGCACAGATCGTCGGTCGCATAGACTTGGCCGTCGACGCGATAGACAGCGAGCACCCGGCCGTCGCCGAGATCGGCCTGGAACACCTCACCTTCGGGCACGTCGCCCGACGCGCAGAGCCGTTCCATCACGCCGCCGCTGGTTTCCTGAGTGACCAGGGCGGCGATGCGTCGCCCTGCACCCGGACATCCAGGATGACCTTGCTGAATTTCCATCCCTCTTCCCCTGATATGGCGGTGGCGTCATACCATCCGCCCAGCCATTGATCGCGCGGGCCGTCATCGGTCCGCATCGTGCACAATTCCCAGAGATACCATTGGCAGCCGGCGGAAAGGCCGTTTTCGGCCAGCACGACCAGCGGCGCGGTCATGTAATGGATCGACCACAGCACCCGGTCCGCCGCGATCGCGGCAAGTCCGCGCGCGATCGCGTCGCGCCCCGCCAGCGTGGCGAAGCCCTCCGACGACCATGTCGCATCCGGCGCGAACAGCGGTGCCATCATCGCGGGATCGTTCCGGCGATCGGCCCCGGCCGCATAGCGCGCGACGAGATCGCCGATCGCGAACCGCGCCTCGATGCGGTGCAGCCGCTGTTCGATGGTGTCGGTCACGATCCGGCCATGGGCGGCAGGCCGAGCGCGGTATCCTGCGCGCCATGTGCCGCGATGAAGCGCGTTTCCTCGAACGCATAGGGCACGCCCGGCGCGCCGCCATAAAGCTCGATATGCGGCGCGACTTCGGCCAGCGACAAGGCGAGATAATAAAGCGGGCGCAGATCCTCGGGCAGCTTGCCCAGCGGATGGGCGTCGACCGCCGCCAATATCGCTTCGGTGCGCGGCAGCACCGCATCGTAAAAGGCCCTGATCTCCTGGCGCGTCGCGGTTCGACGACGGGTCTGGCGCGCATCGGCGCTGGGCAGTGCCCAGTCGAGAAACGGCGCCAGCTCGGCAAAGGTGTCGGGCAGTGGGGAAGGGGACATTGTCGGTTCCTTGTTCGCGCGGTTCGGGATCACGCGTTGACGAAGCGTTCGACGACGACCGCGCCGTGGCGGATCAGGATCTCGTCGTCCTGCAGATGCTGCTGGGTCTTCGCCCGCGACTGCATCGCACGCTGCGTGTCCTCCATCGTGGCGGTGTCCTCCAGCCAGGCGTTGCGCTGGAGCGTCATCGCATGCTCGGTCGCCCAGCGCTGTCCGTTGGTCTGGGGCGCCTTGACGTAATAGCGCCCCTCCCACAGCGTCTTGTTGTGCGCGATCGGCCAGAACTGGTGCGTGAACCAGATGCCCTCCGCGACATGGATCAGCGTGTTGGGAAACAGCACGCTCAGCTCGAATGCGAAATCCGCGCGCTTGTCGGGATTGATCGTCGGCGGCAGCATGGAATCGGCGCGCGCGGAGACCAGCGACGCGCCCGCCATGGCGTTGGCGATGGCGGCGACCGGGGTGGGCTTGGCGTTCAGCGTCAGGCACACCGCGCATGTGCGATGGGGATCCATCAGCTTCACATTCTGGAGCCCGGTCGAAAAGACGTTGGGGAACGATCCGGCATGGATGGTGTCGACATGATAGGCCTCGGCAAAGGCGTCGTGCGCGACCTTCCAGTTGCAATCGAGATAGGTGTGATAGGTGAAGCCGTAATCGAGCGCGTCGAACGGATAGCCCGCGAAATGCGTGGCATAATCGCCCAGGAATTCGGCCAGGCTGTTGTCGGGCGTCTCCGCCAGATTGACGAACAGGAAACCTTCCCATGTGTCGACATGGATCGGCGCGAGCCCGTTCTGCGATTTCGAGAAACAGTCGTAGAAACGCTGCTCGCTCGGCACCTGCTTCAGCGCGCCCTCGGCGTCATAGACCCAGCCGTGGAAACGGCAGGTGATGATCGCGGCCTTGTTGCGGCCGAAGGTTTCCTCGCCGGTCTCGTTCACGACGGTGTTGCCGCGATGGGCGCAGGCATTGTGGAAGGCGCGGACCTTGCCGTCCTTGCCGCGCATCAGGATCGCGGAGGTGTCGGCGGCGGCCAGGCGCTTGACCTTATAGTCGCCGACCCTGGGGATCTCGCTTTCGCGTCCGACGCACAGCCAGACCTTGCGAAAGATCTTGTCCTTTTCCCGCTCGTACCAGTCGGGCGAGATATAGGGTTCGGTCGATATCGGGCCGGAACCGAGTTCGGGATATTGCTCCATCCAGCGATGCGCCGTTTCGGACAGCTTTTCAGACATGGGCCTGCTCCTTTTTTCAAGCTGATGCCGGGCGGATGCGCTTTCGTGGCGCGTCGCTCCCGATCTCAATGGTGCCACCATGTCCGCAGCATCGTGCATCTCGCTAGCCCGTCCCTGTCCGGGTTAGCCTGCGCGCGCATTGAATCGGTTTTGCGCGCGATCCGGCCCGATCCCGGCGGAGTTCCGGCGCGCGGCGCGCGTGCAGTCGATAGCAGCGACGGGATGGCCGCAGCGGGATCAGGCTAGCGGGAAATGACGGGTGGGGGTCTTTTGCGAGTGACCATGGGGTCGTCGAGACCGTCATGGATGTGAACCGGCAAAGTCGTTCGGCGCGCGCCCGCAAAGAGGCCGATCCGCCAGCCGACAATGCCGATCAAGGTGAGGGGAGAAAGATAATGACACAGCATGGTTTCGGCCGTTCGGCCCATATGCGCGCGGCGATCAGGAAATGCCTGCTGACCGGCGCCTCGCTGTCCGCGACGCTGATCGGCGCACCCACGCTGTTCGCGCAGGACGCGCCGGCGCCCCCGCCGGCGGAAGAGGAAAGCGCCGGCATCGAGGAAATCACCGTCACCGCGCGCCGTCGCGCGGAATCGCTGCAGGACACGCCGATCGCGATCTCGGCGGTGTCGGGCGAAGGCATTGCCGCGCGCGGCCTCGACAATGTCACGCAGATCGGGGACTTCACCCCCAATGTGAAATTCAACAGCTCGGTTCCGGTCTCGGCGAGCAACGCGACCGCGGCGATCTTCATCCGCGGCATCGGCCAGAACGACTATCAGCTGTCCGCTGATCCGGGCGTCGGTCTCTATCTCGACGGCGTCTATATCTCGCGCGGCGTCGGCAATGTGCTCGACGTGCTCAATGTCGAGCGGATCGAAGTGCTGCGTGGACCGCAGGGGACTTTGTTCGGCCGCAACACCATCGGCGGCGCGGTCAGCGTCGTCACCAAAAAGCCCGGCAGCACGTTCGGCGGCAGCCTCGACGTCACGACGGGGCGTTTCAACCGCGTGCAGATCAAGGGATCGATCGACGTGCCGCTGGCCGATGGCGTCTATACCAGCCTGTCGGCTTTCTATCACAATCGCGACGGCTATGTGAAAGGCGTGGTGCCCGGCGCCCCCGATCTCGGCGGCACCAACCAGCTTGCCGGCCGCTTCGCGCTGCGTCTCGAACCGTCGAGCGACGTCAGCATCGACATCGCGGTCGATGGCACCCGCGCACGCGAGCAATCGGCGCCCAATGTGCTAATCGCCCAGAATGAGAACGCCCCGGCGGCCGCGACCTGGAACGCCGCCTATTCGGGCGCGGCCGCGATCTGCGCGAGCGCGACCAATCCGGCGCGCTTTACCGACCAGCGCTGCTTCAACAGCCAATGGGCGCTGGCGCCCTATCGCCATGGCGGCACCTTCACGACGATCTCGCAGGTGTTCAATTCGGCGAGCCGCCGGCCTTATCAGTCCGCATCGGACCTCAATATCTGGGGCGTGTCCGGGGTGCTCGAATGGCGGCTGTCGGACGCGGTCACGCTCAAATCAATCACCGCCTATCGCAAGGTCACCGGCTTCTGGACGCGCGATTCCGATCACAGCCCGGCCACCATCATCCAGACCAACAGTGACTGGCGCCAGGACCAGTTCAGCCAGGAAATCCAGCTTGGCGGCGAAGCGCTCGACAAGCGGCTCAACTGGCTGGTCGGCGCCTATTATTCGAGCGAGAGCGGCAATCACCGGGATCTGGTCAACATCATCGACGCGGTGTTCCTGAGCGGCGCGGTGCTCGACGGCAAAAGCTATGCCGCTTTCGGTCAGGCCACGTTCGAGATCGTCGAGAATCTGAACCTGACGGCGGGCATCCGCTGGACCGAGGATCAGAAGACCTTCAACAACGCCAATCAATATGTGGTCGAGGCCGGCTTCTTGACCGGCGCGCCCTTCAATCCCGACGGATCGGGCCTGCAGGACGGCGATCCGCTGATGGGGCCGCTCGGCCAGAGCGCGACCATCAAGGACCGCGCCTGGACGCCGATGGCCAGCCTGTCCTATCGCTGGAGCCCGGAAATCCTGACCTATCTGTCCTATTCCAAGGGCTTCAAGGGCGGCGGCTTCACCCAGCGCGTCTTCCCGCCCTTCGCCTTCATCCCGTCCTTCGCGCCGGAAACGAGCGAGACCTTCGAAGCGGGCTTCAAGACCGATCTGCTCGATCGCAAGCTGCGGCTCAACGGTGCGGCGTTCATCAACAATTACAGCAATCTCCAGATCACCGTGAACGACCCGACCCTGGGCTTCGCCCCGATCATTCAGAATGCGGCGAAGGCGCGGATCAAGGGGCTGGAACTCGAACTGCTCGCCCAGCCGATCGACGGGCTGCGGATCGAGGCAGGGCTGGGTTATCTCGACGCCCGCTACCGCGAAGTCGACATCCGTGCGCTCAATGCGGGCGTCACCAAGGACACGCATCTCCAGAACGCGCCGAAATGGACGTTGAGCGCGGGCATTTCCTATGCCGTGGACATGGGCGACAGCGGCACGATCACGCCGCGCATCGACTGGTCCTACCGCTCGCGTGTTTATAACGACGCGGTCAACACGCCCGAACTGGTCCAGGACGGCTATCACCTGGTCAATGCCGCGATCGCGTACACCGACAAGGCCGAGCGCTGGAGCCTGTCGCTCGGCGTCCGCAATCTCACCAAGCAAGTCTATCTGGGCTCGGGCTATGCCGACTCGTTCGGCGGCATTTTCGAGGGCGTCTATGGCCGCCCGCGCGAATGGTATCTGACCGCCGGCTACAAATTCTGACCATGTTGCCGGACATGTCGTTGGAGGCGCGCATCGCCCGGCTGGAGGCGCATCAGGCGATCGAGCGCCTGATCGCCGACCTCGGGCACGGCTTCGACAGCGGCCCTTCCGCCGAGGCGTTGCGCAGTCTGTTCACCGCCGACGCGGTGTTCACGATCGACGGCTATGGCGCGCTGGCCGGTGCCGATGCCATCGCCGACGGGGTCGCCGGCAATGCCGATACGGGCTTTCGCTGGACGCTCCATTATCTGGTGTCGCCGCGCATCGACCTGTCGGCGGACGGCCGCTCGGCGGACGTCGCGTTCATGCTGTGGGAAGTCGCGACCGCGGCGAGCGGCCGCGCCTATTGGATCGGCGGCAGCTATTCGGCGGTCGCGGTCGCGGCGGACGACCGCTGGCGCTTCGATCGTCTGACGCTGAGCGCCGACCTGATCTCTCATTATCCCGAGGGCTGGCACGACAAGCCTGCCACCCTCGATCTGGCCTGAACCCAACCGGGAAGGATCATCGCACGATGCAAGACTTAGCCGAACCTCTCGACCATATCCGGCGCACGGTGCCGCAGATCCGCGACGAGCTGGGCGTCGCGCCGGTTCCGGTCCGGCCGATCCGCGATCCCGCCATCTACGCGCTCGAAAAGGAAAGGCTGTTCAAGAAGGTCTGGCTGAAGGTCGCGACCGCATGGGAATTGCCCAATCCCGGCGACTATAAGGTCAAGGAAATGCCGGTCGCCGATACCTCGGTGCTGATCGTGCGCGGCAAGGACGGCCGTATCCGCGCCTTCCACAATGTCTGCACGCATCGCGGCAACAAGGTGGTCCCCAACAGCGATTTCGAAAGCTTCGGCCGCGCGCGCGCCAATGTGCTCGCCTGCCGTTTCCATGGCTGGGTGTTCAGCACCGAGGGGCCGCTCAAATCGGTGCCGCTGAAGGATCATTTCGGCCAGATCGATACGGCTTGCCTGGGGTTGCGCCCGATCGCCTGCGACGAATGGCAGGGCTTCGTCTTCATCAATTTCGATCCCGAGCCTGCCCAGTCGCTCGCCGAGTATCTCGGCGATTTCGGAAGGCTGTTCGGCGGCTATCCCTATCATGAATCGACCACGGCGTTCCGCTATTCGACGGTGCTCGAATGCAACTGGAAGGTTGCACTCTATGCCTTTTCGGAGGGCTATCATGTGCCGACGATCCATGCCGGTTCGCTCCCCGGCTTTCGCGGCATCGAACATACCGATTTCAAGCTGATGGGGCCGCATGCGTCGTCGACCATCTATGGTGCGGGCATGGATGCGGCGCCCTCGACCCAGATGTTCGCGGGGGTCCTGCACGGCAGCGACGTGCATCGCCCGCGTCCCGATCTGCTGCCGCCCGCGATCAATCCCGATCGCCGCGCGGATTTCCAGTTCGAGCTGCCCAACATCTTCCCCAATCTGCTCATCCATCTGGCATCGGGATGCGGCTATCCCGGCATGTCCTATTTCACCCATCAATTCTGGCCGCTCGATCATGGCCGGACCTTGTGGGAGGGGATCAACTATTTCCGTCCGGCGGAGAATGCGGCGGAGCGCGCGGCGCAGATCCACGTCAACGCGCTGCACCGCAATGCCTGGCTGGAGGATACCGCGACGATGGAGGACACGTTCACGGGCATCATGTCGGGCGCGATCGACGAGATGCAGCTCATGGATCAGGAATTCCTGATCCGCCACGCCGCGCTGACGCTCGATCGCTATCTCGACGAAACGGACTGAACCACGATGACCACCACCCAATTACCCGCCGGCTTCCACGAACTCGAGCCGCTGGTCGCGCACTGGGCCAGACCCACCGAGAATGAACGCAACGCCATCCGGCTATCGGCTTCGGCGGCGGATTTCATCGGCTTCGACGCGCTCATGGCGCCCCGGCTCGAGGCCCTGCTGGCGCATCTCGCCACGCTTCCGGCGCGGCCCGACGATCCGGCGGACTATAACGCCCTGCTATTGGCCGCCGCCTTTGCCGAAGCCGCGCCTCATCACGAATTGTACGGCGACAGCGCGCAGGTGCCCTACAGCTTCGACGCCCGCCGCTTCACGCCCGATCATGGTGGCGAGGCGATGTGATCGCAGGGAATCCGGCGCGCGCAGCTTGCTTCTCAATGGTCGATCCTTGCCGAAGCGGATGATGGCGCCTTCAGCATGGCGTCGAGCGTGGCTTCGAAATCCACCCCATGGACCTGGCGGAGGATCGCCGCGCGGCGCCTCAGCTCGGCCTGATAGTCCTGATCGCGGTAGATATCGGTGCGGGGCTCGACCGGGGCGCCGATTTCCAGGTTGAGAAGGCCACCCACCACCAGCGCAGCCGCGGGCCAGGGCACCTCTGCCATCGGCGGCGCCGTCGCCTTGCCATCCACCATCATTTCGATTGGCTCGTCGGCGGGAACCATATCGCCGAACGAGCGGCGTCCCAATTCCATATCCTCGATCAATATCAGGCCAGGCGCCGGCGGCAGGCCGAGTTTCGCCGCGATTCCGGCATCGGGGAGCATGATCAGCGACAGCATCGCACCCGGATGCCGGGCCCGGACGATCTGGCCCATGGTCGGCTTTTCGGCGGTATTCCGGGGCAGCGCCTGCCATAGATGCGGGCTGCCGGCGATGATTAGCGCCCGCCGGCCGGGTTTCAGGACCTGGTTTTCGAGCATGTCCGCGAAGAACTGGTCCCGAATGCGGTAGCGTCGATAGTCCTCGGCGCTTTTCACCCGGGACCAGTCGATCGGGGGATCGGCGAGCAGCACGCGGACGGGCTTCGCGCACATCTTGCGTGCATTGGCGTCGCGAACCGCGTCGAAAAACCCTTCGTACAGTGGGGAATCCCACACCATCCATTGGCCGGTATCGCGCCAGATGGTGCGCTTTTCCGGAGGCGACACCGGTGCGCCGCGACGATAGCCGACATAGCGGTCGGCGATGTGCTGCAACCGGCTGTTGCCGAACTCGACGACGATGTCGTCGATGCGGCACAGAATGCGCGGGTCGGCGACTAGCCGGCGATACAGATGATGGATCGACGCCTGACGATGAAGCTCGCCCAGACCGACCAGGGGATGCGTGTCGAGCGCGGCGGCGATACCTGCGATCATGGGCTCCACCGCGTCTGCCGGGGCTGTCGGTGATGGTGCCGCCATTCCGATGCAGGGCCAGGCAAGGGCTGCGCATGACAGGATCCTGCTTGCGGCCCGCATCGCTCCGATCGTCTTCCTCACCCTTTGCGCAATCATATCGATCCGTCCCGATTTTCGTCTCGAACGGTTAGACCGGCGGTGGGGACGTTCCCGGTACGGCGGTGTCGCAAAAAAACATCGGGCTTGTCGTCACGGGATTTTGCGGCTCGTCTGTCTTGAGAAGCGAGGGCTGGTCGAGGTCGATGCCCGGAGGATGCACTTTCGCTGATGATTGACGATGCGGCGCTCAGAGCCTGGTTTTGCGAGGAAGTGCTGCCGCACGAAGCGATGCTCACGCAGTTCATCCGTCGCAATTGGCCGGTTTCCGCCGATGTCGACGATCTGCGCCAGGAGGTTTACGAACGTATGGTGATCGGCGTGCGCAACGAACTGCCGCGCAATGTGAAATATTATCTGTATGCGGTCGCGCGAAACCACCTGATCAATCGCGCGCAGCACGAGCGTGTTGTCTCGTTCGAACTCGTTGCCGACATGACGACGAAGGAGGACGCATTCGATCATCCGGCGCCCGAACCCAATCTGATCGCACGCGATGAGTTGCGCCGGGCACAGGTCGGGCTCGACAATCTGCCGCCGCGCTGCCGCGAGGTCGTCCGGCTCCGTAAGGTCGACGGGTTGTCCACGGCCGAAACCGCGACCCATCTCGGGATCAGTATCGACACTGTCGAGAAGCAGCTGACGCTCGGCATGCGCGCGCTCGTCGATTTCATGCTGGGCGGGGCTGGCCGGATCAGTCGGCCCGGCCGGTCGCACAGAAAGATCGGGCGCAGATGACGGCGCAACGCTCTCTTCAGGACGAGGCCGCGCAATGGGTGCTGCGCAGCGAAGAACCGGGCTGGTCCGAGGCCGATCAGGTGCAGCTCGACGCCTGGCTCGCGGCCTCTACCGCGAACAAGGTCGCATTCTGGCGTCTGCAGCATGGCTGGCGCGCGGCGGATCGCATCGGCGCGATCGGTGCCGTCGCGGATATGCCGGCACCCATCATCTCACGCTTTTCCTTCGACTGGCGCCGGCCGATACCGGCGATCGCGGCATCCTTGTCGTTTCTGCTCATCGTGGCGGTGATCGTTGCGAGCGGAAAATTGCCGGTGCCGTTTTCGCCGGAACCCGTCCGGACGATCGAATTGGCGCGCGTGGAGACCGCCATCGGCGGGCACAAGATCGTCGGACTGCCCGACGGCAGCCGCGTCGAACTCAACACCGCCACTGCCATTCGGGCCGGCGTGGACAAGGGGCGCCGCGAAGTCTGGCTCGACAGCGGTGAAGCCTATTTCGACGTTGCAAAGGATCCGGCCAGGCCCTTCGTCGTTCATGCGGGATCGCGGATGATCACCGTGCTGGGCACCAAATTCTCGGTGCGTCGCGCGCGGGGGCGGGTGACGATCATCGTGTCGGAAGGGCGGGTGCGCGTGGATGAGGTGCGCGGCGACATGGTCGACCGGTCGGCGACGATCACCACCGGCAATATCGCGGTGGCCGAAGGGCCGACGATGTTGATCGCCGACCGCAGCGAGGATCGCGTGCAGGAAAAAATGGCCTGGCGCGAGGGCCGGCTGGTTTTCGACGGCGATACGCTGGGCGAGGCGGCGGACGAGTTCAATCGCTATAACCGAAAGCAGATCGTGATCGCCGACCGCGATGTCGCGCAGATGGCGATCGGCGGCAGCTTCGAGGCCAAGAATGTCGATATATTCGGCCGGCTGCTGCGCGAGGCCTATGGTCTGAAAGTCATCACCGACGAAGAAAAAATATATATCTCGCGTTAATGCGTAACGGATTTCGGATGTGCCGACTGTCTTACTGATCAGACAACAATGGTACATCGGGGGAGTGATCAATGCGGGGGATGGTATTCGCGCTTGCGACGAGCGCAGCAATTATCGTGTCTGCTTCACCAGTTCATGCAGCGGATGAAATCCGTACATTCAATATTCCGGCGGGTAATCTGAAATCTGGGCTGGATGCCTTTGTGCGGCAATCGGGCCGGCAGGTCATCTATCGGATGGAGGATGTCCGCCCCGTCCGTACCCGCGGCGCGAAGGGGCAGCTGGGCGTGATCGCCGCGCTCGACCGGCTGCTGGCGGGCAGCGATCTCGCATCCTATGTCGATGCATCGGGCGCGGTCGCCATCCGCCGCCGCCAGGGCGCGGCCGCCGAGCAGCCCGCCGCGACGGACGCGGTCGCGATGGCGGGCCCGGCTGCTGAGGAGGCACCGGCGATCGTCGTCACCGGATCGCGCATCCAGCGCGTCAACGTCGAATCCCCCGTGCCCGTCACCACGATGCGCGGCGAGGAGTTCTTCCAGACGGGCAACACGTCGATCGGCGAGGTGCTCAATGAAATGCCGAGCTTTCGCAGCACCGTCACCCAGGCCAATTCGACGCGGATCCTGGGTGGATCGGGCCTGAACCTGCTCGATCTGAGGGGCCTGGGCACCGATCGTACGCTGGTGCTGCAGAACGGGCGCCGCCATATCGCCGGTTCGCCCAACGGATCGGCGCCCGACGTCAACGCAATTCCGACCGAACTGATCGAACGCGTCGATATCGTGACGGGCGGCAGTTCGGCCGTCTATGGTTCGGACGCGATCGCCGGCGTCGTCAATTTCGTGCTCAAGCGCGATTTCGAAGGCCTGCGTATGCGCGGACAGGCCGGGATCAGCCGCTATGGCGATGCCGGCCAATATTTCCTGAGCGCGACGGCGGGCACCAATTTCGGCGACGGGCGCGGCAATGTCGTCGTCAGCGCCGAATTCGCCAGGCAGGACGATTGGTATGCGTCGCAGCGACCCGACTATAATCGGCTGACCGCCTATCTGCAGGTCGACCAGGATGCGCCGGGCCTCGCCAATGGCAGCGACGGCGTGCCCGATCGCCGGCTGTTCAGCGATATTCGCTATCTGGATGCCAGCAATGGCGGCCAATATGTCGTGCTCGCGCCCGGCGCCGACGGGCATCTGCCGGCTTATCTGTTCCAGCCCGACGGTTCGCTGGTCCTCCAGACCGGCGACCGCATCGGCCTGGCGCCCTTCGGTTTCTACCAGGGCGGCAACGGATCCAATCTGCAGGAGGGGCGCCAGCTCGGCCTGGCGCCCGATGTCCGGCGCTACAGCATCAACCTGCTGAGCCATTTCACGGTCAGCGAGGCGTTCGAGCCCTTCATCGAGGCGAAGTTCGTGCGCTCGGATGCGCTGGGCAGCTCGGTCGGGCCGTTCTTCTCGATCGCTGACCGCAGCCCGCGCGAAAGCTATCGGACCGACAATCCCTATCTTTCCGCCGCCGCAGCAAATCTGATCCGCCAGACCATGGGGATTCCGGCGGGGCAGGATGCGCCATTCTATTTCGCGCGCAACTTCCTGGAACTGGGCACGCGGCAGGAAGCGACGCGGCGCGACACCTGGCGCGTCGTGGGGGGCGCCAGGGGCCGCTTCAACGGCGACTGGCGCTACGAGGCGTCGGTCAACGTCGCTGAGGTCGATACGCGCACCCGCATCCTCGGCAATGTCGACATGCAGCGCTATCTGCTGGCGATCGACACGGTGCGCGATCCCGCGACCGGCCGGATCGTCTGCCGCTCCACCATCAATCCCGCCGCTGCCCGAACCTATGAAGGCGCCACGAACCAGGCCTTCGCCGCCGGCCGGCTTGGCGCCGACGTCGCGGCCTGCGCTCCGCTCAATCCGTTCGGAGAGGGCAATATCTCGCAGGCGGGGAAGGATTATCTGCTCACCGATTCCATTGCCCGATCGAAGCTGAGCCAGTTCGTGTTCAACGCCTTCGTCAACGGCGACAGCAGCGACTGGTTCGAACTGCCGGGCGGTCCGGTCGGCTTCGCGATCGGCGCCGAATATCGGCGCGAGCGGCTGCGCAACACGCAGGATCCGCTGGTCGAGGCGGGGCTGACTTTCTACACGCCCGCGCCCGCCTTCCTGCCGCCGGCCTTTGCGGTGAAGGAAGTGTTCGGCGAAATCAGCCTGCCGTTGCTCGCCAATCGGCCTTTCTTCCGGGAATTGACCGTCAACGCCGCCGCGCGCGCCGCCGATTATCGGGGGCGGGCGGGTACGGTGCTCGCCTGGAACGGCGGCATCGAATGGGCGCCCGTCGACGATCTGCGCTTCCGCGCCAATTATGCGACGGCGGTGCGCGCACCCAATCAGGTGGAGGTGTATCGCCCGTACAGCCAGCATTATTCGGCCGGACTGATCAGCGACCCCTGTTCCGTCCAGAATATCGGTTCCGGATCGTCGGCGCGCGCCGCCAATTGCCGCGCGGCGGGCGTGCCTGTCGGTTTCGACAAGGTCTATATGACATCCTTTCCCTATCAGGCCGGCGGCAATCCGGACCTGAGGGAGGAACGATCCAAGTCGTTGACCGCGGGGCTGGTCTTCCAGCCGCGCTGGATCCCCGGCCTGTCGGTGACCGTCGACTATTACGACATCAAGGTGGAGGACGTGATCACCTCGCCCGGCGTGCAGCAGGTGCTCAACGCCTGTTACGACGCCAGCGGGATCGACAACCAGTTTTGCAAGCTGTTCGCGCGCAATATGGGGTCGACGCCTGGACCGAACGGCGAGAAGCCGGGCGAGATCATCCAGAACAGCCTGGACCTGACGCCGCTCAACTATGCCGCGCTGCGGACGCGCGGGCTGGACGTGGGCGCTGCATTCCGCCGCCGGATCGCCGATGTCGCGACCGTCGGCCTCAGGCTCAACTACACCCATGTCCTGCAGAATGATTCCTTCCTCGATCCGGAGAATCCGGGCCGGGCGGACCGCAATCTGGACGAGATCGGCTTCCCGCGCGACGCCTTCAATCTGGCGCTCGATATCGAACGCGGTCCGATCACCCTGGGCTATCAGCTCAAATATGTCGGCCGGATGACCCCCGGCGCGATCGAGAACATCAAATCGGTGCAGGGGCGCCCCGCCGAGGATCTCGACGCCTTCGACGTCCGCTATCTGCCGAGCGTGGTCTATCACGACGTGCGGGTCTCATTCGACGTCGATCGCCGCTTCAACACCTATGTCGGCGTCGACAATCTCACAAATCGGCGCCCGCCCGCGGGGCTGGTCGGGATCACGCCGGGATCGGGCGTGTACAGCAATATCGGCCGCTTCTTCTACGTCGGCGTGGCGGCGCGGTTCTGACATGGCGCGACATGATGAAGGCGGGCGCAGGCCCGGCCGGCTGCCCATCGCCGGCACGGCGATGCTGGCCGTCATCGCGATGGCGATCGCGCCGCAGGTGCAGTCGGCCCCATCCGAACCGGCCGCAGTGCGGCCGGGCGGACGGGGGCAGGCGGAGATCGGCCGCTGGGGCTTCGATCTGGCGGGCATGGACAGCAATGTCGACCCCGGCAATGATTTCCATCTCTACGCCAGCGGCGGCTGGGTAAGGGCGACGCCGATCCCGCCCGACCAGATCGGCGTCGACGCATTCACCGCGCTGGAGGATCTGTCGGCACGGCGCGTGCGCGCGATCCTTGAGGAGCAGGCCGGCAAGCCCCGATCAGCGATCGGCGACTATTATGCCAGCTTCATGGATCGGCAGCGGGTGGATGCGCTGGGCCATGGCCCGATCGATCCGCTGCTCGCCGAGATCGACCGCGCGGCGGATGTCGGCGCGCTGGCGACGGTGATGGGCACGCTGACGCGGATGAAGGTCCAGGCGCCGTTCTGGACGATGGTCGAGGCCGACGATCGCGTGCCCGAGGCGGCGATCGTCATCGTCCATCAGGGCGGGCTCGGCATGCTCGAGCGCCAATATTATCTCGACAAGGGCAAGGATCTCGACGCCCGGCGCGATGCCTACCGCCAATATCTGGCCGAACTGCTTGCCTTGCTCGGGCAGAAGGATGCGCAGGCGCGGGCGGGCGCGGTGTTCGACTTCGAGGCGGCGCTGGCGGCGGGCCAATGGCCGCAGGTCGACACGCGCGATCCCGACCGCGCCTATAACCGGCTGAGCATCGACGAGATCCGGCGCTCGGCGCCGCAATTCGCATGGGACGCCTATCTGCGTGCGGCGGGTTTCGAAGGGCAGGGGCGCATGCTGATCCGCCAGCCCGATGCGATCGCGAAGAATGCGGCGCTGATGGCGACGGCGGCCCCTGCGGTGGTGCGCGACTATCTGAAGCTCAGGCTGCTCCAGGCCTATGCGCCCTATCTGTCGCAGCCGTTCGTCGACGCGCATTTCCGGTTCAACGGAACGGTGATGAGCGGTGCTCCGCAGAACAGCCCCGAATGGAAGCGCGCGGCCGATCTGGTCTCGATGACAATGGGCGACGCGGTGGGCCGGATCTACGTCGAGCGCCATTTCCCGCCCGAAGCGAAGGCGGAGGCCGACCGGCTGGTCCGCGAGATCCTGGCCGCCTGGGACCGGCGGCTGGGCACGCTGGCCTGGATGTCTCCGCAGACGCGCGATCGTGCGCGCGCCAAGCTGCGCGCGATGGTCGCCGAGATCGGCTATCCGATCCGCTGGCGCGACTATGCATCGCTTGCGATCCGGCGCGACGATCTGTTCGGCAATGTCCGGCGCGCCCGCGAGTTCGAGCATCAGCGCCAGCTGAACATGCTGGGCAGGCCGATCGACAAGCGGCAATGGTATACCGACCTGCCCGCCATGGCGGTGAACGGCTATGCCAATCACCGGTCCAACCAGATCGTGTTCAGCGCCGGGCTGCTGCAGCCGCCTTTCTTCGACGCTCATGCCGATCCCGCGCTCAACTATGGTGCGATCGGCGCGGTGATCGCGCACGAGATCGGCCATCATTTCGACGACCAGGGCGCGAAATATGACGAGCGCGGCGTGCTCAGCACCTGGTGGACGCCCGAGGACGTCAGCCGTTTCAACGCGCTGACCGAGGCGTTGGTGAAGCAATATGACGCCTATGAGATCTTTCCGGGCAAGTTCGTCAGCGGCCGGCTGACCGTGGGCGACAATATCGGCGATCTGGCCGGTGTGACCGTTGCCTGGGATGCCTATCGCCATTCGCTGGGCGGCAAGGAACTGCCGGTGAAGGACGGGCTGACCGGCGACCAGCGCTTCTTCCTGGGATGGGCGCAGATCTGGCGCGTCAATTACCGCGAGGCCGCGCGCATGCAGGCGCTGCGCACCGATGTCCATGCGCCGCCCGAACAGCGCGTCTGGATCGTCCGCAACCTGCCCGGCTGGTACCGCGCATTCAACGTGCAGCCGGGGCGTGCACTCTACCTGCCAGAAGAGAAAAGGGTTCGCATATGGTGACTGTAACCGGACGGCTGCTCTGCGGCCTGGCCGCCGCCGCGCTCGCGCTGCCGACGGCGCTTCATGCCAAGCCGTATCTCTATGTCCAGAACGGCGAGAGTGGCGATGTTTCGGTGATCAGCATCCCCGAACATGAGCTGGTGAGCGTGATCCCCGTCGGCCATCATCCCGACGACGTGATCGGATCGCCCGACGGCAAGGCGGTCTATGTCAATGTCGGTATTTCCAAGTCGCATGGCTGGGGCGTTCCCGATTCCGGCGAGATCGTCGCGATCAGCACCGCGGACGACCGGATCCTCTGGCGCCTGCCGCTGAAGGACGGATGGCCGCATCATCTGAGCATCTCGAAGACGGGGACGCTCTACGCGCCGCTCTACGACCGCGCATATCTGGAGGTGATCGACACCCGGCGCGGGGTGGTCACCGGCCGGCTCGACGGCCAATGGGGCATGCACACCACGCGGCTGTCGGCGGACGGCAAGCGCCTCTACGCCGGATCGATGTTCACTCAGTCGATCTATGTGCTCGATACCGAGAAGAACCGGCTGGCCAAGCTGCTGAGCTTCCAGGACGGGGTGCGCCCGTTCACTTTCACGCGCGACGAAAAGACGCTCTATACGCAGCTCTCGCGCCTGCACGGCTTTGCCGTCGCCGATCTGGAGAGCGGAAAGGTGACGCGGACGGTGCGCCTGCCCGGCCTGCCCGCCGATTTCACGCCGCCGCTCGAATGGCCGCACAACGTCAATCACGGGCTGGAGCTGTCGCCCGACGAGAAATATCTGTTCGCCGCGGGCAGCATCATCAACACTGTCTCCATCTATACGCATCCCGGGCTGGAACTGGTGAAGACGATCCCGGTCTGCGCGGGTCCCAACTGGATCACTTTCGCGCCCGACGGCCGATACGCCTATGTCGGCTGCCGCACGAGCAACGAAGTGAGCGTGATCGACGTCGCCACTTTGCAGGAACTCAAGCGGGTGAAGACCGGCGGCAAGGGTTCGGCGCGCGTCAAGGTGGTCGACGTGCCCGGCCGCGTAACCAGGCCGTGATGCCCGGCATCCGTCGGCGCGAGATGCTGGCCGGTTTGGCGGCGCTGCCCTGTGGCCGGACGGCCGCGCATGACGACGCCGGGCCGCTGCTGGTACGGCTCGACGGGATCGGCGAAGGCGAGCAACTGCGCATTGCCTGGCGCGGCCAGCCCGTCTTCGTCCGTTACCGCAGTGCGGCGGAGATCGCGGCGGTGCGCGCGGTGCCGCTCTCGACGCTGCGCGACCCCGAACGCGACGAGGATCGCACGCACGATCCCGACTGGCTGGTGGTGATCGGCCGCTGCACGCATGAAGGGTGCGAGCCGTTCGCCGGGCTGGGCGACGATGGCGGCTGGCTGTGCCTGTGCCACGGTTCGCAATTCGACCTGTCCGGGCGAGTCCGCAAGGGGCCGGCGCCGACCAATCTGCCGGTGCCGCCGCATCATTTTCCTGCGCGCGCCATGCTTGCGATCGGCGGAGGAGAGGCATGAGCGTGTGCCGCGTCGTCCGGCTGCTGCCCATGCTGCTGCCGTTCGTCACGCCCGCTATCGCAGCGCCGGCACCCAAGGAAACTCCGGAAACGCTCGCCATCGTCGGCGCGGAGGTGCTGCCGATGACCGCGCAGGCCCGCCTGCGCGACCAGACGATCATCGTGCGCGGCGACAGGATCGTGCGCATCGGCCCGCGGCGGCGCGTTAGGGTGCCGCCGGGTGCGCGCCGGATCATGGCGCGGGGGCTGGTGGTGATGCCGGGCCTGGTCGACATGCATGTCCATCTGCCGGATGCCGCGACGGCGACCGACGGCGCGCTGCGACGCTCGCTCGCGCTGATGATCGGATCTGGTGTGACGACGGCGCGCGCGATGCAGGCGCCGGCGGTCGCGCGCGATGTGCGTTCGGCGGTCGAGCGCGGCACTCTGCTCGGCCCGCGCCTTTATGTGGCCGCGCCGATCGTCAACGACGACAACGCAGCGACGGCCGAAGCCGGTCGCGCGGCGGTGCGCAGCGCGGCGGATGGGCGATACGACCTCGTCAAGGCGCACCAGATCACGCATCCGGCGGTCTGGCGCGCGCTGATCGATGAAGCGCGCCGCGCCGGGCTGCCGGTGGCGGGCCATGTCGACAATGCGGTCGGCCTGCCCGCGGCGCTCGCGGCGGGGCAGGAGGTCGAGCATCTCGATGGCGCGATCCAGGAATTGCTGCCGAAACATGGCGCCGATCTCGAACCGTTCGCGCAGGTTCCGCCGCCAGCGGTGGTCGCTGCCGCGTCCGCCGCCGAACCCGCGCAGGTCGACGGCCTGGCGCGGCGCGTTGCCCGGGCGCGATCCTTTCAGGTGCCGACGCTCGCATCGTTCGAACGCGCCTTCGATCCTGCCGCGGACACCCGTGCCCTGGCGGCGGGCATGGCGGCCTGCCTGGCCGATGCCGAACAGCGCCGGACCTGGCCGGCGCGCCGCGCAGCCATGCAGCGGGCGATGCCGGTGGAGGCCGCCACGGCCTTTGTGCGCCTGCGCCGCGCGATCGCCGCGGCCTATGTGCGTGCGGGCGTACGCATCATGGCCGGATCGGATACGCCGCAACCCTATCACCTCTGGGGCGAAGGGCTGTTGAGCGAACTCAAGGCACTCGCCGCCGCGGGGCTGACGCCGATACAGGCCTTGCGCAGCGCGACGGTGGTGCCGCGCGACTATTTCCGATCGCTGCCCCGGCGGGGATCGGCGCTGGGCTGGGCCGCCGATTTCGGCACCGTCGAGGCCGGCGCGCGCGCGGACCTGCTGCTGCTCGAAGACGATCCCTCACGCGACCTGGATGCGCTGCGTGCCATCCGCGCGGTCGTCGCGGGCGGCAGGCTGCATGACCGAGCGGAACTCGACGCGCTGGCCGGCGCCGCGCACTGCAGGGCGGAGGCGGGACGATGACCGGCACGCCGGTCTACCGGCGCGATGCGGTCCGCATGCTGGCATGGCTGGGCACCGGCCTGACGGCATCGGCGATGCCGGGGCGATCCTGGGCGCGCGCGACAGATGATGCGTCGCGCGATGCCGCGAAGCTGCTGTTCCTGGAGGGGGACGCGCAGATCCGCGCATTCCGCAACATGGACCGGCTGTTCGCGACGCGGCCCATCCGCAGGGGCGGCGTGACGGCACCGTTGCCGCGCGCCGCGACCGGGCCCGACCTGGTGTTCAGCCATGACGGGCGCGACTGGACCCTGGCCCAGTTCATGGCGTTCAATCGCGTCGCCAGCCTGGTGGCGGTGCACAAGGGTCGGGTCGTGCTGGAGCGCTATGCGCTGGGCAACGACGCCGCGACGCTATGGACATCCTTTTCGATGGCGAAATCGGTGACCTCGCTGCTGGTCGGGGCCGCCATTGCCGACGGACAGATCGGCGCGGTGACCGATCCGGTGGTGCGTTATCTGCCCGCGCTCAAGGGCACGGCGTTCGACGGGACGATCATCCGCGATCTGCTGCGCATGTCCTCCGGCATCCGCTGGAGCGAGAATTATCTCGATCCCGCATCCGACGTGAACCGGCTGCTCGCGCTTTCCGCCGCACGCGATCGCAAGGGCCAATTCTTCGCGCATCTGGCATCGCTGCCGCGTGCCTATCCGCCCGGGACCGTCCACCAGTATAAGACCGGCGAATCCTGCATGCTGGGTGAAGTGGTGGCGGCCGCGATCGGCGGTCCGCTGTCGCCCTATCTTTCCGAGCGAATCTGGCAGCCGATGGGCATGGAGGCCGACGCCTATTGGGTGTGCAATGCCGAAGGGGACACCGAATGGGGCGGGGGCTGCATCAGCGCGACGGCGCGCGATGTCGCGCGGCTGGGCCTGTTTTGCCTGAACGACGGCATCGCCGCGGGGCGCCGGATCCTGCCGGCGGGCTGGATGGCGGAGTCCACCCAGCCATCGGCACCGCACAAGGCGAATGGCAGTGCGTCCGACTATGGCTATCAATGGTGGATCCAGCGCACGCCCGCCAATTATCGGGCCGAAGGCGTCTTCGGTCAGCTGCTCCATATCGATCCTGCGGCGGACCTGCTGCTCGTCCTGCAAAGCGCCTGGCCCAAGCCCTCGGAAGCGCCGCGTGACGCGCTGAATGCCGCCTTTGCCCGTGCCCTGACCAAGGCCCTGGCCTGAATCCGGGTACGGCCTCGCCCTATGCGCAACTCCCCTGCGTCGGCCTATGCTTCACCGCGCGCCCGCCGGCCTTGCCCGTCACGCGCCCGCCGTCGATCGTCAGCGTGCCGTTGACGATCAGCGTGCGGACACCCTCGCTCGACAATGCCGGTTCGAGATAGGTCGCGCGCGGACGATAGGTCTTGGGATCGAACACCACGACATCGGCGAAATAGCCGGGTTTCAGATGACCGCGCCGGTCGAGCTTGAAGAAATCGGCGGTGCGGCCGGTGCTCGAATTGATGAAGTCGGCGACGTTGATCGCTTTCTCCGCGACGACATATTTGGCGTATTTGGTGGGGAAGGTGCCGTACATCCGGGGATGGCCGGCCGACCCGTCGGAGCCCGTCATCATCCAGGGCTGCTGCATGAACAGCCGGATATCGGGCTCGATCATGTTGAACGAAACGATGCTCGATCCATCGCCCTTGTTCGCCACGATGATGCGCAGCGCCGCCTCGACCGGATCGACGCCCCAATCCCTGGCGATGACGTCGAGCCTTTTGCCCGACCAGGGACGGCCGGCATCGCGCATCAGCACCGCATTGGGGCCGCCGCGCCGCACCAGATTGACTTTCATCTCGGCGACGATCTTCTCGCGATCGGCCGGGGTCTCGATCCGGCGGACAAGCGCCGCCGCACCGCCATCCTGCGCCCAGCGCGGCACCAGCGAGGCGATCAGGCTCGATCCCGATGCCTCATAGGGATATTGATCGGCGGTGACGCTCTGCCCTGCGCCGCGCGCCGCGTCGATGATCGCGATCACGTCCGCCGCCTTGCCCTGGACATCGGCGCCCAGCGCCTTGAGGTGCGAGAAATGGACGGGCAGGCCCGCTTCGCGGCCGATGCGGATCACTTCGCGCACCGAGGCCATCAGACCGATCGTGTAGGAGGATTCGTCGCGCTGATGCGTGTCATAGACACCGCCGCGCTTCGCCGCCTCGCGCGCGACCGCGATCACTTCCTCGGTCTTGGCGAAGCTCTGCGGCGCATAGAACAGCCCCGCCGACAGGCCGAGCGCGCCTTCGCACATGCCCCGCGCCGTGATCGACTGCATGCGCTGCAGCTCGCTTGGCGAGGGCGCTCGTGCATCGTCGCCGATCACTGCCTCGCGGACCGAGCCGAAGCCGACGAACGCGGCGACATTGGGGCCGACGCCCGCCTTGGCCACATGGTCGAACAGCTTCGCCGGCGATCCTTCGGGGCCCTGGCCATAGCCGTCGCTGCCGGTCATGATCGTCGTCACGCCCTGGGTCAGCCACGGCGTCACCAGCCGCTTTTCCGCCGTATCGCCCCAGACAAGCGCGTCGGCATGGGTGTGCGGATCGATGAAGCCGGGCGCGACGATCATTCCCTTGGCATCGATCACACGCGCGCCGCGATATTTGCGGCCGGCGCGCGGTCCGATCGCGATCACCTTGTCGCCGGCAATGACCACGTCGCCGATCACCGGTTTCGTCGCGGCGCCGTCATAGATGGCGCCGCCGGCGATCACGATCGTGGTCTGTGGCGGAGCGGCCCCCAACAGCGGCGCGAGCAGGGCGAGGGCGGCGGCGGAGCGACGCAATCCGGTCATCGTCATTGTGCCCGATCGAAATGAAGCGTGATGCGGGACGTCCTTAGCACGAAGCCGCGCGCATCGTCGTCGGGGGTGATGCTGAACGGCCCGCTCTTGAACGCGCCTTCGTCGTTGCGCTTGAGCGCCAGCGGGCCGGTCGTGCCGCCCTTTGCGGTCTCCAGCGTCAGGTTGATCGTGTCGCCCTTGGCGTCGACGATATAGGTCGCGGCGATGTTGGGATTGCGATAGCGGCCGTTGAGGGCCGAGCCGTCGGAGCTGGGTTCGGTGATCGCCGGCAGCCCCTCGTTGAGCGCTGCGATCACCTCATCCGCCTTTTTCGCGGGATCGATCGCGCCATTGTTGCAGAGCAGCGCGATGCCCATCCTTTTTTCGGGCAGGCGGCCATAAAGCGTCTTGTAGCCGGCGGCTCCGCCGGTGTGGTGAAACCAGTGCGGTCCGACGATCAGCGCATTGCCATAGGCGATGCCGCGCCCCGATCGCACCACCGGCGCACCGTTGGTGAATTTGCCCGGCGTGATCATCAGCCGCGTGATCTCCGGCGTCCACACCTTATGGCCGGTGTCGATGTCGCGATCCCATTTGGCCAGGTCGTTCACCGTCGTGATCAGCCCGCCCGATCCGCCGAACAGCGGATATTCGTCGGCGGAGGTCACCTTGCCGTCGGCGGCCGTGACATAACCGTGCGTCGCATTGGCGTCGGCGGTGCGCTTGCCGAGCATCATGAAGCTGCGCGTCATGCCCAAAGGCTTCAGCACATTCGCGTTCACATAGGTTTCGAACGGCTGTTTCGACACGCGCTCGATGATCTCGGACAGCAGCAGATAGCCGCCATTGGTGTAATCATATTCGGTGCCGGGTTTGAAATTGGTCTCCTTCTGCCGCAGCACGCCGGCCAGCGCGTCGGCGCGGCTGGGCTCCGAAATCTTGAGATTGCCCTCCAGCGCGAGCAGCGCGAGCGAATCCCGGATGCCCCCGGTCATGTTGAGCAGCATCTGGACGGTGACGACGGTGCCGTAATCGGCCAACTCCGGAATGAATTTCCGGACGTCGTCGGTCAGCGAGACCTTGCCCGCGACGACGAGCTGCATCAGCGCGACCGCGGTGAATTGCTTGGAGACCGAGGCCGCGTAGAATTGCGTGTCGGACCCGATCGCACGGCCCGTCGCGATATCGGCGGCGCCGGCATTGACCAGCTCCGCCGTCTTGCCGTCGCGGAAGATGCCGACCGCGCAGCCCGGCGCGGTGGGGGAGGGAACCCCGAGCGCCGTCGCGATCCGGCCGGGTGCCCCCAGATCGGCATGAGCGGGCGTCGCGAGCAATGCGGCGAGCGGCAGCCAGGCGAAACGGGCCATCCGGATCCTCCCAAAATGGTCCGGGCCGCGATTGCGGCCCGGACATGTCATCATCAGAATTTGAAACGGACGCCCGCGGTGAACATCCGGCCGAGCGTGTCGTACAGCGCCCGGGTGGTGCCGTACCCGCCCGCGCCGGTGATCGGTGGCGTCTTGTTGAAGACGTTCTGGATCGATCCGAACAGGGCGACGCGATTGTCGTCATTCTCGATCAGCGTCACTTCGCCCTGAAGGTCGAAATAGACCCGGCCTTTGACGCTCAGAACGTCGAGATCCTTGTAGGTGAAGCGTTTGTTGATCGCGCCGCCGCCGATATACCGCGCTGCCACGCTCAGCGTGAAGCCGGGGTTCACATAGCTGACATGCGTGTTGACCTTCCAGTGCGGGTTGCCGCCGACCGCGGCGACCGTCGGCTGCTCGACGCTGCCGCCCAATTGGGTAAGCGTGATGCCGTCGAAGATCGAGGTGTTGTCGATATAGGTGACCAGCGCCTGCAGGTTCAGGCGATCCGCGCCGATGGGGAACCAATATTGCGCCTCGACGTCGATGCCGCTGGTCTTGACCGAGGTCAGGTTGACGGGGCCGTTGATCACGCGGGTGATGCGATCGTCGACGCCGCCGCGGATGATCAGCGAACATGCTTGGGGTGATATGTTCTTGTAGCAGCGGTCGACGATCGTCGCGGGGGTGAGCGCGATGATCGCGTCGTTGAGCTCGATCTTGTAATAGTCGAGCGAGAGCTTGAGGCGCGGGATGATCGTCGGCGTCAGCACCAGGCCGGCGGTGAAGGTGTCGGCCTTTTCGGGCGTCAGGTTGGGGTTGCCCTGGTTCGCCGCGGTGACGAGATAGGAGATGTTGTTGAGTTTCGGATCCTCGACGGTCAGCTGGGATGTCGATCCGGCCTGGAACAGCTCTTCAAGGCCGGGCGCGCGGATATCGCGCGAGCGCGTGGCACGCAGCCGGATCGAATCGTTGATCGCATAGCTGATGCCGCCCTTCCAGGTGACGACGGTGCCCGACGTGCTGTAATCGGTGACGCGCACCGCGGCGTCGACGCTCAGATCCTTCGCCCAGCTCGTATCCTTGGCGAGCGGGACCATGACTTCGCCGAACCCTTCCTTGACGGTGACCTTGCCCGCATAGGGGATGGTGCCGCCACCGAAAAAGGCCTGCGCGGTCGAGATCGGATCGGACGTCGTCTTGACGCTCAACTCGCGATACTCGCCGCCCGCCGCGATCGAGACCGGTCCGGCCCAGGTGTCGAACGGCGAACCGCGCAGCGTCATGATCGCCGATTTCTGCTTGATGTCCCACAGGCGGAAACCGGTGCCGTTCACATAGGCGAGCGCGGCATCGGAATAGCGATCCTCGCCGATCAGGTTCAGCGGCACGCAGCCATTGGTCGGGTCGGTCAGCGTCGAGCGGCAGATCGGATCGATCACGCCGGCCGTGCGCGGATCGTCGATCGCGTCGATCGCCAGGTTGAAGCGCGAGTTGATCCGGTTGTTGCTCGTCGTCGCGCGGTTCTTGGTGCGGCCATAGCTGAAGCTGCCGTCAAGCGTCCAGCCGCTGCCCAGCTTGGCATTGAAGCCGCCCAGCGCGTTGATCGTCTCGATATCGAGGTTGGAGACGGTGCGGGCATTGTCGAGCACGCTGCGGCCGACGACGATCGATGCGACATTGTTCGCGGCGAGCGTCTGGCGCAGCGCCGCGGGCAGGAAGACATTGTCCGACCGGACGGTCATCTGGTGCGCGGAGGCAAGGCCCAGATATTCCGACGTCACCTTGTTGTACGAAAATTCGCCGAACAGGGTGATCGCGTCGCTCGCGTCGAAGGTCAGTCGGCCGAAACCGGTATAACGGTTGACCGGCACCGCGCCGAGGCTGTCGGCAATGCCGTTGGCGCCGTCTCCACCGATCTGGGTCGATTGCGTCACCAGCGTGCCGAAGGCGAAGGGGACGGCATTGCCGTTGGCGTCGAACTGGATGCCCTTGAGATAAGAGGGCAATTTCGTGATGTCGGTGATCCCCGATCCACCGCCGGCATTGAAATTGACGCCGGTGATCACGCCACCATAAGCGACATTGGTCTGACGGATGCCTTCGGTGACGAGCAGGTTTCTCGGCGCATTGGGGTCACCGGGAAAGGCGGGGTTGGCGATGGTGCCGGGGTTCTTCGCACTCCACGGCCGGTCGCGCAGCCAGCGGATGCCGCCATTTTGCGAGGCCTCTGCCGCGACGACCAGATGCAGGCGATCGTCCATGAAGCTGGTGCCGTAGCTGACCGAGGCGAGGAAATTCTCATAGTCGCCATAGTTGGAGATGCCGCCCTGGACGCTGCCCCTCAATCCCTTGAAGCGTGAATCGATGCGCAGATTGACGACGCCGGCGACGGCGTCGGAACCATAGGCTGCAGAGGCGCCGCCGGTGACGATGTCGATACCGTTGACCATCGCCTGCGGGATCGAGGAGATGCTGACGCCGCCCGCGGGCGTGGTCGGCACATAGCGGCGGCCGTCGACCTGGACCTGGGTCCGCTGATAACCCAGGCCGCGCAGGTCGATATAGTTGCCGGCGGCGAGGCTGCCGAGATTGACCGTGCTGGTCGGAGTCAGCGAGGGACGCACCGAAGGCATCTGGTTGATGACGTCGGCGATATTGGGCGCGGCGACGCGGGTCAGCGTCTCGGCGCCGATCACCGTGACCGGCGTCGGCGTGTCGAAGCCGTTGCGCTGCACGAGCGAGCCGGTGACGATGATGTCGGCTTCCGGTTCGGCCTCGGCGGCCTGCGGAGCCTGTGGTGCGGTCTGGGCCAGGGCGGGATGCGCCAGGCACAGCATCGCGCTGCCGCCGGCGAGAAGAAGGAGCTTTGCGCGACGTGCCGCGCTCCCCGGAAAAGGTTGTGAAGCAAGCGCGGTCATGTCGAGTCCCCCTGATTTTATTGTCGCAACGCAACATCAATGCGTTGGCCGTCACAAATCCAGCACAAAGGGTTCATAGCTCTATAGCTCACAGCTATACCGAATCCGGCCGGCTCATGATCGCGGAACCTCGCCATTCCGGGCGATCGGTGGGATTGTGTGCGCCATGCACTTGCGTCGAGCCGGGGCATTCGTGCGGCGTTCGGGTTGGATTATATGTCGTGACCGGCATAGGCTATGCTCTGCTCGATATCCGCGATGTTGTGGAACGGACTTGGTTTCCGTCGTCGCCGATCGCAGACCGCCCTGCTTTGCGCACGGGCATGCTGCGCTGCAAATCACGAAATTTCAACTATAGACAAAGGCTATATATCGCATCATTTCATGATGTGGATGATCGATGCGATGCCGATCTGATCGGCGTTTGTAATCGCGCGCGGGCGTCCTATTCATCGTCCCGACGCATCGTCGGAAGGGGAATCCACGCCATGTCCGCTGTCACCGCACTCGCATCATGATCCGCCGTCTTCCGCTGCCGATTGTCGCGTTCGCCGCCCTGTTGCCGGTGCCCGCGCTCGCCGCGCCGGCCAGGCCCGATCCGGTTCGCCAATATCGCATCGCCCATGAATGGGAGATCGTGCGCGAACTCGCCGATTTCGTCGCCGTCCCCAATGCCGGCGGCACGGCGGCCGAGATGGAGCCGAACGTCCGCGCACTCGACGCGATGCTGAAGCGGCGCGGTTTCTCGGTCACGCGGATCCAGACGGGCAATGCCGGCAAACCCTCGATCATCGCGCGGCGCGATGTGCCCGGCGCGCGGAGCACGCTCGGTTTCTACGCGCATTTCGACGGCCAGCCCGTCGGCCAGCCCGAATGGCGGACGCCGCCGTTCCAGCCCGTGCTGCGCGCCGGTCCCGGCGCCGACGCGCCCGTCATCGACCTGGCTGGTCCGCCGACCGCGCTGGCGCCCGAAGCCCGGCTCTATGGCCGCTCGGCGAGCGACGACAAGGCACCGATCGTCGCGATCCTGCGCGCGATCGATGCGCTCGGCGCGACGAAGCAGGCGCCTGGCGTCAATGTGATCCTGTTCCTCGACGGAGAGGAGGAAGCCGGGTCGCCCGATATCGCGGCGCAGCTCCGCGCCCATGCCGATGCACTCAAGGCCGATCTCTGGATCCTGTGCGACGGCCCCGTCCATGCGAGCGGCGCGCAGCAGGTGATCCTCGGCGCGCGCGGCATCATGTCGCTCGAACTCACGGCCTATGGGCCCCGGCGCGGGCTGCATTCGGGCCATTACGGCAATTGGGCGCCCAATCCCGCCATGGCGCTTGCGCGGTTGCTCGCGGCGATGCGCGACGATCAGGGGCAGGTCACGATCCCCGGTTTCGAGGACGGGGTGAAGCCGATCGATGCCGAGGACCGGCGCCTGCTCGATGCGCTGCCCGCCATCGAGGACGGGCTGCGCCGCGATCTTCAGATCGGCCATAGCGAAGGCGCGCCGAGGCTGATGGACGGCGTCATGCGGCCGGCGCTCAACATCCGGGGCATCTCTGCCGGCGCTGTCGGAGACAAGGCCGCCAATGTCATTCCGACACGCGCGATGGCATCGATCGACATGCGGCTGGTGCCCGGCCAGACGCCAGACCATGTCCGCGCCGTCACCGAACGGTTTTTCCGCGACCAGGGCTGGTTCGTCACCGCCGATGCCCCTGATACGGAAATGCTGCTCGGCCATCCCAAGGTGCTGCGTGCCGAATGGGTGCCGGGCTATCCCGCATATCGCGCCCCTGCATCGGCACCGGGCACCCAGGCGGTGATCCGCGCGGTGACGCATGCGCTGGGCAAGCCGCCGCTGGTGACGCCGATGCTGGGCGGCAGCATCCCCATGTCCGTCATAGCGGATGGGCTGTCGACGCCGGCGGTGCTGCTGCCGACGGTCAATGCCGACAACAACCAGCATGCCGCGAACGAGAATCTGCGTCTGCAGAATCTGTGGGACGGGATCGACATGTTCGCCGCGATCCTGCGCGATTTCGACGGTGCGCGCCGATGAGCGACAAGCCGCTTGCCGCTTGCTATGGCATTGTCATGCAATGCCGGATTTTTCGCGCGCGCCGGGAGCGCCGCCATCATGCCTAGCGGGGGTTCACCGCAGATCGGCCCCTATATCCATCAGCTCCGCCGGCGGCAGGGGCTGACGCTGGATGGGCTCGCCAAGATCTCGGGCGTGTCGAAATCGATGCTCTCGCAGATCGAGCGCGGACAGACCAACCCGACCCTGGCGACGGTCTGGGCGCTGGCCGAGGCGCTGAAGGTCGACGTCTCCGAACTGATCGGTTTCCGCCAGCCCGAAAAGCGCGTCCGCATCGACGTCGCCTCCGCCTCGTTCACGCCCGAGATCCGCACCGAGGACGGGCGCTGCCTGCTGCGCATTCTCAGCCCCGCCGACCGCGCCGACAGCCTGGAATGGTATGAACTGACCTTCGCCCCCGGCGGTGCGCTGGTTTCGTCGCCGCACGCGCGCGGCACGCGCGAGCATCTGACGGTGCTCGAAGGCTCGCTCGAGGTCATTGCGGCGAGCGAACGCCAGACCGTGCCGCTGGGCGCGACCGCGCGCTATCCCGCCGATGTCGAACATGAGATCCGCAATGACGGAACCGGGGACGCGAAAGCGCTGCTGGTGGTGACCAGCTAGTCGTGACCGGCGAGATCGTTCTCGATATCGAGGATCTTCGCACGGTCACCGCCTACGCCGCCGAAAGCGCCGCGGAGGTGCTGGAGATCTTCGAGCGATCCTGTCCCTCGGATCCGCGTCCGCGCGATGCGATCGACACCGCATGGGCATTCGCGCGGGGCGGCCGGCGCGTGAAGGCGTTGCGCGATGCGGCCTGGTCCGCGCTCAAGGCGGCGCAGGAGTCCGAAGATGCGGCCGCGAGCCAGGCGGCGCGGGCCGCGATGTCCGCCGTGTCCGCGCCCTGGCTCCATCCCCTGGCGCGCGCCACCCAAGTCCGGCACATTCTGGGAGCCGCGGCGCATGGCGCCCGGGCCGTCGAACTTGTCGCGGGCTTACCCGATGCCGGCGCGGATCATGCCGATCGCGCTGTCCGGCGTGCGACGCCAAAGCTCATCGGGATATTGTGCCGCTATCCCCCGGCGCCGGCCGGCGGTGGGCGAGTGGGCGAATTGCTCCGTGCGCTCGATCGGGCGCTTCGCGGAGCGACCCCACAATGGCAAATCCTGTTTCCGGGATACTAGACTCGTAATCCGTTATATTGTACTTGCCCGTCTCCAGCAGAGGAGGCGGGATTGGCGAACGACGCATTTTACGAGCGAATCGGACAGGAGCTGGCCGATATCGACGCCCAGGGGCTGACCAAGCGCGAGCGCGTGCTGCTGTCTCCACAGGGTGGGCAGGTACGCGTGGCCACGCCAAACGGCGAACGCGACGTCCTCAATCTGTGCGCCAACAATTATCTCGGGCTGGCGTCCGACGAACGCGTCATCGACGGTGCGATCCGGGCGACGCGCGACTGGGGTGCGGGGCTGGCCTCGGTCCGCTTCATCTGCGGCACGCAATTGCCGCACAAGCAGCTCGAGGCGCAGATCGCCGATTATCTGGGCTTCGAGGACTCGATCCTGTTCGCTGCCGCCTTCGACGCCAATGGCGCGGTGTTCGAGCCGCTGTTCGGCCCCGACGATGCGATCGTCTCGGACTCGCTCAACCATGCTTCGCTGATCGATGGCATCCGGCTCGCCAAGGCGCGGCGCTATCGCTTCGCCACCAACGACATGGCGGCGCTGGAGGAATCGCTGCAACAGGCGCGGCGCGAGGGATCGGGGCAGATCCTGATCGTCACCGACGGCGTCTTCTCGATGGACGGCACCGTCGCCAACCTGGCGGGCATCGCCGATCTGGCCGAGCGCTATGGCGCGCTGACTCTGGTCGATGATTGCCATGCCACGGGTTTTCTGGGGCAGGGCGGGCGTGGCTCGCCAGCGTTTCGCGGCGTCGAAGGCCGGATCGACATCGTCACCGGCACCTTCGGCAAAGCGCTGGGCGGCGCGATGGGCGGCTTCGTCGCCGCGCGGCGGCCGCTGGTCGAACTGCTGCGCCAGCGTGGACGGCCCTATCTCTTCTCCAATGCGCTCGCGCCTTCGGTGTGCGGCGCGGCGGCGGCGGCGATCGACATCGCCCGCTCGGACGAGGGCGAAAAGCTGCGGACGCAACTGACCGCCAATGCGACGCGGTTCCGTGCAGGACTCGAAGGGCTGGGCTTCACCCTGCTGCCCGGCGAGCATCCGATCATCCCGGTGATGCTTCACGATGCGCCGCGCGCGGTGGCGCTGGCCGAGCGGCTGCTCGATCACGGCGTCTATGTGACCGCCTTTTCCTTTCCCGTCGTACCCAAGGGGCTGGCGCGGATCCGGACGCAGATGTCGGCCGCTTTCACACCCGAACAGGTCGACCGGGCGGTCGCCGCGTTTGGTGCTGCCGGCCGCGAACTGGGGATCGTGGCATGAGCGTCGCCATTCTCGACCGCCGCGCGGTTTCCGCGACCACCATGTTCGGCCTTGCCAAGCTGGAGGCGGCGGAGGGCGTGTGGGGAACCACCGCGCCGGTGCCGACCCCGGCCGCCGACGAAGTGCTGATCCGCGTCCAGCGCACAGCGATCTGCGGCACCGACGTCCATATCTATAATTGGGACGAATGGGCCGCGCGCACCGTGCCGGTGCCGATGATCTTCGGCCATGAATTCGCGGGTGAGATCGTCGAGATCGGCGCCGCCGTCACCCGGCCGCTCCATGTCGGACAGCGCGTTTCGGGCGAGGGGCATCTGATCGATATCGACAGCGCCGCCGCACGCGCGGGCCGCTTCCATCTCGATCCGGGTACCCAGGGCGTCGGCGTCAATCGCCAGGGCGCGTTCGCCGAATATCTGGCGATCCCCGCCTTCAACGTCGTGCCGCTGCCCGAGGATGTCAGCCTCGACATCGGTGCGCTGCTCGATCCGTTCGGCAATGCCGTCCACACCGCCCAGCAATTTGATCTGCTGGGGGAGGATGTGCTCGTCACCGGCGCCGGACCGATCGGCATCATGGCCGCTGCCGTCGCCCGCCGCGCGGGTGCCCGCTCGGTGATCCTGACCGACGTCAACGACTATCGGCTGGATCTGGCGGCGCGCATCGCCGATATCCGGCCAGTCAATGTCGCGCGCGAGGATCTGCGCGACGTGATGGCACGTGAAGGGATCGCAGACGGCTTCGGCGTCGCGCTGGAGATGTCGGGTGCGCAGCCCGCGATCGCGCAGGCGATCGATGTGCTGATGATGGGTGGTCGGCTGGCGATGCTCGGCATCCCGTCGAGCGCGATGCACGTCGCCTGGGCGGACATCATCCTGAAGGCGATCACGATCCGTGGCGTCTATGGCCGCGAGATGTTCGAGACCTGGCGCAAGATGTTCGGCCTGATCCGCAACGGCCTCGACCTCGAACCGCTGATCACCCACCGCTTCGCCGCGCAGGATTTCCAGCAGGGCTTCGACGCCATGCGCTCCGGCCAGTCGGGCAAGGTCGTGCTGAGCTGGTGAGTGCCGGGCGGATCGACGATCCGCCCGGAACCGGCATCATCGGTGCATCGCCTCGCCCTCTTCTTCGGGGGCGGTCTCCACCTGCAGCGTGACGTGCCGGATGCTGAATTGCGCGGCCAGCATGGCGGTGAACGCGCGCCGGACGGTTTCGGGATCCGGGCCGGCTAGGATATGCGCGGTCAGTGTCGTCTCTTCGCTCGAGACCGCCCAGACATGGAGGTCGTGGACGCTCGCCACGCCCCCGATGCTTTCGATCGCCGCGCGGATCTCGGTCAATGTCATGCCTGGCGGGACGCCTTGCAGCAGGATGTTGATCGCGTCGCGCAGCAGCGTCCAGGTGCGCGGCAACACCCACAGGCCGATGACGATGGCGACGACGGGATCGATCCAGCTCGCGCCGGTCGCCCAGATCGCGATGGCGGCGATGATCACTCCGGCCGAACCCAGCATGTCGGCCCAGACCTCGAGATAGGCACCTTTGAGGTTCAGGCTCCGGTCCTTGCCTGACGACAGGATGCGCATCGCGATCAGGTTCACGATCAGGCCGATTGCCGCGACCACCAGCATGCCGATCGATTCGACGGGCTGGGGATCGAAGAAACGCCCGACCCCCTCCCAAAGAATATAACCCGCGACGAGGAACAGCAGGATCGCGTTGAATGCGGCCGCCAGGATCTCGAAGCGCCGATAGCCGAAGCTGCGCCGCTCGTCGGGCGGACGCATGCCGACCCTGATCGCCAGCAAGGCAATGGCGAGCGCCATGGCGTCGGTGAACATGTGCGCGGCATCCGACAGCAAGGCGAGGCTGTTGAAGATGTACGCGCCGACCAGTTCGGCGATCAGGAAGCTGCCGGTCAGCGCCAGGGCGATGGCGAGCGACCGGCTATTGGCGCCGGCCGTATGATCATGCCCGGCATGATCGCCATTTTGCGCAATGTTCATCACGGTTGCTCCACGGGCGAACCCAATGTCGAGACATCGGAATAATCGCCTTCCTCATGGGATTTGGTCCGCCCGCGCAACAGCAATCGGCTGATCGCGGGCAGCACGAACAGGGTGAGCAGTGTAGAGGTGATCAGCCCGCCGATCACGACGATGGCGAGCGGCTTCTGCACTTCCGCACCCGTGCCCGTCGCGATCGCCATCGGCACGAAGCCGATCGCGGGCACGATGCCCGTCATCAGCACCGCGCGGACGCGTTCCATCGTGCCGTCGATCACCGCGCGGTCGACCGGTTTGCCCGATGCGATCTGCTGGCCGATGCTCGTCATCACCACCAGCCCGTTGAGCACGGTCACCCCCGACAGCACGATGAAGCCGACCGCTGCGGAGACCGAGAAGGGCAGGCCGGTCAGCGCCAGCGCGAAGACGCCACCCGCCAACGCGAGCGGGATCGCCGAATAGACCGCTGCCGCCGGCCGCACGCCGCCGAGCGCCACGAACAATATGCCGAAGATCGCGGCGAAGATGACCGGGATCACCAGCGACAGCCGCGCCGAGGCCGCCTGGAGATTCTCGAACTGGCCGCCCCATTCGACAAAGGCCCCTGAAGGCAGCTTCACTTGCTCCGCCACCTTGGCGCGCGCTTCGGACACGAAACTCCCGAGATCGCTGCCACGAACATTGGCCTGGACGACGATGCGCCGCTTGCCATTTTCGCGGCTGACCTGGTTGAGCCCCTCCGAGAAGGAGAAGCGCGCCAGTTCGCGCAGCGGCACCGATGTGCGCGCGCCGCCCTCGCCGGGCAGCAGCACCGGCAGCGCCCCGACCGCGTCGAGATCGTCGCGCGTAGCGGCATCGAGCCGGACGACGATGTCGAACCGCCGATCGCCTTCGAAGACGATGCCGGCCTCACGCCCGCCCAGTGCCGCCGCCACGGTGTCGCTGACCTCCTGCACCGACAGGCCGTAGCGCGCGATCGCATCGCGATCGAACTGGATGTCGAGCGTCGGAAAACCCTCGGTCTGCTCCACCTTGACGTCGGCCGCGCCAGGCACGGTGTTGAGGATGCCGGCGACTTGCTGGGCGACGCGGCCCATCTCCTCCAGATCGTCGCCATAGAGCTTGATCGCGATGTCGCCGCGCACGCCCGCGATCAGCTCGTTGAAGCGGAGCTGGATCGGCTGGCTGATCTCGAAGGCGTTGCCGACGAGCGGCTGCACCTTCGCTTCGACGCGTTCGATGATGTCCGCCTGGTTCCTCACTCCCGCCGGCCATTGGTCGCTCGGCTTGAGGATGATGAAGGTGTCCGATGCATTGGGCGGCATCGGATCGCTCGCCACTTCGGCGGTGCCGGTCTTCGAATAGATGAACGACACTTCGGGCAATGTCGCGACCGCGCGCTCCACTTGCGCCTGGAGCCTGGTCGACTGATCGAGCGAGGTGGAGGGGATGCGCAGCGCCTGCATGGCGAGATTGCCTTCGCCCAGCACCGGCATGAATTCGCTGCCGAGCGTGGCGAACAGCAAGGCGGCGGCGCCGAACACGCCTGCGCCCGCGCCGATCCAGGGCCAGGGCCGCGCCACCGTTTTTTCGAGCAGCGGGGCGTAGCGATGCTTGGTCCAGGCGATCACCTTCACGTCCTTTTCGGCGACCTTGCCGCGGATCAGGATCGCGACCATCGCGGGCACAAAGGTGAGCGATGCGATGAACGCGCCACCCAGCGCGAGCAGCACCGTGATCGCCATCGGCGAGAAGGTCTTGCCCTCGACCCCGGTGAAAGTGAGCAGCGGCACGAAGACGAGGACGATGATCGCCTGGCCGAACAAAGTGGGGCGCACCATCTCACGCGAGGCCTCGAACACTTCGTGCAGTCGCTCGGGCAATGTCAGCAATCGTCCCTCATGCTGCTGGCGCTCAGCCAGCCGCCTCAGGCAATTTTCGATGATGATAATCGATCCGTCGACGATCAGCCCGAAATCGAGTGCGCCCAGGCTCATCAGATTGCCCGAGACGCCGAACATGGTCATGCCCGTGCCCATCACGAGGAAGGAGAGCGGGATCACCAGGGTCGCGATGATCGCGGCGCGGAAATTGCCGAGCAGCCAGAACAGGATCGCCGCGACCAGCAACGCGCCTTCCGCCAGATTCCTCTCGACCGTGCCGATCGTCGCATCGACCAGGGTGGAGCGGTCGAGCACCGTGGTCAGTTTGATGCCGGGCGGCATCGTTTTCGCCACGCTTTCCAGCTTGTCGGCGACCGACGCCGCGACGATGCGGCTATTGCCGTCGGCGAGCATCAGCGCGGTGCCGATCACGACCTCCCGGCCGTTTTGCGACGCAGTGCCGGTGCGCAGGCCGCCGCCGATCTGGACGGTCGCGATGTCGCGCACCGCCACCGCCACGCCGCCACGTGTCGCCACGGCGGCGCGGCCGATCTCGTCGACCGATCGGATGCGGCCATCGGCGCGGACGAGGAAAGCCTCGCCGCCGCGCTGGATGAAATTGGCGCCGACCGAGATGTTGGCGCGCTCCAGCGCCTCGGCCAGCTCGCTGAACGAGATGCCATAGGTCGCGAGTTTCGCGGGATCGGGCTGGACGACGAACTGCTTTTCATAGCCGCCGATCGAATCGATGCCCGCGACGCCGCGGACGGAGCGCAGTTGCGGCCGGATCACCCAATCCTGCACGGTGCGCAGATAACCGAGCTTCGCGACATCGTCGGTCAGCCGCTCGCCCGATATGGTGAGATAGGATCCGTCGGGCTGGAAACCGGGCTTGCCCGCGGCGCGCGGTGCCTTGGCGTCGAAATCGACGACGTACATCAGTACTTCGCCGAGCCCGGTCGAAACCGGCCCCATTTGCGGTTCGACCCCGTCGGGCAAGGTGCCCTTCGCTTGGTTCAGCCGCTCGGCGACCTGCGCGCGCGCGAAATAGAGGTCGCTATAGTCCTCGAAGATGACGGTGACCTGGCTGAAGCCGTTGCGCGAGATCGATCGCGTGCTTTGCAGCCCCGGAATGCCCGCCATCGCGGTTTCGATCGGAAAGGTGACGAGCCGCTCGATATCGAGCGGGCCGAGCGCGGGGTCGACCGTGTTGATCTGCACCTGTTTGTTGGTGATGTCGGGAACGGCGTCGATCGGCAGCTTCATGAGCTGGAACGCGCCATAGACCGCGACGAGAAGGGTGATGAACACCACCGACCAGCGAAAGCGGATCGCGGCGTCGAGAAGACGATGGATCATGGCATCAATGCTCCGCTTCGCCCTTGCCGAGCTCGGCCTTGAGCAGGAAGGCGCCGCGCGTTGCGACGGCTTGGCCGGGTTTCAGCCCGGCGACGATCTCGATCCGCCCGCCGCCGCGCTGGCCCGTGGTGACGGGCACTGCCTGGAAACCCTTGGCGGTGGCGGCGAACACGACATCGCGCCCGCCGACCGATTGCACCGCCTCTTCGGGCAGGACGATGCCGCTTGCGCTTCCCGCTCTGCGCGGCGCGATGCGGACGCGCACGCCCTGTCCGGGGATCAGCCGCCCCGACGCCTCGGGATCGAGCAGCACGGTCGCCGATCGGCTCTGCCGATCGAGGCTCGGCGTCGCAGAATGCACGGCGGCGCCGACGACATTGCCGTCGGTCAGTTCGACGACGGAGCGGTCGCCGCGCATGATCCGGCCCGCGTCCGATGCCGGGATCGCGGCTTCGATCTGAACGCGGTCCGGATCGGAGACGCGGAACAGTTCCGTGCCCGCCGCCACATAATGGCCCAGCTTCGCATCGGTCTTGGTGATCCGGCCGGAGATCAGGCTGGTGACGGCGAGATGGCGGCCGCCGGCCGTGCCCGCCGCCGCGGCGGTGGATCGGGCGCGCTGCAATTCGGCTTCCGCTTCGGCCAGCGCACTCTGCGCCGCTTCCAGATCCTGCCGCGCGGTCACGCGCGCATCGAACAGGCGCTTTTCGCGGGCATAGGCAAGCCGGGCCGCATTGGCGCGGGCGGCGGCGCTGTTGCTGTCGGCGGTGAAGGTCGCGGCATCGCGGCTTTCGAGCAGCGCCACGGTTTCGCCCGCGCGCACGCTGTCGCCCAGATGCTTGGTGATGCGGATGATCGCGCCGTCGGCGCGCGCGGTAAGCGCGGCTTCGCCGTCGGGCGTCGCCACCACCATCGCCTGCGCCAGTATCTCGGCGCCGAATGCGCCATCGACGGTGCGCTGGACGACGATGCCCGCGGCACTGGCGCGCGCCGCGTCCATCGCGACAAAGCCTTCGGGACCATGATCCTCCTCAGCTTCGGCTTCGGCTGCGGCGGGCGTGGATGGGGTGTCGGGTGTCGGCATGGTGCGGCCGATCAGCACGCCGCCCACGCCTGTGAGCAGGGCGAGGCCGGCTGCACCGGCGATCAGCCGGGTGCGGTTCTGCGTGATATCCATCTGGGTCGGATCCTTATTGAGCGGCGGGGGGGGGGGGGGGGGCGCGCGCCAGCACGGCGCGCGCCTCCACCAGCGCGAGATGCGCGTCGATGAGCTGGGTTTGCGCGGCGGCGAAGGCCTCCTGCGCGTCGAGCAGTTCGGTGAGCGGGATGCGGCCGGCGCGATAGGCAAGGTCGGCCAGCCGCACCGCTTCCGCCGCTTGCGGCGCGGCGACGTCCTGCAACGCGCGGACGCGGATCAGCGCCGCGTCGAACGTCGTCTCGGCATTGCCGATCCGCGCGGCCGCCTGCGCGATCGCCGCGTCGCGCAGCGCCTGCGCCGCCCGGATATCGGCGCGCGCGGCGGCGATATTGCCCTGGTTGCGATCGAATATCGCAAGCGGCACCGACAGGCTGGCGAGCAGCGCGCGATCGCCGGTCTCCTCGATCCGGCGCGCGCCGATGCCGATCGACGGGTCGATCCGTCCCTCTGCTTGCGCCTGCCTCAACCCGGCTTCGGCGACGGCGAGATCTGCCTCGGCCAGCCGCGCGTCGAGCGTCGTGGGTGGCGCGGCGCTTGCCGGCTTGGTCAGGTCGAGCGTGCCGACGATGCGCGTGACCGGCATCTCGCTGCCCAGCAGCGCGCCGAGTGTCCGCCGCGCCGCCGCTTCGTCCGCCTCTGCGGTTTTCAGCGCGGCATCGGCCTGTGCCGCATTGGCGCGGGCGCGATAGGCGCGCAGCGGTGGCTCACGGCCCGCCGCGACCAGCGCCTCGGCGATCCGCGACAGCTCGGTGGCGCGGTCGCGCGTGATGCGCGCCATTTCGAGCCGTGCTTCGGCGGCAAGCGCGGTGCCGAACTGGCTGCGCACCGATTGCGCGAGATCGGCCCGGGCGATGGCAAGCCGCATTTCCTCGGCATGCAATGCGGCTTGCGCCGCGCCGATCCGCGCGGACCGACGCCCGCCCAGATCGAGCCGCTGGCTCAGCTGGACGCTGGTCTCGGTCCCGTCGACGCCGGCATAGGGACCGGTGCCCGCGAAATTCTCGACAGTGACGTCGAGCTGCGGATTGGCGCGAAGCCCGGCCTGACGCAGCCGTCCCCGGCTGGCCTCCAGCGCCGCCCGCGCGGCGACGATCGCCGGGGCGCGGGCCTCCGCCTCTTCGAGCGCGCGATCGAGCGAGAGCGCGGCCGGCAATGGGCCGGTGCGCGCGGCTGGCATGGTGGTGGTGGCGTCCGGCGGTGGACCGTCGGGGCCATAGGTCTGGGCGGCCGCCGTCGACAGAGTGAGCAGCAATGGGGCGAGTAGCAGCGGAGCGACGCAGAGTGCGCCGCCCAATCGGACGACAGCATTCGGCCCACGGGCCGAACGCGAATGGATAGGCATTGGGAATGCTCCTGATCAGCGGGAACGGCACGGACGGCAAGCGGTCCGTGCGGTGCGGCTGGATCAGGCGGCTGGCGGCTCGATGGGGGGCGCGAGCGCGCGCGAGGGCATGGTGGCCGATGCGCGGGGAATCAGGATCAGGCGCGCGGCGAGGCCGGTATCGGCGACATCGGCGCAGGCGACGGCGATGTCGGCGCCGCAATGATGGTGGTGGCCGACATGCGACGGCTGGTCGCCGGGCGTCGGGGCCGGGGTATCGGACCTGTCCTGCGCTTCCGCCGCGTCGCCGCCATCATGTTCGAACGCATGCGCGCCCAACCCCTGATGGATGTGCGCGAGCGCGGGCGCGCCGGTGCCCGCCACGAGGACGGTCAGCAGCAGGACAAGGCTCAGCGCGCGGCGGAACATGGGGCGGGCGCTATCATGATGCGGATTGCCGGGCAAGCGACCGGCCGGAGGCGAGCTCCGACAGGGCGGCACGGATCACCTGCCAGCCGCCGCTGATGCCGAGCGCCGCCATCAGCAGCGCGACGATCAGATCGGGCAGGGCGCTGCCCGTGCCGGCCACGCCGAGCGCCGCGAACAGCACCGCGACATTGCCGATCGCGTCGTTGCGCGAGCAGATCCAGACCGAACGCATATTCGCGTCGCCGGTGCGGTAGCGATAGAGCATCAGCGCGACGGCGACGTTCACGACAAGTGCGAGCGTACCGATCGCGCCCATTGCCAGCGGTTCGGGGGCAGTGCCCGTCATGAACGCCCAGATCGCGGAGCCGAGCACCCACAGGCCGAACGCCAGAATGGTGACACCCTTGAGCAGCGCGGTCCGCGCGCGCCAGCCCAGCGCCATGCCCGCGACGCCCAGGCTGATCGCATAATTGGCGGCGTCACCCAGGAAATCGAGCGCGTCGGCCTGCAGCGCGCGCGAATCGGCGGAGGCGCCCGCGCCGAACTCGACGAGGAACATCGCCGCGTTGAGCAGCAATGCGATCCACAGCACGCGCCGCCAGTGGGGATCGTTCAGCGCGGTCTTGCCCGCTTTCGCACCACAGCAACTGTCCGCCATCTTTACTCGACTCCTCAAGACGACTCGGCTTATGCACCCTGTAGCAACTACAGGGTCAAGCCATGTTCTATCTGTTCGTGAAAGCCGGAATCTCCGGCATCCTGATCGCCCTGGTCTCCGAGATCGCGCGGCGCAGCCCCGGTGTCGCAGCGCTGGTCGCGTCTCTGCCGCTGATCTCGATCCTCGGCATGATCTGGCTGTGGCGCGATACGCACGACGCGGAAAGGATGGCCGCGCATGCCGGGGCGACATTCTGGTATGTGCTGCCGTCGCTGCCGATGTTCCTGCTGATCCCGCTATTGCTCCGTAAAGGGCTTGGTTTCTGGCCGGCGCTGGCGATGGGCTGTGTGCTGACCATCATGCTCTATGCCGGCATGACGCTGGCGGCATCGCGTATCGGAATCCGGCTGTGAAGATCGGCGAGCTGGCGCGGGCGACGGGCACCAAGGTGGAGACGATCCGCTTCTACGAGAAATCCGGGTTGCTTGCCGCGCCTGGCCGGACATCGGCCAATTACCGTGCCTATGGCGCCGATCATCTGGCCCGATTGTCCTTTATCCGGCGCGCGCGCGATCTGGGCTTTCCGCTCGATCAGGTCCGCGCCTTGCTCGACCTGTCGGACGATCGCGCGCGGCCCTGCGGCGCGGTCGACGAGATCGCGCGCGCGCAGCTCGTTTCGGTCGAGCGCAAGATCGCCGATCTCACCGCGCTGCGCCGCGAACTCGCCAGCCTGATCGATCAATGCGGACGGGGCACGATCGCTGATTGCCGCATCATCGATGCGCTCGCGCCGGGGTGACGTATGGCGGGTCATACGCCACACGTCACTTTGTGACGCTCGGGGAACGGATCGCCGCCACCGCAGTTGAGCGAAGATGGCGGCGCGTATTTTCCATGTCAGCGATCTTCATTTCGGACGTGAGGATCAGGGCGCGCTCGACTGGTTCGCCGCACGCGTGACCGCCGAGCGGCCCGATGCGGTAATCATCACCGGCGACCTGACCTATCGCGCGCGCGGTGCCGAGTTCGCGGCGGCGACCGAATGGCTGCAGCGGCTGAATCTTCCCGTCACGATCGAGCCGGGCAATCACGACCTGCCCTATTTCAACCCGATCGCGCGACTGTTCGCGCCCTATCGCCGCTATCGCCGGGTCGAACGCGCGATCGAGGACCGGCTGGAGGTCGCCGGCATCTGCACCATACCCTTGCGCACCACTGCTCGCGCGCAATGGCGGAGCAACTGGTCATGGGGTGTCGTCCGGCCGGTCAGCCTGGCGATGGCGGTCAGGGCGCTTGCCGATTGCCCGTCGGACCGGCTGAAGATCGTGACCTGCCATCACCCGCTGATCGACACCCAGGCAATGACGAAGCGCAGCCGCACCTTGGGCGGGGAAAAGGCGCTGGCCGCGCTGTCTGCGGCGGGTGCCGATGTCGTGCTGAGCGGGCATGTCCATGATCCCTTCGATTTCCGCCATCCCGTCGGCGGACGCGCGGTACGGCTGATCGGCGCGGGCACATTGTCCGAACGTGTCCGGACCACTGCGCCGAGTTTCAACGAGCTTGTCCTGGCGCATGGCACGCTCGACGTGACGGTGCGGGTGATGCCCGCATCGGGCGCATCGCAACCCGATTCCGATGGTGCAATGAAGCTATGTTAGGTTATATTTATCATATGTTTGCACTGGCGTAACAAGATGTCGAACGAACTGGACGGCGGGACCAACGGCACCGTCTCCGATCGGGGTGACGGCGTGATGGATACGACTCCGGGCGAAGAAAAGCTGAGCGTTGCGCTCGATGCGGGCGGCATGGGCTGGTGGGAATTTGACGTGCTCAGCCGGACGCTCGATGCGTCGCCCAATTGCAAGGCCAATTACGGCCGCTTGCCCGACGAACCCTTCACTTATGAAATGTTGCTCGGCCAGATCCATCCCGACGATCTGCCGCGCATGCAGGCCGCGGCCGAGCGCTCGCTGGAGACGGGCGAGGATTACGACATCGAGTATCGCTGTATCTGGCCCGACGGCAGCATCCATGTCCTGCAGATACGCGGCCGGCTGCGTCGCGATGAGCATGGCGCATTGTCGCGGATGATCGGGGTGAGCTGGGATGTGACGGCGCAGCGCGCGATCGAAGCGGCGCTGCGGATGAGCGAGGCCGCGCTGCGCGAGCAGACCGAGCGTGTCCGCCTGGCGCAGGAAGCGGGTCAGGTTGGCGTGTTCGAATGGTTTCCCGAAGTCGGCGTGCTGACCGTGTCCGATGCGTTCCGGCGCCTCTGGGGCCTGCCGGCCGACAGCCCGGTCACCGATGCCATGCTGGTGTCGCGGATCCATCCCGACGATCGCGGGCTTGCCGGCACCTCGCGAATCGGCACTGATCCCAATCCCCTGCAATATTCCGAATATCGCATCTTTCGTGCGGACACGGGGGAGGAGCGCTGGATCGCGCGTCGCGGCGAAGTGCGTGCGCGGGACCCCGATGGGGTCAGGCGCTTCGTCGGTGTCGTCATCGACATCACCGAACGCAAACATGCCGAAGCGGCGCTGCGCGAAAGCGAGGAACGCTTCCGGCTGATCGCCGATTCCTCGCCGGTGCCGATGTGGGTCAGCAAGCTTGGCGGCAAGCGCGAATTCGTCAACCGCGCCTATTGCGAGATGTTGGGTGCGTCCTACGACGTAGCGGTCGATTATGACTGGCGCGATCTGCTCCATCCCGACGACCTGCCGCGCATCCTGAAGGAGCAGGTGGCGGGCGAAACTTCGCACAAGCCCTTCACGCTGGAGGCGCGCTATCGCCTGTCCGACGGCGAATGGCACTGGCTGCGCTCGCAGAGCCAGCCGCGCTGGGGGCCGGACGGCGCGCATATCGGCTTTATCGGCGTCGCCCATGATGTGACCGTCGCCAAACAGGCGGAGGCCGATCTGCGCGGGCTCAACGATCGGCTGGAGGAGCGGGTGGCGGCCGCGCTCGCATCGCAGGTGGCGACCGAGGACGCGTTGCGCCAGGCGCAGAAGATGGAGGCGGTCGGCCAGCTCACCGGCGGGATCGCCCATGATTTCAACAATCTGCTGACACCGGTGATCGGGGGGCTGGAGATCGTTGCGGCGGGGGTCACCGATCCGCGTCACAAGCGGCTGGCGGAGGGCGCGCTGGAAGCCGCGCGCCGCGCCGCCAAGCTGACCGGCCAGCTCCTCGCCTTTTCGCGGGTGCAGAAGCTGAGCGTGAAACCCGTCGATGTCGGTGCGCAGATCGGCCAGATGGTCGATCTGATGCGGCGGACATTGGGACCGGGCATCACCATCCGGTCGGAACTCGACGGAGCCGCCGGCTTCGCGATGTGCGATCCGCACCAGCTCGAGAATGCGGTGCTCAACCTGGCGATCAATGCGCGCGACGCGATGCCGGGCGGCGGCACGCTGACGCTCTCGGCGCGGCGCAAACGGCTGGACAGCGGCGTCGGCTACGAGGCCGGGGACTATGTCGCGGTCGCGGTGGAGGATACCGGCACCGGCATGACCCCCGATGTGCTCGAACGCGCGGTGGAGCCCTTTTTCACCACCAAGCCGTTCGGTCAGGGAACCGGGCTGGGGCTGGCGCAGGTCTATGGCCTCGCGCACCAGTCGGGGGGCACGGTGATGATCGAGAGTGCGGTGGGCGCGGGGACGACGGTCTCGATCTATCTGCCCGCTGCCGATCTGATCGCGGTCGCCGGGCCCGCCTCGGCGCATAAGCGCCGGTCCGCGCCACGCCGCGGCGGCAACATCATGCTGGTCGATGATGATGACGATGTCCGCGGCTTCCTTAAGGACGTGCTCGGCGAGTCGGGTTATGCCGTGACCGCGCTCGCCGATGGCGAGGCGTGTCTCGCCGATCTCGAAGTGCATGCGCCCGACCTGCTGATGCTCGATTTCGCGATGCCCGGCCTCAATGGCGCGGAAACCGCGCTGATGGCGCGACGGCGCTATCCGCGACTGCCGATCATCCTCGTCACCGGCTATGCCGACAGCGACGCGCTCGACGCGGCGGCGGGCAATGGTGCGGTGATCCTGCGCAAGCCGTTCGAGCAGGCCGAACTGATGGCCGCGATCGATGCCGCGCTGAAACCGGCGGGGGGACGGGTGCGGGGCTGAAAGGCACGCCGCGCGACATATCGCCGTTCAGCATATCCCAACACCGTTCGGGCTGAGCTTGTCGAAGCCCTGTTCTTCTTCAAGTGCGGAGCAAAGAAAGGGCCGGGGCTTCGACAAGCTCAGCCGAACGGTGTTGGCGAGAATATGGGACATTCCGGCAGACTCCCGTCCCGTCCGGAATCCGCCATCGCATTTCGTCTGGAAGCGGATGGACAGCGCCCCGTCGCCCATGACACAAGCCTGTCCAATCAAAGAGGGGGAGGAAACATGGTCGATCCGGTCGCCGAGAGGCTGGAGCGCGATCCGCGCTATGCAGCACTGGTACGTGATCGTTCGCGTTTCGCCTGGACGCTCTCGATCGTGATGTTCGCGGCCTTTCTCGGCTATATCGGGCTCATCGCCTTCGACAAGGCGGCACTGGCCACGCCGATTGGCGGCGGGGTCACTTCGCTCGGCATTCCCGCGGGCATCGGCCTGATCCTCTTCGCGATCCTGCTGACCGGGCTCTACGTCTGGCGCGCAAACCGCGTCTATGATCGCCGCATGGCCGAAATCCTGGCGGCGCATCGGGCATGAATCCTCGCCTCCTGATCGTGCTGGCGCTGCTCGTCGCCGCGCCCGCCTCCGCTGCCGCGCTCGAGGGACAGGCCGAACGCCAGCCCATCAACTGGGTGGCGATCGCCATGTTCCTGGCCTTTGTCGCGCTGACCCTGTGGATCACGCGCCGGGCCGCGCAGCGCACGCGCACCGCGTCCGATTTCTACACGGCGGGTGGCGGCATCAGCGGTTTCCAGAACGGTCTGGCAATGGCGGGAGACTATATGTCCGCCGCCTCCTTTCTCGGCATTTCCGCGCAGATCTTCGCCGATGGCTATGACGGGCTGATCTATTCGACCGGCTTCATCGTCGGCTGGCCGATCCTGCTGTTCCTGATGGCGGAAAAACTGCGCAACCTGGGCAAATACACCTTTGCCGACGTCGCATCCTATCGCTTCGCCCAGCCGGCGGTGCGCAGCTTCGCCGCGGGCAGTACCTTGCTTGTCGTGTGCTTCTACCTGATCGCGCAGATGGTCGGCGCCGGCCAGCTCATCAAGCTGCTGTTCGGACTGCCCTATGGCTATGCGGTCGTCGTCGTCGGCATGCTGATGATGGCCTATGTGTTGTTCGGCGGCATGCGCGCGACCACCTGGGTCCAGATAATCAAGGCGGTGATGCTGCTCGCGGGCGCCACCTTCATGGCGGTGATGGTGCTCGCCCAGTTCGGCTTCTCGCCCGAAGCGCTGTTCCGTCGCGCGGTCGAGGTGAAGACCGACATGGCGATCGCGGCGGGCGCGACCCCCGCCGAGGCGGCGGCCAAGGGGCTCTCGATCATGGCGCCGGGCAATTTCATCAAGGATCCGATCAGCGCGATCTCCTTCGGGCTGGCGCTGATGCTCGGCACGGCGGGGCTGCCGCATATCCTGATGCGCTTCTTCACCGTTCCCGATGCGCAGGCCGCGCGCAAATCGGTGCTGTGGGCGACCACATGGATCGGCTATTTCTACATCCTCACCTTCATCATCGGTTTCGGCGCGATCGTTCTGGTGGCGACGAATCCCGCCTATCTCGACGGCGAGGCGCTGCGCGGCGGCGGCAATATGGCGGCGATCCATCTGGCACACGCGATCGGCGGCAATGCCTTTCTCGGCTTCATCTCGGCGGTGGCGTTCGCGACGATCCTCGCGGTGGTCGCGGGGCTGACGCTGTCGGCGGCGTCGGCGGTCAGCCACGATCTCTATGCGACGGTGATCAAGAAGGGGGCGGCGGATTCGGCGGACGAACTGCGCGTCTCGCGCATCACCACGCTAGCGCTGGGCGCGCTCGCCATCCTGCTCGGCATCGTGTTCGAGAAACAGAATGTCGCCTTCATGGTCAGCCTGGCTTTCGCGCTCGCCGCATCGGGCAATTTCCCGGTGCTGATCATGTCGCTGCTGTGGAGCGGCTGCACGACGCGCGGCGCGGCGCTGGGCGGCACGATCGGCCTGTTGACGGCTTTCGTGCTGACGGTGCTGTCGCCAGCGATCTGGGTGAATGTGCTGGGCTTTGCGGCAGCACCTTTCCCATACAGCTCGCCCGCGATCTTCTCGGTGCCCGCCGGTTTCCTCGCAATCTGGCTGATCTCGCTGATCGACAACAGCCCACGCGCTGCGATCGACAAGGCCGGCTATCCCGCGCAACGCCTGCGCGCCGAAACCGGCATCGGGGCTTCTGGGGCGAGCGATCATTAGGGTTTAGCTGCCCGCCTACCTCGTCGCTCCAGCGCAAGCTGGAGCCTATACGATATTCGAACTGCAGTGAGCGCGGACGCATCACATAGGCTCCAGCTTGCGCTGGAGCGACGAGTGGGGCTTGTCCGGTTATCCCCAAAATATCACGCTTGACACTCGCTCCGAATTGTCAGAAGTTTCTGTTATGACAGAAATAGACGAAAAGACCGAAACTCTCCCCGTTGCGGTGCGGCAGTTCGTGTTGCATTGGGGGGAGATGGGCGGACAATGGGGCGTCAACCGCTCGGTCGCCCAGATCCATGCCTTGCTCTATCTCAGCGACCGGCCGCTCAACGCCGACGAGATCGGCGACAAGCTCGGGATCGCGCGCAGCAACATCTCCAATTCGCTCAAGGAACTGCTCGGCTGGAAACTGATCCGCCGCGTGCCGGTGATGGGCGACCGCCGCGAGCATTTCGAGGCCGAGGTCGATCTGTGGCAGATGCTGACCCGCATCGCCCAGGGCCGCAAGGAGCGTGAGGTCGATCCCGCCGTCGCCGCACTCAAACAATGCCGTGCAGAGGCGCAGGAGGATCCGCGTATCTCCCGCACTGCGAAGGAACGGATCGAGGCAATGCACGATTTCGTGACGACGATGGACGACTGGCATCGCGAGATGATCACCATCCCGCCCGCGCGGCTGATGCTGCTGATCAAGATGGGGCGGAAGGTGCTCAACTTCCTGCCGCTGGGGCGATCGAAAACCAAAGACTGAATGCAAGGTACGGTCGCGAAACAGTCACGACTATCAATTTCTGTTCATACAGAAATAATCGAAGGAGGCGAAAATGGAACTGGCGGCGGCACGGGGGGTGCGGACCCGCTATCATCTGTGGCGGCGGACCTGCGCCGCGCCAATGGATGATGCGGTCCATCCGTTCCGCAGCCTGCTGGGCGCCGAGCGCTGGAGCGCGCTGCCAGCGGCGGTGCGCGCGCGCTTTCGTCGCCGGATCGCGGCAGGGGCCTGCGTCACCTATGTCGGCGAAGTGGCGGAATGCCGGATGAGCCGGCTCGGCTGGCTGCTCGCCAATCTCGCGCGGCTGGTGGGGGCGCCGCTGCCGCTGCATCGCGACACCGGGGTCCCCGCCTGTGTGACCGTGACCGAGGATATTGCGGGCGGCGGTCAGTTCTGGACACGCCAATATGGCCGCCGCGCCGGATTTCCGCAGGTGATCTTCAGTGCCAAGCGTTTCACCGGCCCGACCGGGATCGAGGAATATCTCGGCCTTGGTTTCGGCATCGCGCTCCGCCTCGCCGCCGGGGACGGCATATTATGGTTCCTCAGCGACCATTATTTCCTGCGGCTCGGGCGCTTTCGGCTGCGCTTCCCGCGCTGGCTGGCCCCCGGCAATCTCGCCATCGGTCATGTCGATTGCGGCGGCGGCCGTTTCGCTTTCACGCTCGACCTCGTCCATCCGCTCGCCGGCGAGTTGATCCATCAATTGGCGATCTTCGCCGACCCCGATGAAGGAGACGCGGCATGATCGACACCATGCTGGGCATGCTGCTGATCGCCCAGATCGCGATGGGCGCGTTCGACACGCTCTATCATCATGAACTCACCCAGCGGCTTGCCTGGCGTCCCGGCCAGGCGACCGAGCTCCGGCTGCACGGCGTGCGCAACCTCGTCTATGCGATCGTCTTCCTCGCGCTCGGGCTCAGTGCACCGCAAGGCGGCTGGGCGACGCTGTTGATGCTGCTGCTTGCCGGCGAGGCGATTGTAACCCTGTGGGATTTCGTCGAGGAGGACCGGACCCGGCTGCTGCCCTGGACCGAGCGCGTGACGCACACATTGCTCACGCTCAATTACGGCCTCATCCTCGCCTTGCTGCTACCCGCGCTCTGGGCCGCGTCTGCCGCGCCGAGCGATCTTCCGCTGCGCTGGAACGGCGTCTTCTCCGTCCTGTTCGCGCTTGCCGCGATCGGCGTGGCGGTGAGCGGGGTGCGCGACCTGGTCGCTGCCCGGCGCAGCGCCCGGATCGTCGAAGCGGACGGCGCGGCGCTTGCGGACATGCTCGACGGGCGCCGCGCGATCCTGGTGACAGGCGGAACCGGACTGGTCGGCACGCGATTGGTCGAGGCGCTGGCCGGGGCCGGCCATGACGTGACAGTGCTGACGCGCGATCCGGCGCATGCGCGGCATCTGCCGGCACCACTGCGCATCGTCACCAGCCTCGACCAGGTCGGCGATGCCGACCGGATCGACGCCATCGTCAATCTGGCGGGAGAGAGCATTGCCGGAGGACTCTGGACTCGCCGCCGCCGCGCCGCGATCCGCTCCAGCCGGATCGGGACGACGCGCGCGCTGCATGCGCTGTGCGCGCGGCTCGATTGTGCGCCGGCGGTTCTCGTCAACGCCTCCGCGATCGGCTTTTACGGCGATGCCGGCGAAGAGATGCTCGACGAAGGCGGCGCGCGCGGCCGCGGCTTTTGCGCCGATCTCTGTGCGGACTGGGAAAAGGAGGCGGACGCGATCGCCACGCTCGGCCTGCGTGTCGTCCGGCTGCGCATCGGGCTGGTGCTGGCGAGCGCCGGCGGTTTTCTCGGCAACCTGCTTTTTCCGTTCGAGGCGGGCCTGGGTGGCCGCATCGGCGACGGACGGCAATGGCTGAGCTGGATCCACCGTGACGATCTTGTCCGGCTGATCGTTTTCGCCATCGCGACGCCCGATCTTCACGGCGCGGTCAATGCGGTCGCGCCCAATCCGGTGCGCAATGCCGATTTCGTCAAGGCACTGGGCTGCGCGCTCCATCGGCCCGCAATGATTCCGCTTCCCGCTGCGCCGCTGCGGCTGGTGCTGCGCGATTTTGCCGACGAGCTGTTCCTGGCCAGCCAGCGCGTGCTGCCGGTAAAGGCGGTGTTCCACGGCTTCGGCTTTCATCACGCCCGCATCGAGACGGCGCTTGCGCGGATCGTCGGCGCGCCCGCGCCGAGGGAGCGGCCGCACCGGCATCGGCCGCTCGCCGATGCGCGATTGCTGCATTAGGAGTGAAGGTGCATCACGCCGATCCGGAGCGGGACATATGAGCGAAGCGCCGATCATCCTGTTCGATGCGATGTGCGTGCTGTGCTCCGCCAACGCCGCTTTCATCCTCCGGCACGACCGGCGCGGCCATTTCCGGCTGGCGGCGATGCAGGGCGAAACGGGCCAGGCGCTGTATCGCCGTTTCGGCATCGATCCGGCCGATCCCGATACGCTGATCGTCGTGAGCGGAGACCACGCCCTGCGAAACAGCGACGCGATCCTCGCCATCTGGCGCGGGCTTGGCTGGCCGTGGCGGGCGCTCGGCATCTTCGGCCTGGTCCCGCGCGGGCTGCGCGATCCGCTTTACCGCTGGGTCGCGCGCAATCGCTATCGGTTGTTCGGGCGGCGTGCGACCTGCTGGGTTCCCGATGCGGCGCAGCGGGCACGGCTGCTGTGAAGCGGATCCTCGTCATCGGCGGCTATGGCGGCTTCGGTGCGCGGTTGAGCCGGCGGCTGATCGCCGCCGGGCATCATGTGCTGGTTGCGGGGCGCAGCGCGGAGAAGGGGGCGGCATTCTGCGCGGGGCTGGCCAATGCCGAGCCGGTGGTGGCGGACCGCACGCGCGGCATCGGGCTGGTCATGGCGCGCATCCGCCCCGATCTGGTGATCGACGCGGCGGGCCCGTTCCAGACCGGCGGTTACATCGTGCCCGAAGCATGCATCGCGATGCATATTCCCTATCTCGATCTGGCCGATGCGCGCGATTTCGTTGCCGGTATCGGCGCGCTCGACAAGGCGGCGCGCGAAGCGGGAGTGGCGATCGTCGCCGGTGCATCGAGCGTGCCGGCTTTGTCGGGGGCAGTGTCACGCCATCTCGCCGTCGGCCTTATGCGCATCGATCAGGTGGAAATCGCGATCAGCGCGTCCAACCGGTCGAGCGCGGGCGTGTCGGTGGCGAAGGCGATCCTCAGCTATGTCGGCCGGCCCGTTCGGTTATGGCGTGGACGGCGCTGGACTTACGGCTTTGGCTGGCAGGAACTGCGCCGCGCCGATTTCCTGCTGTCCGATGGGCACGGAGTCAGAGGGCGCTTGGTCGCGCTGGCCGATGTGCCCGATCTGGAACGGATGCCCGCTTCATTGCCCGGCCGCCCGGCGGTGACGTTCCGCGCCGGCACCGAACTGGGGTTCCAGATGATTGCTCTCTGGCTGGCGAGCTGGCCGGTGCGCTGGGGATGGACGCGGTCGCTGATGCGCGGCGCGTCCTGGCTGCTGCCGCTCTACCGGATGACATTGGGCCTGGGCGGGGCCCGTTCGGCGATGCGCGTGGTGTTGAAGGGCGATGCCCTCGAACGGCGCTGGACGCTCGTCGCCGACCAGGGGGATGGGCTGGAAGTGCCGGTCATGGCGGCGGCGCTGCTCGCTGGACGGATGCTGGCGGATGCCGTCGCGCCGGGCGCCAGCGACGCCTCCGCCATGCTCGACCTGGCCGATTTCGATCCGGCCTTCGCCGCGCTTGCGATCCGGCACGAGACCTGTGAGCAAACGGTCATTCCGCTCTATGCCCGGATCATGGGTGATCGTTTCGCCGCGCTGTCGCCAATGGTCCAGGCGATCCATAGCGTGAACGGCGATGGCGGCGCGGCGGGCGAGGGGCGGGTGGAACGCGGCGCGAACCTGTTCGCCCGGCTGATCGGCCGGGTCATGCGCTTCCCGCCGCCGGGCGATTATCCCCTTCGCGTCGCCTTTGCCGAGCGTGAGGGCGTGGAATGCTGGACGCGCGATTTCGGCGGCCATTGTTTCACGAGTCGGCTGAGCCGGGACGGGGATTATGTGGTCGAGCGTTTCGGTCCGCTGCGCTTCGCCTTTGCGTTGCCGTCGGACGGCGACGGACTGCTTATGGTCCTGCGCCGCTGGAGCGCATTCGGGATTCCCCTGCCGCGCTTGCTGGCGCCGCGGATCGATGCACGCGAATGGGAGGAGGATGGTCGCTTCCGGCTGATGGTCGATATCCGCGTGCCGATCGTCGGCCGGGTGGTGCGCTACACCGGCTGGCTCAAGCCGGGGGATTGAGAAAGCGCGAAAGCGGCGTTCTCAATCGACTTTCTGGCGCAGCCAGTGCGTCATCGTCGGATAGGCGGGCATGCCGAACGCCTCTGCCTGATGCGGCTCCGCCGTCATGCCGTACCATTGCAGCATCGGGGCGCCGATATATTTGCCGTTGTTGAAATTGTGGAGAATGGCAGTGCCGCCGCCGACCTGGCGATAGCCGCCTTCATGGAGCACGATCGCCGGATCGATGCCGATCTCCAGTGCCGCTGCATAGGACCAGGCGATCGCCGCCATTTCCGCGCCGGGATCCGTGTCGACATCGCCAAGCTGATCGCGCAGCGCGGGATCGGCGACCGCGATGTGCCCGGCCTCGTGCAGCAAGTCTCCAGGCCAGGTCAGCCGATCCGGATCGAAGAGCAGCGTACCGCCCTGGACCGTCAGGCCGGGCAACAGCGTTTCCCCCTCGACCGGGCCGGCGATCGCCGGAATGCCGATCGTGTCGAGAAAGGTCACAATCTTCGCGATGATGGGATCGTCGAACGTCATGGGGCTTTCCTAACCGCTCATGTGACAACAAAAAAGGGCGGCCCGTTCCCGGACCACCCCCTTTTTTCGTTCGGCGTGAGCCGCAGTTCTGATTGCCAGGATTTCCGAGCCGGCAGGTGATGCACCTGCCTCGAAATCCTTTTTAGCGCTTCGAGAACTGGAAGCTGCGGCGGGCCTTGGCCTTGCCGTACTTCTTACGCTCGACCGTGCGGCTGTCGCGGGTCAGGAAGCCAGCGGCCTTGACGGGCGCGCGCAGCACCGGCTCGAACTTGGTCAGCGCCTGGCTGATGCCATGCTTGACCGCGCCGGCCTGGCCCGAAAGCCCGCCGCCCTTGACGGTGGCGATCACGTCATACTGACCCTCGCGCCCGGCGACACCGAACGGCTGGTTGATGACGAGGCGCAGCGTCGGACGCGCGAAATAGACTTCCTGGTCGCGGCCATTGACCGTGATCTTGCCCGAGCCGGGCTTGATCCAGACGCGGGCGACCGCATCCTTGCGGCGGCCGGTGGCATAGGCACGGCCCTGTGCGTCGACTTCGCGATCGCGCAGCGGCATGGTGGGACGGACGGGCTCGGGCGCAACCGCGACGGGCTCACCTTCGGCCGAAACCGGAGCCGGGGCAGCCGGCGCAGCGACGGGCGCTTCGCCGCCGGCGATCTGGGCCAGGTCGGAAAGCGATTGACGGGTATCGGACATCAGGCACCCACCTTGTTCTTACGGTTCATGGCAGCGACGTCGAGCGTCTGGGGCTGAAGGCCCTCATGCGGATGCTCGGTGCCGTTATAGACGCGCAGGTTGCGCATCTGCTGGCGCCCCAGCGGACCACGCGGAATCATGCGCTCCACGGCCTTTTCGAGCACGCGCTCGGGGAAACGGCCCTCGAGGATCTTGGCGGCGGTCACCGCCTTGATGCCGCCGGCATAGCCGGTGTGCTTGTAATAGATCTTGTCCTGCAGCTTCTTGCCGGTGAAGCGGACCTTGTCAGCGTTGATCACGATGACATTGTCGCCGCAATCGACGTGAGGCGTGTAGCTCGGCTTGTTCTTGCCGCGCAGGATATCGGCGATCACGACCGCGAGGCGGCCGACGACCAGACCCTCTGCATCGATCAGATGCCATTTTTTCTCCACCTCGGTCGGCTTTACCGAACGGGTGGTCTTCGCAAGCGCCTTCATGGGCCTGGACCTCTATGGTTGAAACGAGCAACGCCGCCCCAGCGGACGGCGTCGTTGGAGCGGGCTAATGACCGATGATGCCCGGTAAGTCAAGCAAGCCGCGGGTTTCCAAACGGGTATCTGGATACCGTTGGATTAATCCTGCACCTTCAATCGCCTGTCTCGGCCGCGATCCAGTCGTGAAAAGGGGTGAAAATGGCGGTTGCCGGCCAGGCGACGGCTGCGGGCACGTCATAATCATGGAGCGCCGCGATACGGGCGATCAGCCGCTCGGCCAGCGTGGCGCGCGTCTTGAACAAGGCGGGCACTTCGACGGCGTCCTCGATTGCGCCCTGCCAGCGATAGATTGAGCGGCAGGGCGCCAGGATATTGACGCAGGCTGCGAGTCGTTCCTCGACGGCGATGCGTCCGATCCGTTCGGCATCCTCGGCAGAGCCGAACACCGCATAGACCGTCGCCGCCGTCACCCCGCGCGGCGCCCGATGACGTGCAGGCCCCAGGTGGCGCTGGCGACGACCAGCGCGCCGACCGCCTGATGGAGCACGGCCAGCCAGAAATTCATACCGGTGACCACGGTCGCGATGCCGAGCAGGATCTGCGTGCCGACCGCGGCGTGGATCGCGATCGCGGCGCGGCGCTCCCCGGCGCGCTTCGCCCGGCGCGCCAGTATTACCAGCGCGATCACGACCGCCCATGCCCACCAGCGGTGGATGAAATGGATCAGGAAGGGGTCGTTGCCGATCGTCGCCAGCGCCGAGCCGAGCCATGTCACCCCTTCCGGGAAGAAATGATCGTTCATCAGCGGCCAGGTGCTGGAGAGATAGCCCGCATCGAGCCCCGCGGTGAACGCGCCGAACAGCAATTGCACGAACAGGATGACGGCGACGAGCGCACCGAAACCGCTCAACCGCGCCCGCTTCGCACCGGCCCTCGGATCGCGTGCCAGCATTTGCAGGTCGAGTGCGGTCCAGAGCAGGCCGGCGATGATGAACAGCGCCACGAGCAAATGGGTGGCGAGGCGGAAATGGCTGACATCGGTGCGCTGCGCGAGGCCCGAGGTGACCATCCACCAGCCGACCGCGCCCTGGAGCCCGCCGAGCAAGAGCAATGCGACGAGGCGTGGGCCGTAACCCGCCGGAATCTGCCGTTTCCACCAGAACCAGGCCAGCGGCAACGCAAAGGCCAGGCCGATCACGCGGCCGAGCAGCCGGTGGATATATTCCCAGAAGAAGATGAACTTGAACGCGGCCAGATCCATGCCGCGATTGATCTGCTGATATTCCGGGGTCTGCTGATATTTGGCGAATTCGGCGAGCCATTGCGCGTCGGTCAGCGGCGGGATCGCGCCGGTGATCGGCTTCCACTCGGTGATCGAGAGCCCCGATTCGGTGAGCCGGGTGATGCCGCCGACCACGACCATCGCGAACACCAAGGCCGCGACGAAGCGAAGCCAGACGATCAGCCGGGAAGGGGCGGGATTGGGCGATGCCGGACGCGCGAGTGCCATGCCGCGCGCTATGCCGCGCGGCGCGGTGTGGCACAAGCGCGGGGTGGTGCTTCGGTGATCGCCAACATGATATATTGTAACTTTGCGTCGCCCGTGCCAAATAGGTGGGCAATTGGAGTCGTCGTGAACAACATCGTTTCTCGCACTGGGTCGCTGGACCGGCTGGCTATTGGCCTGTCGGGGCTGTGCGTCGTCCATTGCGTGGCGAGCGCGATCGCGGTGGTGCTGCTCACCTCTGCGGGGGGCGTGCTCGTCGATCACCGCATTCATGAGGTCGGCTTGGTCCTCGCGATCGGGCTCGGTATCATCGCCCTGGGCGTCGGCATCCGCGAGCATGGCTTCGTCCTGCCCGCCGCGGTCGGCGCGCTCGGCATCGGCATGATGATGGGCGCGATCACGCTCAACCATGATGGCAGCGAGATCATGTACACGATTCTCGGCGTCGCCGTGCTTGCGCTTGGCCACGATCTGAACCGGCGGGCGACGAACTAGCATCGAACCGCAGGGCAGCGCTTGCCGCGCGGGCCCGCCATGCCTAGATTGGGGCATGGCCCAGCATCATCACCATCATGAGCATGAAGGCGTCGCGCTCTCCGATGCCGCCAAGGCTGCGCTCGAGAAATCGGGCGAGCAATGGACCGACATGCGCGCCGTGATCTTCGACGTGCTTGCCGGCTTCGAAAAGCCCGCATCCGCCTATGACATCGCCGAAGCCGTCTCCAAGGCGCGGGGCCGCCGCGTCGCCGCCAACAGCGTCTATCGCATTCTCGATCTGTTCGTCGGCGCCAATCTGGCCCGCCGGGTGGAGAGCGTGAACGCCTATGTCGCCAACGCGCATCCCGATTGCCTGCACGATTGCATCTTTCTGGTCTGCGACACCTGCGGGCAGGCGACGCATCTCGACGACGACAGCCTGTCGACCGGCGTCCGCGCCGCGGCGCGCAAGGCGGGTTTCTCGCCCGAGCGGCCGGTTATAGAGGTCCATGGCCGCTGCTCCGACTGCGACTAGGGAAATTCGGGTGAGGGCGGACTGCGAACGGCACCGCCCTGCGCTTCCGGTGCTCACGTACTGATGTACGCTGCGCTCCGGTTCTCGGTCGGCACCATTCTCGCTCCGCCCTGACCCGAATTTCAACCAATGCTGATGCACTATTAAGGGTCTGCACCGATTCTGCACCGCATTGCCATGACGGTTCCGTTCGACAGTTTGTCGTTGCGGGGCTAAGACTTGAGCCCGCAAAGAGGGAAAGCATGTCCGATTCACCCGCGACGCCGCTGCTGGATGCCGTCGCTTCTCCGGCCGATCTCAGAAAGCTCGCGCCGGACCAGCTTCGTCAGCTCGCCGACGAACTCCGCGCCGAGATGGTCTCGGCGGTATCCGTCACCGGCGGGCATCTCGGCGCCGGCCTTGGCGTGGTCGAACTGACCACGGCGATCCATTATGTCTTCAATACGCCCGAGGATCGCCTGATCTGGGACGTCGGTCATCAGGCCTATCCCCACAAGATCCTGACCGGGCGGCGCGACCGCATCCGGACGCTGCGCCAGGCGGGTGGGCTTTCCGGCTTCACCAAGCGGAGCGAAAGCGAATATGATCCGTTCGGGGCGGCGCACAGCTCCACTTCGATCTCCGCGGCGCTCGGCTTCGCGGTCGCCAACAAGCTGGCGGGCAAGCCGGGCAAGGCGATCGCGGTGATCGGTGACGGTGCGATGAGCGCCGGCATGGCCTATGAAGCGATGAACAATGCCGAACAGGCGGGCAACCGGCTGGTCGTCATCCTCAACGACAACGACATGTCGATCGCGCCGCCCGTCGGCGGGCTGTCGGCCTATCTGTCGCGGATCGTGTCCTCGCGCAGTTTCCTGGGCCTGCGCGATCTCGCGCGGCGTTTCGCGCGGCGGCTGCCGCGCCCGCTCCACGACGCCGCGCGCAAGACCGACGAGTTCGCGCGCGGCATGACGATGGGCGGCACGCTGTTCGAGGAACTTGGCTTTTATTATGTCGGCCCGATCGACGGCCATAATCTCGACCATCTGATCCCCGTGCTCGAGAATGTCCGCGACGCCGAGGAAGGGCCGATCCTGATCCACGTCGTCACCAAGAAGGGCAAGGGCTATGCCCCGGCCGAGGCGGCGGCGGACAAATATCACGGCGTCCAGAAATTCGACGTGGTTTCGGGCGAGCAGGCCAAGTCGCCGCCGGGACCGCCCAGCTATACCGCGGTGTTCGCAAAGGCGTTGATGGCTGAGGCCGCGCGCGACGAGACCGTCGTCGCGATCACCGCGGCGATGCCGTCGGGCACCGGGCTCGACAAGTTCCAGCAGGCCTATCCCGACCGCAGCTTCGATGTCGGCATCGCCGAGCAGCATGCGGTGACCTTCGCCGCGGGGCTCGCGGCGCAGGGCATGCGGCCATTCTGCGCGATCTACTCCACCTTCCTCCAGCGCGCTTATGATCAGGTCGTCCACGACGTCGCGATCCAGAACCTGCCGGTGCGTTTCGCGATCGACCGCGCCGGGCTGGTCGGCGCCGATGGCGCCACCCATGCCGGCAGTTTCGACGTCACCTATCTGGCGGCCCTGCCCAATTTCGTCGTGATGGCCGCCGCCGACGAGGCCGAACTGGTCCATATGGTCCATACCTGCGCCATGCACGACAGCGGGCCGATCGCGGTCCGTTATCCGCGCGGCAACGGCACCGGCGTCGCGCTGCCCGAAATTCCCGAGCGGCTGGAGATCGGCAAGGGCCGCATCGTCCGTCAGGGCAAGAAAGTCGCGATCCTGTCGCTGGGCACCCGGCTGGAAGAGGCGTTGAAGGCCGCCGACCAGCTCGACGCACGGGGGCTGAGCACCACCGTCGCTGATCTGCGTTTCGCCAAGCCGCTCGACGAGGCGCTGATCCGCAAATTGCTCACGACCCATGAGGTCGCCGTGACGGTGGAGGAGAATAGCGTCGGCGGGTTGGGCGCGCATGTGCTGACGCTCGCCAGCGACGAGGGGCTCATCGATGCCGGGCTGAAACTGCGCACCATGCGGTTGCCCGATATCTTCCAGGATCAGGAAAAGCCCGAGAAGCAATATGACGAGGCGGGGCTCAACGCGCCGCATATCGTCGATACCGTGCTCAAGGCGCTGCGCCACAATAGCAGCGGCGTGATCGAGGGCGCTCGCGCCTGATCGCGACGTGTGAAGCCGACCGACTGGTCGGCTTTGTCGGGCAGCGCAAGGGCGGCAGATTCCAGGTCGCGCAAGCGATCGAAGTCGTGGATTGGTCCGAATTGGTCTGAAATCGGCCTCGCTTTCGTCGGCGCTGGGATGCGTCGGCGTTTGCCGCACGGCCCTGCGCGCCGTAAATTTCGTTACGCACCCAGTCCATTTCGGCATTGCTCTTCGAACAATTGCAGATCGGAAGCTTTGGGCGTATAGATGAGACCAGTTGCATTGCCTGGGGTGGGTGGTTCGGTTTTCGTATTTTAGACACCTGTCTTGCGTAACCTGTTCCGCGTACGGTATATCTTTTGATAATTCGGGAATGACGACATCGCGTCGCCAGAGGGCGTAGCTTTTTTTCAAGTATTGTTAGGAAATTACTGCCATATTGGATGAATATTATTTCCGATATGGGTGGATATTTGGCATGATTGCGTGTAAGAACCACGAATAGCCGCCGAGATACGGGGATTATCTTTGGGGGGATGTGGGGCCATGGAACAGGATCGTACATTTTCACCGCTTCAGCGCGCGCTGCGGATTTATCAGGCGCGCCGTAGCCGGAGGGCGCTGTTCGCGCCCGATTCAGACATATTCGGCGAACCGGCCTGGGATATTCTCCTGGATCTGTTCATCGCGCATGAGCGACGTCAGCCCATCTGTCTGTCGGATGCCAGCCTTGGCGCCGGCGTGCCGCTTTCGACCGCGCAGCGCTGGGTGAAGCAATTGCTCGATCGCGGTCTGCTCGTCCGCCACAGCGACGGGCGCGATCATCGCCGCGTGCTGGTCTCGCTCAGCGAACATGCCGTCAAGCTGATGCGCAGCTATCTGGAAAAGCACGACGGCGGCTGAACCGCTGGATGCCGGGGGCGTTAGTCCTTGGCGTGGCCAAAGCTTTCCTGCATTGCGGGGCGCAGCTTATTCGCAGGCCCCCACGATCATGACTCCCTTCTATGCCTAAATCCCGTGCCGATCAGCTGCTCGTCGATCGCGGGCTCGTCGAGAGCCGGACGCGTGCGCAGGCGCTGATCCTGGCCGGCCTCGTCTTTTCGGGCGAGCGCAAGATCGACAAGGCGGGGCAGGCGCTGGCGCAGGACGCGCCGATAGAGGTGCGTGGCCGCGATCATCCCTGGGTGTCGCGCGGCGGGATCAAGCTGGCCCATGCGATCGCGCATTTCGGCTGGGACGTAACGGATGCGGTGGCGATCGACGTCGGCTCGTCGACCGGTGGCTTCACCGATGTGCTGCTGACCAACGGCGCGCGCCGGGTCTACGCCGTCGACAGTGGTACCAACCAGCTCGCCTGGAAACTCCGCCAGGATCCGCGCGTCGTCGTCCATGAAAAGACCAGTGCCCGTATCCTGACGGCGGCGCATATCCCCGAGCCCATCGATCTGATCGTCTGCGACGCCAGTTTCATCTCGCTGGCCAAGGTGCTCGACGTGCCGCTGTCCTTCGCCGCGCCCGATGCGCGGCTGGTCGCGCTGATCAAGCCGCAGTTCGAGGCGGGCCGCGAAGAGGTCGGCAAGGGTGGGGTGGTGCGCGATCCGGCCGTCCATGCGCGCGTCTGCGCCGAGGTGGTGGCATGGCTCGAGGGGCGCAGCTGGACGGTCGCGGGTGTCGTCGAAAGTCCGATCACCGGCCCGGAGGGCAATGTCGAGTTCCTGGTTGCCGCGCGTCGTTGAAATGTCGGTGAGTGCTCCACGCGCCTTGCGCGAAGGCTATGGCTACAGAAATGTTTCATCGATCGATAATTTTTTCCCTTTGCGACAATTTGCGACAGACTAAGGAATTGCCAAGCGCGTGCCCGCGCGATACCCGGCTCTGCTACCGTTCGAGCTGGGTCGATCGGGGGCAAGACCCATCATTCCGGAACATCGATCGACGCGCATGCGCATATCCGCCGTTATCCCAGTGATGCTCCTCCTGTCCGCCTGTGGCGGCGGCAAGGAAGCCCGGCATGGCGGCGAGCCGCTGGTGCGTGCCGACGCGACCGTGGCCAAGCGCTTCATCGACCGGATCGATGCGGTCGGCACGGCGTTCGCCAATGAGCAAGTGGTGCTTTCCGCCCCGGTGACCGAGCGCATCACGCGCCTCAATTTCGGCGATGGCGGCTATGTCGCACAGGGGCAGGTCGTCGCCGTGCTCGCCCAGGGCCAGGAAACCGCACAGCTTCAGGAGGCCGGCGCGCGCGCGACCGAGGCCCGCCAGCAGCTCGATCGGCTCGCCGCGTTGAAGGCACGCGGTTTCGCGACACGCGCTGCGGTGGACTCGCAGACCGCGCTGGCCGCGTCGGCGACCGCGCAGGCGGCGGAGGCCCGTGCCTCGATCGGCGATCGCGTGATCCGCGCGCCGTTCAGCGGCTGGGTGTCGTTGCGCAATATTTCGACGGGCGCGGTGGTCAGTGCGGGGACCGAGATCGCGACGATCAGCGATGTTTCGCGCATCAAGCTCGATTTCACCGTGCCGGAGACATTGCTGTCGACGCTCGCCGTGGGGCAGGGGATCGACGCGGTCGCCGCGGCTTATCCCGGCCGGCCGTTCCACGGCACCATCGCCAGCATCGATCCGGTCGTAAGCGCGGAAACGCGCGCGGTGACGGTACGGGCGCTGCTGCCCAATCCCGATCGCGCGATCAAGCCCGGCATGCTGATGACGGTGACCGTCGAATCGGCCGCGCGCACGTCGCTTTCGGTTCCCGAACTCGCCGTGGTCGGTGAGGGCGACAAAAGCTACGTCTTCATTGTCGGCGCGGACAGCAAGGTCAAACGGGTCCCGGTCAGGATCGGCGCGCGCCAGGACGGCGCCGTCGAAATCCTCCAGGGGCTCAAGCCCGGCCAGCGCATCGTCACCGAAGGCGTGGTCAAGCTCACCGACGGGATGAAGGTTGCGCTCGCGGGCGCACGCGGCGAGCGCCCGGCAGCCTCCGGCGACTAAGGGCGCGGGCGAATGCAGCTTTCCGATCTGTCGGTCCGCAGGCCGGTCTTCGCCACCGTCATCGCGATATTGCTGTGCGTCGTCGGCGCAGTCGCGTTCATGAGCCTGTCGGTGCGCGAATATCCCGACACCGATCCGCCGGTGGTCTCGGTCCAGACCGTTTATACCGGTGCCGCCGCCACCGTCGTCGAATCGCGCATCACCCAGGTGCTCGAAGCGCAGCTTGCCGGCATCGAGGGGATCCTGGCGATCAGCTCGCGGTCGCGCGACGGCCAGTCCGAGATCACCATCGAATTCAATCCCGGTCGCGATATCGATTCCGCGGCCAATGACGTGCGCGATCGTGTGTCGAGCTCGGTTCAGGATCTGCCCGAGGAAGCGCTGGCGCCGCAGGTCCGCAAGGCGGATTCGGATTCGCAGCCGATCCTGTTCCTTGTCGTTTCCAAGCCGGGCTGGAGCCGGCTCCAGCTCAGCGACTATGCCGACCGCAATCTTGTCGACCGCTTCTCCGCGATCGACGGCGTGGCGCGCGTCTTCCTGGCGGGCGAGGCCCGGCCGTCGATGCGCATCTGGATGAAGCCCGAGCGGCTCGCCGCTTTCCAGCTCACGCCCGCCGATGTCGAAAATGCGCTGCGCCGCCAGAATGTCGAGCTGCCCGCGGGCCGCCTGGAATCGAAGGACCAGAACGTCACGCTGCGCGTCGAGCGTCCCTTCACCACGGCTGCGGAATTCTCGCAGCTCGTCGTCGGCCGCGGCGCCAATGGCTATCTCGTTCGCCTCGGCGATGTCGCGCGGGTCGAGGAGGGGGCCGAGAATCCCTATTCCCAGTTCCGCCGGAACGGCGGTCAGGCGGTTGGCCTCGGCATCGTGCGTCAGTCGGGCGCCAACACGCTTGAGGTCGCCGATCGCGCCAAGTCGGAAGCCGATATGATCCGACCAAGCCTGCCCGACGGCATGACGATCATGGTCGGTTCCGACGATTCGCAATTCATCAGCCGCGCGATCGCACGGGTCTGGGAAACGCTGATCGAGGCGGCGGTGCTCGTCGTTCTCGTCATCTTCCTGTTCCTGGGCAGCGTGCGCGCCACGCTGATCCCGGCGGTCACGGTGCCGATCTGTCTGCTCAGCGCCTTCACCGTGCTGTGGATGGCGGGATTCTCGATCAACCTGCTGACCTTGCTTGCGATGGTGCTCGCCATCGGTCTGGTGGTCGACGACGCGATCGTCGTGCTCGAAAATGTCTATCACCGCATCGAGGAGGGTGAAACGCCACTGGTCGCCGCGTTCAAGGGCACGCGCCAGGTGGGCTTCGCGGTGATCTCGACGACTTTGGTCGTCTGTGCGGTGTTCGTGCCGGTGATGTTCCTGGCCGGACAGACCGGGCTGCTGTTCCGCGAGCTTGCGGTCGCGATGATCGCGGCGATCGCCTTTTCGGGCTTCCTCGCGCTCAGCCTGGCGCCGATGCTCTGCTCGAAACTGCTCAAGCATCAGGCGCGCGGGCGTTTCACCCAATGGATCGACGATCGCTTCCAGCGGCTCGAAACCGCCTATGCCCGCCGGCTCGACCGGATCATCGCCAAGCCTGCAATCACGATTGGCGGCGTGCTGTTGTTCCTCGCTGCGGCGGGCGGCCTGTTCACGCTGATGAAATCCGAACTGATCCCGGCCGAGGATATGGGCGTCGCCCAGGTCCAGATGAACGCGCCGGAAGGCACCGGATTCGACACGATGGATCATTACGTCATGGATGTGCAGAACAAGCTGCTGCCGATGGTGAAGGAAGGCACCGTTGCCAACATCATCGCGCGGACCCCCGGCGGCTTCAGCGCGACCGACGATTTCAACAATGGCGCTTTCACCATCTTCCTGAAGCCGTGGGAAGAACGCGAGCAGACGACGCAGGACGTGGTCGACAAGATCAATGCCATTCTGCGCGATACGCCGACGGTGCGCGGCAACGCATCGGTGCGTGCGCCGATCGGCGGACGCGGCGGCGGTTCCGCCAATAATCCGATCAATTTCGTGATCGCCGGCACTACCTATGAGGGGCTGGTGCTCGCGCGCGATCGCATCCTGGCGGCGGCCGCCTCCAATCCCGGTATCATCAACCTCGATTCGGATTATAAGGAAACCAAGCCGCAGCTCCGCATCGACGTGAACACCGCGCGCGCCGGCGATCTCGGCGTGTCGGTCGACGATATCAGCCAGGCATTGCAGTCACTGCTCGGCTCGCGGCGCGTCTCGACCTATCTCGATCGCGGCGAGGAATATCGCGTCATCGTCCAGGCCGATGCGAAGGACCGGTCGAACCTCCAGAATCTGTCGCAAATCTATGTGCGCAGCCGGACGGGGGCGCTGGTGCCGCTGTCGAACCTGGTGACCACGCGCGAAACCGCCGGCCCCCGCGACCTCGGCCGCTTCCAGAAGATGCGCGCGATCACGCTCAGCGGCTCGCTGGCTCCCGGCTATTCGCTGGGCGAGGCGCTGACCTTCCTCGAACAACAGGCGGCGGCTTCGCCCGAGGTGACGGCCGTGGGCTATCGCGGCCAGAGTCAGGCGTTCAAGGAAACCGGCAGCTCGATCTGGATCGTCTTCGGCCTGACCATCCTCATCATCTTCCTGGTGCTTGCCGCGCAGTTCGAAAGCTTCATCCACCCGATCGTCATTATCACCACCGTGCCGCTCGCGGTGGCGGGCGGGGTGATCGGGCTGGCGCTGACCGGCCAGACCATCAATCTCTACAGTCAGATCGGCATCGTCATGCTGGTCGGCCTGGCTGCCAAGAACGGCATTCTGATCGTCGAATTCGCCAACCAGATCCGCGACGAAGGCGTCGAGATCGCCGAGGCGATCCGCCGCGCGGCGGCGCGGCGCCTGCGCCCGATCATGATGACCTCGATCGCGACGGTGATGGGCGCGGTGCCGCTGGTGACGACGGGCGGGGCGGGCGCCGCATCGCGCATCGCGATCGGCATCGTGATCGTGTTCGGGGTCTCGATCGCCACCTTCATCACATTGTTCCTCATTCCGATTCTCTACAGCCGCCTGGCGCGCTATACGGGGTCGCCGGAGGCAGTCGGGCGCGCGCTCGACAGTGAGCTTGGCGGTCCGGCGCCAGTGCCCGCGCCGGCGGAATAGGGAGCATCGCATGAGCGAAATCGCGTCAAAGGGTCAACTTCGCTGGTCCTTTGCGCGATGGGCGCTCATTGCGGTCCCGCTCATCGTCCTGCTCGGCGTCGCGTCGGGACGGATCGCCAATTCGGGCTATGGCAATCCGTGGTTCGATGCGCTGGCGAAACCCGATATCATGCCGCCGGGCTGGGCATTCGGCGCTGCCTGGACCCTGCTCTACATCATGATGGGGCTTGCACTCGCGGTCATTCTCAACGCGCGCCGCGCGGCCGGGCGGGGCATCGCCATCGCGCTGTTCGTCGGCCAATTCCTGCTCAACCTTTCCTGGTCGCCGATCTTCTTCGCCGCACACCAGATCGGCACCGCTTTCTGGGTCATCCTCGCCATGCTTGTGCTGGCGGTTGCGACCACGGTTGCTTTCTGGCGCGTCCGGCCCGGCGCTGCGCTGCTGATGCTGCCCTATCTCGCCTGGCTCTGCTTCGCCGCGACGCTCAATTACCAGATCGATCGCCTCAATCCCGATGCCGCGACCCTTGCGCCCGCGACCCCCAAGGCCCAGATAGACCTGTAGCAAGGGCCAATCTCCGATCTGGAGGATAATATGCAGTCGCAGAATCGTGTTTTCGACGATTTCGTGAAGTTCGTGAACGGCGCGGCGGGAACGCTGGCCGGGGTTGGCCGCGAGGCCGAGGCTTCGGCGCGCGAGCGTGCGAAGGAATGGATCGGTGGCCTGGATTTCGTCAGCCGCGACGAATTCGAGGCGGTGAAGGCGATGGCCGCGGCCGCGCGCGACGAGGCCGACGCGCTGCGTGCCCGGCTCGACGCGCTCGAAGGCGTCAAGCCGAAGCCGGCAGCGAAGCCCGCGCCAAAGGCGGCCGCCAAGGGGAAGCCGAAATCCACAGGCTGATCCACCGGAAAGTCCCCGGTTCAATCTCCGCAATAGGCGGTTTTGCCTTGTCTTCGGGGCCGTGCGGTTGCACGAGTGCATCCATGGAAACGGCACTGGCGACACCTGCATGACCCTGGACGAGTATGAAGCGGATCGCGCGAGCGGTGCGCCGATCGAGATGCTCGAGGCCTATTATGCGGCGCATGGCTGGACGCATGAGCGTGTCAGCGATGACGAGATCGTCGCGACGATGGACGGCAGCTGGACCAAATATGAGCTGCGCGCGGTCTGGCGCGAGGACGACCGCGTCCTCCAGTTCCTGGCGCTGCCCGATATCAAGGTCGCGAACGAGAAGCGTTCGGAGATGTACGAGACGCTCGGGCTGATCAACGAACAGCTCTGGCTCGGCCATTTCGAGCTCTGGTCGTCGAGCGGCATCGTCCTGTTCCGCCATGCTGCGCTGCTCGACGGGCAGGAGGATTACCACCTCTCGCTCGACCAGGTCGAATTGCTGGTCGAAACCGCGATCGACGAATGTGAGCGTTTCTATCCCGTGTTCCAGTTCGTCCTGTGGGGCGGAAAGTCGCCGACCGAGGCGATCGCCGCCGCCCTAATCGAGACCCGCGGCGAAGCTTAGGGTTCGGCGGGGTGCTTCTAAAGCCCCTCGCCCCCTTTAGGGGGAGAGGGGTTGGGG